>JAQGNJ010000275.1 GCA_028291885.1 Ramlibacter sp. | reverse complement strand
TCGGTGGGCATGAAGGGCTGCTCGTGCAGCAGCCACGAGGCCAGCGCCTGCACATAGCCCGCCAGCGCTGCGGCACGTTCCACGGTGAGTGGCGTGTCGAACACGCGGATCTCGATCGTGCCGTACTCGGGCTTGGGCCGGATGTCCCAGTAGAAGTCCTTCATGCTCTTGACCACGCCGGTGCGCGTGGCCTTTTCGAACCATTGCCCGAACTCTTCCCAGCTGAGGGTGAAGGGCGCGCGGCCCGACATCGGAAAGGCGAACACCGAGTTCAGCCGCGCCGAGTCGAACTGCGTGTCCTGCCCCTGCACGAAAGGCGAGCTGGCCGAAAGCGCGATGAAGTGCGGGATGTAGCGCGACATGCGGTGCAGCATCAGCAGCGCGCTGTCCGCGTCGGGGCAGCCGATGTGCACGTGCTGGCCGAAGATGGTGAACTGTTTCGAGAGATACCCGTACAGCTGCGAGAGCTCGTGGAAACGCGGCCGGTCGTAGATGCGCTGCTCGTGCCACTGCTGGAAGGGGTGGGTGCCGCCCCCGGCGATCGCGATGTTCAGCTTGTCGGCGCACTTGACCAGCGCATCGCGGATCTGCGAGAGCTCGCCCAGCACGTGGGCGGCGGACTGGCACACGCCGGTCGAGATCTCGATCATGCTGGAAGTCATCTCCGGCACGACGGCACCCGGCAACGGGATCCTGGCCATCAGGCGCAGCATCTCGTCGGAATACGGCGCCAGGTCGTAGTCGTTGGTGTTGATCAACTGCAGCTCGAGTTCCACGCCGAGCGACAGCGCCGCCGAATGCTGGAAAGGCTCCAGCACGGCCTGGCGCGCGGCGGCGGCGTCGAGGGCCGGTCCGTCAGCCACGCATCTCTCCCGGTGTGGTGAGGCCCGAATCCGGGCCCCAGGAACGCGAACTTTCGCCGGCGCGATGCACCGCCAGGGTGGCGAGGATCGCGCCGACCACTTCCATCAGCAGGATCGCCGGCAGCGCGACCCGCGCGATCAGCGGCAGCGCGGGCGTGCTCGCGGCGAACTGCGAGACCAGCAAAAGCGCCACCGACGACATCGGCAGCATCGCGCCCGAGGTGTAGAGCGCCTGGCGCCAGCTCAGGCCGCTGCCCCAGTTGGCGGCGCTGACGCCGAACACCTTGGCCACTGCGCGGGCCGCGACCAGCGCCGCCACCAGCCTGGCCGTTTGCATGTTCCATTGCGCATTGGCCGCAACCACCGACACCAGCACGAACATCAGCATCGTCAGCAGCGATCCGGCGGTGCCGAGCTGGCGCGGCCAGGCCCAGGGCTTGGGATTGAGCTGCTTGAGCAGCATGCCGCCCAGCAAGGCCGCGAGCGGCGCCGAGCCGCCGAAATGCGACGCCAGCGCGGTGCCGGCAGCCAGCAAAGCCATGAACAGGATCGACGTGTTTTCGCTGGTGGGGCTCATCACCCGCAGCGCGACGCGCAGCGCCAGCGCCAGCACCGCGCCGACCACGACGGACAGGCCGAGCACCACCAGGATCGGGTAGGCCATGTCGCCCCAGTCCTTGTGGGGCCGCGACATCACGCCCGCGCGCGCGGTGCAGAGCGTGAGCGCGTACAGCGTGCTCAGGGTCGACAGCACCATCGCGCGCTCGGTGACCGGCCCGGAGGCGCGGGTGTCGATCACGATGCGGCTCAGCACCGCCGGCGACGCCGCCATCGCCACCATCGCCAGCGACTCGGCGACATCGGGCCGCACGTCCAGCCAGCGCAGGACGTAGTAGACGATCACCAGCGTGAGCAGCGACTCGAGCAGGCTCTGCATCAGCACCATCGGGTTGTGGCGGAACCAGCGCAGCGGGATCCGGCCGCCGGCTTCGAACAGGACAACGGCGACGCCCAGTTCGAGCAGGAACAGGCCGATGCCCTGCAGCGGCCAGGCCGCGCCACTGAACCCGCCCAGGCCGGCCAGGGCGCCCAGGGCGGAATAGCCCACCACCTTGGGCAGGCCCAGGTAACGCTGGACCAGGTGGCCCGCGACGGCTGCAATGCCCAGGAGCAGCGACCATTGCACCGTCGGCAGGCCGGCCGATGGCCGGAGCCATTCGGCCCAGATCGCCGTGATTTCGTTCATGTGCGTGGATATCCCCGCCGGACTGTAACGCCCAGCCTCAGCCGCAGATGTAGGACAGCGCGCAGGCGGCGCCCTGTTTGTTCATTGCGGGAGCAGAAAGCTGGCGGGCCGGCTGCGCAAGCGGGCCCAGATCGCCTGCCGGATCCGCCGCCGGTCGGCGCCGACGACGCTGTGCGCGCGCAGCGCCAGCCGGAAGGCGAAGTAAAAGCTCACGCCCAGGTTCAGCATGCCGATCAGCGGGATCGCCGCGACGCACCACCACAGCTCGGGCATCCGCAGCGCTTGCGGCCCGTAAGCCGCCGCGGCGGCAGCGAGCTGGCCCGTCGACAAGGTCACGTGCCGCGCCTCCAGTCCCAGGCCGAAAAAGGCCAGCACCGGCGGAACCAGTCCCAGCATCATCCCCAGCGAGATGTTGGACGCGAAACCGGAAACGTGCATGCGCAGGAAGTCGGCCCAACGCGACGACCGCCCGGGACCGAGCACCGCCGTGATGCGCGGGTTGTAGCGGATGGCCGAATCCAGCCGGTGCAGCACGAACCAGTTCTCGGTCCAGCCCGCGATCAGGCTGGAGGCGAACAGCAGCACGCCGGTGAAGGCGGCGAAGATCAAGGTCAGCGGGTTCAGCAGGTGCAGTGACGCGAACACGTGGTCGGCGTCGGTGGGGCTGATCATCGGCGCGCCGCTCACGACAGCGATCAGGTAGCTCAGAAGCAGCACGCAGGGCGCCACCATGCCGACGTTGCCGAGCACCGCCGCCACCTGCGAGCGCATCAGGTTGGCGACTTCGTCGACGAACTCCTCCACCGCTTGCGCCGCGCTCAGGTCCTTGAGCTTGGCCGCCATCGCCGGCGCGGTCATCGCCGGCTGCTTGGTCGCGAGCGTCCAGTGCATCAGCTGGATGAAGACGAAGCTGGCTGCATACATCACGCCGGCCCAGAAGCCGCCCCAGAAGGCGGCCATGCCCAGCGTCGCCAGCGCGAATTTCAGGAAGGTGGTGACCGCCGTCGCGGCGCCGCCGCCGGCCGCCTTCCACAGCATCTGCCGGTACTCGGCCGGCGTGCGGGTGATGTAGTGCTCGCCCGCTTCGGCGCTGCGCTCCGTCACCTTGGCCGCGAGCAGCGAGGAGTTCGCGGCGAACAGCGCGCGCAGGCTGCGCCGCTCGTGCCCCATCGCCGCCAGCCGCGAGACCAGGCGGGCGGTGCTCGCTTGGGGCGCCGCCGAGATCAGGCAATCCATCAGCTCGCGGATGCGCAAAACCCGCTCGCGCAGCTGCCGCAGCAGGAACACGAGGCCGACCGAGATGCCGTGCTCGTTCAGGTGCGGGTAGACGCTGGCGGCTGCTTGCCGGCAGGCTTCCAGGCGCTCGCGCAACCGCGCGGCTGCGGCCTCCAGCGCCGGCGGCTCGCGCGGCGTCGCCACGAAGGCTGCGCGAAAGCTCTCGACGTCGGCCGTGAGTTCGTGGAACGGCTGCATCTCGCGCGCCGGCGCGCTCATGCGCTGGCGAAGTTCGGCTGCGAAGCCGGTGGAGCGGACCTGGCTGGCGCAGTAGTTGATCGCTTCCAGCAATTCGTGCTGCCACAGCGACAGGCCGGTCACCGGGGACGACGTGGTGATCAGGCTTGCCAGCCGCTGCAAGGTGTCGGCGTCGAGGGCCGTGACCCACGCGGCATCGTCGGCTCGCGGCATCGCGAGCGAGAACAGCTCGGCCGAGTCGGTGGTCTCGGGCGTGGCGGGAAGCAGTTTTTGCCGCAGGCGCTCGTTGAACTCGCTGATGAAAGCCATGCGCGGCGCGAAGCCGAAGTCCGCCAGAAGCGCGGTGGCATCCACCGTTTCCGCCAGCACCTGCCACCATTGGCGCACGCGCTCCTGCAGTTGCGGCCGTGCGTCCAGCGCATCGAGGAACAGGCGCACGCGGCTGGCGGCTGCCTGCGGCGACGAGCCGCGCGGGCCGCGCACCCAGTCCAGCAGGCCGATCAGCCACAGGTGCCGCTGCGCCAGTGGCGCCTGGGCGTCCAGCGTGTCGAGCACCTGGTTGAGGTCAGTCATCCGCCGCGCTTCTCCGCCAGCCAGGGGCGAGAGGCTGGTTCAGTGAAGCACCCGCTGGGCGCCGTCGTCGAGCATGAACGGCGGGATCTGCACGTCGAAGCGCTCGCCGTCCTCGGCCACGAAGAAGTAGCTGCCCTGCATGGTTCCGCTGGCGGTGCGCAGGCGGCAACCGCTGGTGTACTGGAAGGCCTCGCCGGGCTTGAGCAGCGGCTGCTGGCCGACGACGCCCAGGCCCTTCACCTCTTCGGTTTCGCCGGCCGAGTTGCCGATCACCCAGTGGCGCGAAATCAGCTGGGCCGGCACCTCGCCGGAATTGGTGATGGTGATGGTGTACGCGAAACTGTAGATGCCCTGGGACGGGGCCGACTGCTCGGGCAGAAAGCGGGGTTCGACTTCGACTCGAAACTGGTACTTGGCCATGGCCTGACTTTAACCGTTCGCCGATTTGCGAAAATCGGGCCATGAGCAAAACCCATCGCATCGCCCCGTCCATCCTGTCCGCCGATTTCGCGCGGCTCGGCGACGAGGTGAAGAACGTCGTCGCCGCCGGCGCCGACTGGATCCACTTCGACGTGATGGACAACCACTACGTGCCCAATCTCACCTTCGGGCCGATGATCTGCTCGGCGCTCAAGCCCCACGCGAAGACCGCCGCGGGAACCGCCGTGCCGATCGACGTGCACCTGATGGTGCAGCCGGTCGATGCGCTGGCCCAGGCCTTCGCCGACGCCGGCGCCGATTTCATCAGCTTCCATCCGGACGCGACGCCGCACGTGCATCGCAGCGTGCAGGCGATCAAGGCAAGGGGCTGCAAGGCGGGCCTGGTGTTCAATCCCGCCGCCGGCCTGGAGGTGCTGGACTGGATGATCGAGGAGATCGACCTGGTGCTGATCATGAGCGTCAACCCCGGCTTCGGCGGCCAGAGCTTCATCGAATCGGCGCTGCGCAAGATCGAGGACGCGCGCCGCCGGATCGACGCCTGCGGCAAGGACATCCGGCTGGAGGTGGACGGCGGCATCAAGAGCGACAACATCGCGCGGGTCGCCGCGGCGGGCGCCGACACCTTCGTGGCCGGCAGCGCCATCTTCGGCAAGCCGGACTACAAGGCGGTCATCGATTCGATGCGCGGCGAGCTGGCGCGCTGACGCTCAGGGCAAGAACTTCTTGACCGGGTCGGCGGCGCCTTCGCGCACCTTGTCGTAGGTTGCGTCGAGCGCCGGGCCCTTGTCGGTATCGACCAGGCCGCGCTCCATGTCGTCGTGGGCCTGCTGGCCCATGCGCTTGCCGGAGGGCTCCTGCGGCGCCTGGCTGTCCGCCGACTCGTCGCGCTCGTGCGGCATGCGCGGCACCTTTTCCTGCGTCTCGCCCTGAGCCGGAACCGTGTTGCCCTGTTTGGGCGAGCTTGCGGGCCGCTTGCGGCTGGTCAATCGGTTGTGCATGGTGTGGCTCTGCTGAAAAGCCGAATGTCGCCCCGCCATCCGGCCATGAGGGTAGGACGCGCCGGCCGGCTGCTGTAGGAAAACCCGGGACTACGCGGCCCCGCGCCGGCTGTGGGAGGCGTCCTACCGCCGAAGGTGGCGGCCGCCGACAACCCCCGGTGCCGCGCGGCTACGGCTGCTGGCTCAGGCAGTCCCTAAGCTCAGGGCTCATATGCCCGACCCACGCCGCGCAAGGAGAATCCCATGGAGTTGCTCGCAGGAATCCTCATTGGTGCCCTCATGGGCTCGGCTGCGGCCGCCATGATGCGGGTCGATTCGTCGCGCGGCATCTACCTGCACGCGATGCTCGGCATCGTCGGCGCGCTCATCGGCGGCGTCGCGCTCTGCCTGGTGTTCCCGGCCGCCTGGTCGCAATTCGAGGACGAGTTCCTCGTCTGGAGCATCGCCGGCGCGGCCGGCGTGCTCGGGCTGGCCACCGTCGCGAACGTACTCGAACTCGCGCTCGATCTCGAAACCAGCTGAACCTCGCCTGCGCCCGCCGCTTGCAGCGCGTGCGCGCTTCAGCTTGCCCGTTTGTTTTACTGCACAGTTCCAGGAGTGATTTGATGGCCCAGCCCCGACAGGAGACCCAGCGCAAAGCCAAGGCCGGAGACAGCGCAGCCGCCAAGGTCAAGCAGCTGGAGTCGTTCAGCCAGGGGCCGGAGAGCCAGCTGACCACCAACCAGGGAGTGCCGATCCCCGACAACCACAACTCGCTCAAGACGGGCGTGCGCGGGCCGACGCTGCTGGAAGACTTCATCCTGCGCGAGAAGATCACCCACTTCGACCACGAGCGCATCCCCGAGCGTGTCGTCAATGCACGGGGCGCCGGCGCCCACGGCTACTTCGAGCTGTACCGTTCGCTGTCGGAATACACGCGGGCCGATTTCCTGCAGGAGGTCGGCGCCCGCACCCCGGTGTTCGTGCGCTTCTCCACCGTCGCCGGCTCGCGCGGCTCGTCCGACACGGTGCGCGACGTGCGCGGCTTCGCGGTGAAGTTCTACACCCGCGAAGGCAACTACGACCTGGTCGGCAACAACATCCCGGTGTTCTTCGTGCAGGACGCGATGAAGTTCCCGGACCTGATCCATGCCCTCAAGCCCGAGCCGCACCACGGCATGCCGCAGGCGGCCAGCGCGCACGACAGCTTCTGGGATTTCGTCTCGCTGATGCCGGAGACCACGCACATGCTGATGTGGGTGATGTCGGACCGCGCCATCCCGCGCAGCTTGCGGATGATGGAAGGCTTCGGCGTCCACACCTTCCGCTTCGTCAATGCCCGCGGCGTCTCGCACTTCGTCAAGTTCCACTGGAAGCCCAAGCTGGGCAAGCACGCGCTGGCCTGGGACGAGGCCCAGAAGATCGGCGGCAAGGACCCGGATTTCCACCGCCGCGACCTCTGGGAAGCGATCGACCAGGGCAACTTCCCGGAGTGGGAGCTGGGCCTGCAGCTGGTGGAGGAAAGCAAGGCGCAGGCGCTGGGCTTCGACCTGCTGGACCCGACCAAGCTGATCCCCGAGGACATGGTGCCGGTGCAACTGGTCGGCAAGCTGGTGCTCAATCGCAACGTCGACAACTTCTTTTCCGAAACCGAGCAGGTCGCCTTCCATCCGGGCCACGTGGTGCCGGGGATCGACTTCAGCAACGATCCGCTGCTGCAGGGCCGCCTGTTCTCGTACACCGGCGCCCAGCTGTCACGCCTGGGCGGCCCCAACTTCCACGAATTGCCGATCAACCGCGGCGTGTGTCCGTTCCACAATTTCCAGCGCGACGGCATGCACCGCACGACGATCAACAAGGGCCAGGTGAACTACGAGCCCAATACGCTCGCGACCGGATCCGAGCACCGCGTCGATGGCGGCACCGGCGGCTTCCAGAGCTATCCGCAGGAGATGGAATCGCCCAAGGTCCGCCGCCGCAGCCCGAGCTTCGACGACCACTTCACCCAGGCGACGCTGTTCTGGAACAGCCAGAGCCAGGCGGAGAAGGAGCACATCATCGCGGCCTTCCAGTTCGAGCTGTCCAAGGTGGCGGTGCCGGCGATCCGGCAGCGGGTGGTGGACAACCTCGCGCACGTGGACCCCAAGCTGGCGCGCAAGGTCGCCGAGCCGCTGGGCATCGGCGCGCCCGACGCCAGGGCGGCTGCCGGCCGCGCGGGTTTTCGGGAAGCGCGCTTCAAGCTGCCGATCGAGGCGTCGCCCACCCTGAGCATGGAAGCGACCGGCGGCGGCATCCACACGCGCAAGGTCGCGATCCTGGTGGCGGACGGCGTCGAAACCGGCGCCATGAAGATCGTCCAGCAGGCGCTGGTGGATGCCGGCGCGCAGTGCAAGGTGGTGGGCCCGCACCTGGGCTTCGTCTCGACCTCCTCCGGCCAGCAGCTGGCTGTGGACTTCACCTATTCCAACATGCCCTCGGTCATGTTCGACGCGGTCCTGGTTCCCAGTGGCGCGACCAGCGCCAGGGCGCTGGTGCAGGCCGGCGAGGCCCTGCACTTCGTGCTCGAAGCTTTCAAGCATTGCAAGACCATCTGCGTGATCGGCGAGGGCGTCGAATTGCTGCGCAGCCTGGGCGTCACGGCGGGGCCGGAGGCGCCGTCCTTCGCCGGCGTGCTGGTCGGCAAGAGCGAGCCGACCGCCCGCGTGCAGCTGGCCCAGGACTTCGTCGCCGCCATCGGCAAGCACCGGCACTGGAGCCGCGCCGGCCTGGAAACCGTGCCGGCCTGACGCCCGGCTCCGCGCAAGGACATTGCCGCTGCGGCCGGCGCTGTTTTGGCACACTGGCGCCATGCACCCGAAACTCCAGCTGCCGCCGCTGCGCGCGGCCATCGTCGACCTCGACGGCACCATGATCGACACGCTGGGCGACTTCGTGGTGGCGCTCAACCGCATGCTCGAGGAGTTGCACCTGCCCGGCATCGAACGGCAGGCGATCGAACGCATGATCGGCAAGGGCTCGGAGCACCTGGTTCGCTCGGTGCTGCTGCACGTGGGCGGCGCGCCGCAGTCGTACGGCGCCGCCTGGGACGCCTACCAGCGGCATTACCTGGCGATCAACGGCCAGCATTCCGAGGTCTATCCGGGCGTGCTCGAGGGATTGACGCTGCTCAAGGCGCGCGGCCTGCGGATGGCCTGCCTGACCAACAAGCCGACGAATTTCGCCCTGCCGCTGCTCGCGGCCAAGGGGCTGGACGGATTTTTCAGCGTGGTGTTCGGTGGCGACGCCTTCGAGCGCAAGAAGCCCAATCCGCTGCCGCTGCTCAAGACCTGCGAAGCCCTGCCGTCAAACCCGGCGCAGACGCTGATGATCGGCGACTCGAGCAACGACGCGGCGGCCGCGCGGGCCGCCGGCTGCCCGGTGCTGCTGGTGACCTACGGCTACAACCACGGCGAGCCGGTGCGCTCGGTGGAGGCCGACGGCTTTGTCGACTCGCTGGCGGAGCTGGCCGAACGGCTCTAGGTTTTGGCGCCGGACGACGCGGCGGCGGCAGGAATTTTTCTCGTGCCAACATTCTGTTTGCTACACTGGACGCTCATGTTCATCCACCGAAACCACATCACAGGTTTGAGCGACCGGGGAGCCTGGCCCTGGCGTCCGTTCCGGTTCGTGCGTTCCTGAAAAGCACGGGGCTTCCCGTGCCCCGCGCCTCGCTCCTGCTGCGAGGCACCTTGTGTGAATGAATCGCGGCAGCGCCTGCCGCGGAGCTTGTGGAGGCTCACCCCTTGATTACCGAACTCGAATTCAAAAGCCTTGCCCTGCAGGGCTACAACCGCATTCCGCTGATGGTGGAAGCGTTCGCGGACCTGGAAACGCCCTTGTCCCTGTACCTGAAGCTGGCGCATTCGCGCGACGGCGGCAAGTACAGCTTCCTGCTGGAGTCGGTGGTGGGCGGCGAACGCTTCGGCCGCTACAGCTTCATCGGCCTGCCGGCGCGCACGCTGCTTCGCGCCAGCGGTTTCGGCGCCGACGCCCTCACCGAGGTGGTGAAGGACGGCGCGGTGATCGAAACCGCGCACGGCAATCCGCTCGACTTCGTCGCCGAGTACCAGAAGCGCTTCAAGGTCGCGCTGCGGCCGGGGCTGCCGCGTTTTTGCGGCGGCCTGGCCGGTTACTTCGGCTACGACACGGTGCGCCACATCGAGAAGAAGCTGGAGAAGACCTGTCCGCCGGACACGCTGGGCTGTCCCGACATCCTGCTGCTGCAAACCGAGGAACTGGCGGTCATCGACAACCTGTCGGGCAAGCTGTACCTGATGGTCTACGCCGATCCGGCGCAGAACGAGGCGTACACGAATGCCAAGAAGCGGCTGCGCGAACTGCGCGAAATGCTCAAGTACTCGGTGAGCGCGCCGGTCGTGCGCCAGACCCAGACCTTCCCGGCCGAGCGCGACTTCGCCAAGGCCGATTACCTGAAGGCGGTGGAAGAGGCCAAGGAGCTGATCGCGGCCGGCGACTTCATGCAGGTGCAGGTGGGCCAGCGGATCAAGAAACGCTACACCGAGTCGCCGCTGTCGCTCTACCGCGCGCTGAGGTCGCTCAATCCCAGCCCCTACATGTACTACTACCACTTCGGCGACTTCCACGTGGTGGGCGCGTCGCCGGAGATCCTGGTGCGGCAGGAGCAGACGCCGGAAGGCCGCAAGATCACGATCCGCCCGCTGGCGGGCACCCGTCCTCGCGCGGCGACGCCGGAGCAGGACAAGGCCGTCGAGCAGGAGCTGATCAACGACCCCAAGGAGCGGGCCGAGCACGTGATGCTGATCGACCTTGCGCGCAACGACATCGGCCGCATCGCCAAGACCGGCACCGTCAAGGTGACCGAGGCCTTCGCCATCGAGCGCTACAGCCACGTGATGCACATCGTCAGCAACGTGGAGGGCATCCTGAACGACGGCATGACCAGCATCGACGTGCTCAAGGCCACCTTCCCGGCCGGCACGCTGAGCGGCGCGCCCAAGGTGCATGCGATGGAGATCATCGACAGGCTGGAGCCGACCAAGCGCGGCATCTACGGCGGCGCCTGCGGTTATCTCAGTTACGCAGGCGACATGGACGTCGCCATCGCCATCCGCACCGGCATCATCAAGGACCAGACCTTGTACGTCCAGGCCGCAGCCGGCGTCGTCGCCGATTCCGTGCCCGAGCTGGAGTGGAGAGAGACCGAAGCCAAGGCCCGCGCGCTGCTGCGCGCGAGCGAGCTGGTCGAGGAGGGGCTGGAATGAGCGCCGCTGAAGACGGACTGCCGGACGCAGAAGGCGCAGAAGCAACGCAGAACGCGCAGAAGGACAGCCTGAAATTTGAAAATGATCTGTCTCATGCGGTGATCGGCGCGGCGGTTGAAGTGCAGCGCGTGCTGGGGACGGGCTTGTTGGAGAGCGCGTACGCCGCGGCCCTTGCTATTGAATTGGGTGAGCGTGAGATCGGATTCGAACGTGACGTTGCAGTGCCTGCGATGTACCGGGGGCGACCTCTGGGTGTTGCCTATCGTGCCGATTTCATCGTCGAGCACGCGCTGATCGTGGAAGTCAAGGCGGTCGATGCCACCGCTGAAATCCATCGATCCCAGTTGCTCTCGTACTTGCGCCTGGCCAACATGAAACTGGGCCTGCTCATCAACTTTTATGCCTTCCCCGTCGTCAAGAGCATTCATCGCGTGGTGAACAAGCTATGAATTTTCATTTGCATTCCTTCTGCGACTTCTGCGTTGTTTCTGCGATTTCTGCGTCCGGATGTCCGCTTTCCGGCTGCCCGCTTTCAAGGAGCCAAAAGTGAAACTCCTGATGATCGACAACTACGACAGCTTCACCTACAACCTGGTGCAGTACTTCGGTGAGCTGGGCGCGCAGGTGGAGGTGTTTCGCAACGACGAGATCACGGTCGCCGGCATCGCCGAACGCAGGCC
>JAQGNJ010000254.1 GCA_028291885.1 Ramlibacter sp. | reverse complement strand
AGCAGCGCCGGCGGCGTGCGTTTCGATGCGATGGACGACAACTTGATGCTGCATGCGCTGCCCGGCGTATTCTGCGCCGGCGAGATGCTGGACTGGGAAGCGCCGACGGGCGGCTATCTGCTGACCGCCTGCATGGCGGGCGGACGCGTCGCCGGCATGGGCGCGGCGGCCTGGCTCGCGGCGCGGTCCTAGAACTTGTTGCGGTAGTAAACCATCGGCTTGCCGCCGCTGCGGCGCAGGGTGATGCGCGCGCCGCCATCGAGCTGCACGCCGACGAAGCCGCGGTCCGCGACGAAGCCGGAGCCGGAGCGCGATCCGGTGAGCTGCATTTCGACGCGCGCGCCGTAGCCGGCGTCGCGCGACTGGATCATCGCCAGGGCGTCGTTGGGCCGTCCCACGTCGCGCCAGGCCGTGATGTCGATGCGGCGGTTGTCGTCGAACACGTAGCGCCATTGCAGGCCGAGGTTGACGCCGCCGACGTTTTCCGCCGGACCGGCGCCCAAGCCGTGGCGCGAAGGCGAAAGGCCGGTGACGCCCAGGGTCACGCCGAAGGCGGAGCGCCCCGGCGACAGCAGGGCCATGTCGATGCGCTGCTGGGTCCGGTTGCTGCCGTCGAAGTTGTCGAAGCGCGGCAGGTTCGAGGCGCTGATCTCGATCCTGGAGCCCGGCGCCGGGCCGGCGCCGGCGGGTGCGGCCAGCGGCACGGGCGTGAAGCCGGCCGATTCCGAAGTCCAGCCCGCCGTTTCGGCGCCTGAAACCGCGCCTGCGCCGAGCAGCAAGGCGGCTGCGATCCATGCCGGAGCGGTCCGGGCTGCATGGCCGGGCGCGCTGCCGATCTCATTGGGGACTGCTCTGTTCATCTCACACCTCCGACGATGTGACAGCGAGTCTGGCGCGACCATGAAAAAAGGTTTGTGGGACGTTGCCGATCGTTACCGTGGGAGCCCGGCGGAAGCTCGACGCGCCGCGATCCCCCCGGGTCAACCCGCTCGACAGCGGTCGAGCTCGGCTATACATTTGTTACAAACCAAATGGAGCCGCCATGAAGTGGAACCACCTTGCACGCGCCCTGATCGCCGGCTGCGCCGTGCTGGCAGGTACGGCGAACGCACAGATCCTGATCGGCCAGACCGCCGGCTTCAGCGGCCCGGTCGCGAGCGGCGTGAAGGAGACGACCGACGGCGCGCGGCTCTACATCGACGCCGTGAACGCCAAGGGCGGCGTCCACGGCCAGACGATCGAGCTGATCTCGCTGGACGACAAGTTCGATCCCAAGCGGGCGGCGGAGAACGCCAGGGAGCTGATCACCGTCCGCCAGGTGCTGGCGCTGTTCCTCACCCGCGGCACGCCGCACGCCGAAGCCATCAACCCGCTGCTCGAGCAGTACGGCATTGCCCTGGTCGCGCCGTCGACCGGCGCCATGGTGCTGCACCAGCCGCTCAAGAAATACATCTTCAACGTCCGCGCCACCTACCAGCGCGAGGCCGAGAAGGCGGTGGAGCACTTGAACACCATGGGCTTGCGCCGGATCGCCGTTGTCCACACCGACGATTCGTTCGGCCAGGACGGCCTGCAGGGCGCGATCCGCGGGCTGAACAAGGCCAAGCTCGAGCCCGTCGCCGTGCTGAAGACCGACCGCAGCAAGCCCGATTTCATCCTGCTGGCCGGCCCGCTGGGCAAGGCGCAGGCGCAGGCGATCATCTGGGTCGGCTCGGGCACGCACGTCGTCGACGGCATGAAGGCGCTGCGCGCGGCCGGCCCGGTGCCGCAGGTGGTGACGCTGTCGAACAACGCGTCGTCGGGCTTCGTCAAGCTGCTCGGCGACAACGCGCGCGGCGTCATCGTGACCCAGGTGTTCCCGTCCGAGCGGTCGGTGGGCTTCCCGATGGTCAAGGAAGCCCAGGGGCTCGCGAATGCGAAGAACGGCGGCGCGCTTTCACCGGCGATGCTGGAAGGCTTCGCGGCCGCCAAGGTGCTGGTCGAGGGATTGCAGCGCGCCGGCAGGAACCCGAGCCGCGAGCGGCTGCGCGCGGCTCTCGAAGGCATCAAGAACCTGAACCTCGGTGGCCTGGAGCTGGGTTACGGCCCGGACGACCACACGGGCCTGGAGTTCGTCGACCTGTCGATCGTCGGCGCCGACGGCCGCTTCATGCGCTGACGCGGCAAGCCTCAGCCCGCCGCCGGGCGAGGAAGGGCCGTCACCGCCGCGGCGCCCAGCTTGAACCGCGACACGAGCTGCAGCAGCGAAGTCGCCTGCTCCCTCATCGATTCGGTGGCGGCCGCCGCATCTTCCACCAGGGACGCGTTCTGCTGCACCATCTGGTCCATCTGCGCGACGGCGGTGTTGACCTGCTTGATGCCCGAGCTCTGTTGCTGGCTCGCGGCCGCGATCTCCGCGATGAGGTCGGTGACCTGACCGACCGAGCGCACGATCTCCTTCATGGTCTCGCCGGCCGAACCCACGAGCCGCGCGCCGGCGTCCACCTTGCCGACGGAGTCGACGATCAGCCCCTTGATCTCCTTGGCCGCCGCGGCGCTGCGCTGCGCCAGGTTGCGCACTTCCGCGGCCACCACCGCGAAGCCGCTTCCCTGCTCGCCGGCACGCGCCGCTTCCACCGCGGCGTTCAGCGCGAGGATGTTGGTCTGGAAGGCGATGCCGTCGATCACGC
>JAQGNJ010000253.1 GCA_028291885.1 Ramlibacter sp. | reverse complement strand
GCGCCCCGGCAGTTATTTCGCCAACGGCGGCAGCGGCCTGGGCTGGAGCATCAACGCCGCCATCGGCCTGAAGCTGGCGCAGCCGCAGGCGGAACTGATCACCATCGTCGGCGACGGCAGCTATGTCTTCGGCGTGCCGAGCAGCACCTACTGGGTGACGGAAACCTATGGCGCGCCGCAGCTCACCGTGGTCTTCAACAACGGCGGCTGGAACGCGCCCAAGGTCTCGAGCCTGCTGGTGCATCCGGACGGCACGGCCAAGCGCAACGACCGCTACTGGATCACCGTCGGCGCGCGCACGCGCTTCGCCGACATCGCCGCCGCCGCGGGAGGCGCAGCCGCGTTCCGGGTGGAAGACGCGGCGCAGCTCGAAGCGACGCTTGCGCAGGCCATGGCCATCGTGCGCGGCGGGCGCAGCGCCGTCGTCGACGTGGTGACGCTGCCGATCTCGGGGCAGGTCCTCGGCGACGGCGAACGGGAATGATTGACTGAGGAGAAATGACGATGACCCAGAGACGATTCCTTTGCGCCGCGCTGCTGGCCGGCGCCGCTGCTGCATGCCTGCCGGCCTCGGCCCAGACCGATGCGGCGGCGTCGTATCCGAACAAGCCGATCCGCATGATCGTGAACTTCCCGCCGGGCGGCACCGTCGACGTGCTGACCCGCACGGTCAGCCAGAAGCTGGCGGAAAAGTGGGGCCAGTCCATCGTGGTCGACAACCGGGCCGGCGCCGGCGGCAACATCGGCGCGCAGGCCGTGTTCTCCGCCGACCCCGACGGCTACACGCTGCTGGCGACGCCGCCCGGGCCGATGACGATCAACCAGAACCTGTACAAGGACATGAAGTTCGACCCGGCGAAGTTCGTGCCGGTGATCATGATGGCCAGCGTGCCGAACGTGATCACGGCGCGCGCCGACTTCCCGGCCGGCTCGGTCAAGGAGCTGATCGCCTATGCCAGGGCCAATCCCGGCAAGGTGACGTATGCCTCGCAGGGCAACGGCTCGACCTCGCACCTGACCGGCCAGATGTTCGCCAGCATGATCGGCGCCGACATGGTCCACGTGCCGTTCAAGGGCGAAGGCCCGGCGCTCAACGAGCTGCTCGGCGGCCGGGTCGACCTGTTCATGGGCAACATCTCCGCGGTGCTCAAGTTCCAGCAGACCAGGCAGGTCAAGCTGCTGGGCCTGGCGGCGCCGCAGCGCGGCTCGATGGCGCCCGACGTCCCGAGCGCCCCGGAGAGCGGCCTGCCCGATTTCGTCGCGTCCGCCTGGTTCGCGATCGCCGCGCCCCCGGGCACACCGGCTGCCATCGCCAACAAGCTCAATGCGGCGGTCGCCGAGATCATGAAGATGCCCGACGTGCAGCAGAAGTTCGCCGCGCAGGGCGCCGAAGTGGTCGGCGGCTCGGCGGGCGAGATGGTGAGCTTCATGAACGCCGAGCGCGCGCGCTGGAAGAAGGTCATCGACACCGCCCACGTCAAGCTGGACTAACGGCTTTTTTCCTCGTTGTCGAAGCGCTGGAACAGCGTCGCGACCAGCCCGCCCGAGATGTTGTGCCAGACGCTGAAGATGGCGCTGGGAACGGCGGCGAGCGGCGAGAAATGCGCCGTGGCCAGCGCGGCTCCCAGGCCCGAGTTCTGCATGCCCACCTCGATCGCAATCGCCTTGCGCTTGGCGACGGACAGCCCGGTGAGCTTGGCCAACCAGTAGCCGAGCAGCAGGCCCAGGCCGTTGTGAAGCACGACCACGCCGAAGATCAACAGGCCGCTGCTGGCGATGCGCGGCTGGTTGCCGGCGACGACCGCGGCCACGATGGCGACGATGGCGACCACCGACACCAGCGGCAGCACTTCGACGGCATGCCTGACCTTCTCGCGCAGCAGCGACTGCGCGATCACGCCCAGCACGATCGGCAGCACCACGACCTGCAGGATGGACCAGAACATGGCGGCCGCGCTCACCTGGATCCACTGACTCGCCAGCAGGTAGATCAGCGCCGGTGTCACGAGCGGAGCGGCCAGGGTCGTCACCGACGTCACCGTGACCGACAGGGCGACGTCGCCGCGGGCCAGGAAGGTCATGACGTTGGAGGCGGTGCCGCCGGGGCAGCAACCGACCAGGATCACGCCGATGGCGATCTCCGGCGGCAGGTCCAGCAGCTTGCACAGCAGCCAGGCGAGGCCCGGCATGATGACGAACTGTCCGGCGACGCCGATCGCCACGTCGCGCGGACGGCGCAGCACCTCGCCGAAGTCGGCCTTCGACAGGGTCAGCCCCATGCCGAACATGATCACGCCCAGCAGGGGCACGATGAACGGGCCCAGCCAGGTGAACCGGGCGGGCGCGAAGTACGCGAGCAGGGCGAACAACAGCACCCAGACGGCGAAAGTGTTGCCGACGAATCGGCTGAAGCGGGCGAGGGCCTGCATGGTGGAATTCCTCTGGGCGGCAGCTGGCCGCCTGGCAGCATTTGGGATGGGGCGGTGCACGGCGGGCGCGGGTGGGCGCAAGGCCGGCAGGTCCGCGCAGGTCGTGCGCGAAGCGGTGCAGGCCGCCGGGTAGGCGACCTAGGGTTTACCCTGATTCTAATTGCCGGGCCGCGAGGGCCGCAAACCAGCCGGCAATTCCCCTGGCGCGATCAGCCGCGCCGCGCCACCCAGTAAGTCGCGCCTTCGCTGCCGTAGCGCTCGGAAATGCGCAGTTCCGCGAGGCAGCTCGAAGCTGTCGCCGGCCAACAGGTGCCGCGTGTCGTCGCCGGTGACCAGCCACATCTCGCCCTGGACCACGACCGCGTTGGCGTCGAAGGGATGGACATGGGTCTCGAGCACCGTGCCGGGATCCCAGCGCCGCTCCAGCACCTCGTCGTAGCCCCGGGCCTTGAGGCGGCTTTCGAATTCCGTGAAGCTTTCCGGCATGGTCGTCTCCTGGCGTC
>JAQGNJ010000238.1 GCA_028291885.1 Ramlibacter sp. | reverse complement strand
TGCGATCTTCAACGCGACGGGCGTGCGGGTCAGGGACTATCCGGTGACGCTGGACAATGTGTTGAAGGGGCTCGCGTAGTCATCCCGGCCTCGATCCGGGGCCGCAATGACGGAGAGAAGAAGTCGGAGGCGATCAGCCCGTCATCCCGCGCCAGAACACGCGCGTGGCTTCCAGGCCGGACGGTGTCCAGTGCGCGGCCGGTGACATCGCATCGACCAGCAGGGCCTCGCGCTCCTCGGGTTCCGCCGCGCGCAGGCTTTCGGTGAACAGCTCCAGGTCGGGATCGAGCAGCAACGATGCGTCGGCCGCCAGGCTGGCCACCATGCCGTTGCGCGCGGCCGCGCGGAACGTGGGCCGGCGGCGCTCGCCGGCGTCGGCATCGTGGGGCAGGCCGTCGCGGCGGGCGTCGCCGCGGATCCAGTCGTGGATCACCTGCAGCTCGTAGCTGCTGAAGACGCCGAACATCTCCGCGCGCTCGCCCTGCAGCAGGCCCCAGAAGCGGCTCTGCTCCACCGGCTCGCCGCGCTTGATCCAGCCTGCCTGCTGCAGCGCGTCGAGGAAGGCCGGGATCTGCTGCGGCTGCGACAGCCAGTCGTTGACCTTGCGGCCCGCGACCCGGCAGTAGTCGGAATGCGCGCCGCGGCCGGAGGCGCTCTTGTTCGACAGGATGCGCACGACCTCGGCGTCGATGTCGAAGCCGTCGATCACGTCCATCGTCCCGGGGCCGGCATCGGCGAGCCGGCTGCCGTCGCGCACCCGCTGCCACCAGGCCGAGGCGTCGCCGATGCGCGGCAGCGTGTCCATGACCGCGTGGCAGGCGCGCATGGCGTGGCCGGTGTCGGTGTTGTCGACCGTCACGTGCAGGGTGAAGTAGTACGGGTCCAGTCCGAGCTCGTTGAGCTCGTATGCGCTGATCAGCAGATGCAGCGGCAGCTGCTCGTAGCCCAGGTTGAAGCCGATCACCTCGGGCAGGAAGTCCTCGGCGTTCCAGGCCAGCGCCAGCTGCAGCAGGCCTTGCAGGTGCAGTTGCTGCGGCAGGTCGTCGAGCGGATCGAGCCCATAGCGTGACAGCAGCTTGCGGTACAGGACGACGTGGTTCTTGTCGGCCGCGCCTTCGCCCAGCTCCTCGACATAAGTGCGCACCAGGTCGCTGAAGCGGCCGTTGCGCCAGTGCGGCAGCAGGCCGTACAGCCAGGCGCCGTCCACCAGCTTGGTCGGCGCCACCGAGCGCAGGAAGTAGAGCGCGTGGGCGCGGCTGGAGAAGAAGCGGCGCGGCGCGCCGGCCGCGCGCTGCTCGAGATAGAGGCTGTATTTCGCCGCGACCGCCTGCGCGTTGGCGTTCATCCAGGCCGCGAGATCCTGCGCCGATTCCGGCAGGGAACACGGAACGTCCAGGCCATCGAGCTGCTCGCGCAGGAACTGCGCCGCCTGCGCGCGGGTCGCAGCATCCGGTTCGCCGTCGGCGAGCCGCCGGTAGAGCGAGGTGATGCGGCCGGCGGCGTCGCCGGGCGAGAGGTCGCAGGCGATCGGCGCGCTGCTGGCGGGGGCGGCCGCGCGCGGGGCAGACCATTCGTGTTCGGCGATATACATGGGCATCCAGAGTTCGTGTTCTTGTTCACACTCTGGCCTGTCTTGCCGAGCAGCGGTAGTTCCCGCTGCCCACTTCGGCGGTGGGAAGGCTCCTACGGCTCTGTCAGCCCAGGCAGCCGAGCTGCCGCAGTTTTTGCAGGTCGTGCAGGCGCACCCGCTCGCCGATGTCGGTGCGGTAGCGCAGGTTGGGCACCACCACCTGGCGCGCGCGGCGGTAGGCGGCGTCGCAGGCCTGCCCGACCGTGAATCCGGTGCCGGTGGCGACGCCCACGTAGCCGGTGCAGCCGCTGGTGACGAGCTGGCCCCCGACCTGCGCGACTTCGGCGAAGAACAGGGCCGCGCGGTCCTGGTCGGTCGTGCCCGGCCGCAGGCAGATGGGCTCGCCCTTGGACAGTTCCTCGTAGCCGTGGCGGTAGGGAAACGGCGGCACCGTCAGCACGACGCCGCAGGCATAGCCGTCGCTCGTGGCCAGCCGCAGGCCGTCGCGGCGCAGCATGCGCACGAAGATCCGTTCCCAGGGTTCGAGATGCAGCGCCTCGCAGATCGCGAAGCCCGGATAGCCGAAGCGGCTGGTGAATTCCAGCGGCCACAGCCCCAGGTCGTTGGCGATCAGGTTGACGTTGATGTAGCCGCAGTAGCCGGTATCCGCCAGCAGCTGCCGCAAAGGCGCCAGCACCGCGTCGAACAAGCGCCGCGAGTCGCGGTAACTGACGATGGTGCCCATCTCGCCGGTCAGTTCGCCGAGCTCGCCGGGAAAGAAATGCTTGTGCTCGAAGTCGATGCAGGCCGGCTGCAAAAACGCCTGGCCGTTGAAGTAGGCGCCGACGCCCACTTCCACGCCCTGCACGTACTCCATCAGCACGAAGTCCGGGACGTCGCCGTCGGCGGCATGGTCGCGGTACATCGCCAGCAGCGCGAGCATGTCGGCGCTGTCGTCCATCTCGCCGACATAGTTGCGGGTGCGCGGACCGGTGGCGCCGTTGAACTTGAGCACGTAGCGGCCCGGCGAATGCCGCAGGAAATCGATGGCGGGCTGGTAGCCGATGAAGCGATGGCTGCGCGCCGTGTGCAGGCCGATGCCGCGCAGGACCTGCTGGCCGAACTCGCGGTCGGCCTCCAGCCGGTCGCCCAGGGCGCAGCCACCGATCACCTGGAAGCCCTCGCGCCGCAGCGCGTCCTGCTCCGCGCCTTTCACGGCCGATTCGAACAGCACGACGCCCTGGTCGCCGGCCTCGCGCAGCCAGCCCAGTTCGGCGCGCCAGTCGGCGCTGAAATCGAGCATGCCGCCGTAGACGTCGCGGCTGGACTCCTCCCCGACGAAGACGCGCACCTCGTGCCCGCGCCGCGCCAGCCCGTGGTACATCGCCCCGAGGTCGTTCGTCTCGCCGACCCCGAGGAATCTCACGGCGCCGGCCTTTGCAGCACCAGGGCGACGGCCGCGATCCGTTCGGCCTCCCGGTAGGCGGGCGCCTCCAGTTCCTCGCCGAACACGTCGGGGTCCAGCTCCCGGTAGCGGAAGCTGCAACCCGCCTGGCCGCACAGCGGCTCGAGAGCTTCGAACAGCGGATCGCGCCCGTCGACCATCGCCGCCCCGGTGTAGAGCACCAGCCGCCCGCCCGGCGCCAGCTTCGGAATCCCTTCCTCGACGATGCGCTCGGACAGGCCGCCGCCCAGCGGTCCGCCGCCATGGCGGTAGGTGCGCGCCGAGGCATCGACGAGGTAAGGCGGATTGGCGACGATCAGGTCGAACTCGCCTGTCACGCCCGCGTAGAGATCGGACTGGACGAACGCCACGTCCTCGAGCTGCGCGAGCGCGGCGTTGGCCCGCGTGTGGACCAGGGCTTCGGGATTGATGTCGGCCAGCACCAGCTCGGGCGCGACGAACTCGCTGGCCAGCGCGGCGACCATGCCGCCCGGCCCGGCGCCGCAACCGACGTCCAGGATGCGAGCTGCGGCACGCAAGGGCTGGCGCTGCAGTTCGGCTTCGATCAGCGCGGCGAAACGGTAGGTGTCGGGGCCGAAGAACACGGCGTCGGCATCGGATGTCGGATAGCTCGAATGGGCGTAGAGCTGCGCGCCCAGCGACGAGAAGCGCACGCGGCTGCGCAGCAAGCCGCCCTCCTCGTGCAGCAGTCCGCCGCCGCGCAACCAGCCGACCACCTGGTCCGGCAACAGGTCGGCCTCGAAAGGCCGGCTCCAGCCGAACACGTCGCGGGCATCGCGCGCTTTCGCGGCGTGCGCGCGCGCGTTGACCCGTTCATGGGTGGCCGGCGTGACGGTGATGAAGCGGTAGTCGCAAGACCGCAGCCAGCGACCGAGCAGGATGAGCGATTCTTGTTGTGCGGCGTCAGGCATGGCGCCGATGTTCGCCGCAAGCGCCGGCTACGCTTGTAGGCGGCTGCCTCATCCTTGGCCTGGTTGAAAGCTCCTGGGGCGCAGCCGCGATACCGTGGTGCTTAGCCGCCCCAGTCCGAATACTTCTCGCAGGTGGCGTTGGTCGCCTTGCCCTTGCGGCTTTCCGAGAACAGGGCCAGGTTGCCCTTGAAATCGTCGGGCGTTTCGTTCCACATGCAGGTGCACCACGCCTGCGCCTTCGACTGTCCCTTGATCGGGCTCTTTTCGCCGCCGCCTTCGTACAGCTTGGCGGCGTAGCTCAGGCACTGGCGGTACTGCGCGTCGCCGGCCGGCACCTTGTTGTATTCGTCGGCCGCGAGGACCGTTCCGCTGGCGGCCAGGA
>JAQGNJ010000231.1 GCA_028291885.1 Ramlibacter sp. | reverse complement strand
GGCCACCGGGCAGCGCCGTGCCCAGGCCCTTGAGCGCCTGCGCCAGCGGCAAGCGGGCCGCGGTGCGTGCCGGCAGCCAGCCACCGACCATCGCCGCCAGCACGCCCAGTGCACCATAGCCGGCGGCCGCCAGGCCATTCCATTGCAGCCGCGGCTGCACGCCGGGAAAGTAGCCGCCGCCGAGGTCGCCGCCGAGCAGCGAGAGTGCGGCCGCCGCCAGCGCCGTCCCGAGCCCGACACCCGCCAGGCTGCCGATGACGCCCAGCACCGCCGACTCGGCCAGCACCAGCCGCAGCCGCTGGCGTGCAGTGAGCCCCAGCACGCCGAGCAAGGCGAACTGCTGCGAGCGCCGCGCCACGCTCAATGCCAGCACCGAGAAGACCAGGAAGGCGCCGGTGAACAAGGCGACCAGTGCCAGCACCGTCAGGTTCACGCGGTAGGCGCGGGAGAGCTGGTCGACCCGCTGGCCGGCATCTCCGGGCTCGGCCGCCTGGACGCCCGCCGGCAGTTGCTGCGCCCGCAGCCAGGCATCGTGGCTCACGCCGGGCTTCAGGCGCAGGTCGATGCGCGAGAGCTGGCCGCCGCGGCCGAACAGGTCCTGCGCCGCGGCGATGTCCATCACCAGCAGCGGCCCGCCGCCGGCGTTGGTGCTGCCTGCCACCCGCACTTCGCGCAGCGCGATGCCGACCTGCAGCCGCAGCCGGTCGCCGGGCAGCACGCGGCGGGCAGCGGCGTTGAGGAAGACGGTGTCCGGCAGCAGGATCGAGAGCCGCTCGGCGGGGTCCGCCGGGACCGGCATCAATTGCGGAGCGACGCTCGCGGCGACCAGGGGATCGATCCCGACCACGCGCACCGGCGTGCGGGCACCGTCGGGCCCGACGGCAAGGGTCTGCAGTTCCAGGACGGGGCTGGCGGTGGCGACCTGCGGATCGGTCGCCACGCGGCCGTACAGTGTCTCGGCGAAGCCGCCCTGGGTGGCGCGCAGTTCGAGGTCAGGCTGGCCGCCGGCCGAACGCGCCGCGCTCGAGAACTCGTCGAGCGCCGAGGCGTTGATCAGGTGGACGGAAAACGCAAGCGCCACCCCCAGCGCGACCGCCAGTACGGCGGTGGCGCTGCGCCAGGCGTGGTGGCGGACTTCCTGCCAGGAATAGGTGGCGAGCAGGGCGAGCATGGGCGCATTGTGGGGCTGCGCCCATGCCCCGCCGGGGCGAAGCTCAGGCCTCCTGGCCCATCAATTCTTCCTTGCGCGTGGCCAGCTCTTCGCGCATGGCCATCAGGTCCAGCTTGCGGGCCGCACGCGCCTTCGGGAACACTTCGTTCTTTTCTTCCTTCACGTGGTGGTCGATGTACTCGCCCAGCACCGTGACCTTGGCGTCGAACATCTCGTCGGCCTCGCCCATGCCCTGGATCTGAGCGATCAGGTCCTTGGCGCTGGCGTGCTCGACTTCGGCCTCGGCGATCAGGTCCGTGTCCTTGATCGCGGCGCGCAGCGCGGGATAGAAGATCTCTTCCTCGATCTGGGCGTGGACGGTGAGCTCCTGGCAGATCTGGCGGGCCAGGTCCATCTTCTTTTGCGGAACGCTGCGGCCTCTCGAATTCGTCAGTTCCTCGTACTCCTTGAACATCTTCTTGACGGCCTTGTGGTCGGCGTCGAGCAGGTCGCAGGCGTCTTTTGCCGAACGTGTTGCCATTGGGTTTCTCCGGTAGTGGGACTCCGATGATGGGACGGCGAACGGACGAGCCTTGTAGGAGAAATTCGGTATTCGACAGCGCAGGGCGCCGATGGCGCTTGCGCTAAGCTCGTGCGCATGGCTTCAATCCCTACCTACGAAGACGTCGCGGCCGCGGCGGGCCGCCTGCTCGGCCATGCGCACCGCACGCCGGTGCTGCGTTCGTCCACGGCCGACAGCCGCCTCGGCGCGCAGCTGCACTTCAAGTGCGAGAACTTCCAGCGCATGGGCGCGTTCAAGTTCCGCGGCGCCTACAACGCGCTCTCGCGTTTCAGTGCCGGGCAGCGGCGCGGCGGCGTGCTCGCGTTTTCTTCCGGCAACCACGCGCAGGCGATCGCGCTGTCGGCGCGGCTGCTGCAGATGCCCGCCGCCATCCTGATGCCGCTGGACGCGCCCGCGTCCAAGGTGGAGGCGACGATCGGCTATGGCGCCGAGGTGATCCAGTACGACCGCTACACGCAGGACCGCGAGGCGCTCGCCGAGCGGCTCGCGTCCGAGCGCGGCATGACGCTGATCCCGCCGTACGACCATCCCGACGTGATCGCGGGCCAGGGGACGGCGGCCAAGGAGCTGTTCGAGGAGGTGGGCGAGCTCGACGCGCTCTTCGTCTGCCTGGGCGGCGGCGGCCTGCTCGGTGGCAGCGCGCTGGCGGCCCGGGCGCTGTCGCCGCGCTGCAAGGTCTACGGGGTCGAGCCCGAGGCGGGCAACGACGGCCAGCAGTCGCTGCGGCTCGGGCGCATCGTCGACATCGCGACGCCGCGGACCATCGCCGACGGCGCGCAGACCCAGCACCTGGGCAAGTTCACCTTCGAGATCATCCGGCGCGACGTCGACGACATCCTGACGGCCAGTGACGAGCAGCTGGTCGAAGCGATGCGCTTTTTCGCCGAGCGGATGAAGATGATCGTCGAGCCGACCGGCTGCCTGTCGTTCGCCGCTGCCTGCCACGCCGGGCTGCAGCTGCGGGGCAAACGCGTCGGCATCCTTGTCAGCGGCGGCAACGTGGACCTCAAGCGCTTCGCGGCGCTGGCGGGCTGAAAGAAGCAATGAGAAAGATCTGCTCCTGCCTCGCGCTGGCGCTGGCCGGCCTCTGCCTGGCCGGCGGCGCGCTCGCCGACGAGATCAAGGTGCTCAGCGCCGGCGCGATCAAGCCGGTGATCGTCGCCGCGCTGCCGGAGTTCGAGCGCCGCAACGGCCACAAGGTGACGGTGGAGAACGACACGGCCGGCGGCCTGCTGCGGCGGGTGCGCTCCGGCGGCGTTGCCGTCAGGCAGGGCGCGCCGCTGCCGGACGTCTCCAGCACCGCGGCCTTCCGCGCGGCGCTGCTGGCCGCGCGCAACGTCGCCTACATCGACCCGGCCGCCGGCGGCTCCAGCGGCATCTACCTGGCGCAGTTGTTCGAGCGCATGGGCATCGCCGCGCAGATCAAGCCGAAAGCGGTGCTGGTGCCGGGCGGCCTGGTCGCGCAGCGGCTGCTGACCGGCGAGGCCGACCTGGCGGTGCACCAGATCAGCGAGATCCTCGCCGCGCCGCAGGTCCGCGCGCAACTCGCCGCGCAAGGAATGGAAGCACCCTGAGATGTTGACGGATCCTTCGCTGCTGCCGCAGGTGCAGCGGCTCGAAGCGCTCGCCAGCGTGGTCGCGACGCCCTGCGGCCCCGGCGGCAGCATGCTCTGGCGCCGCTGGGGCGAGGGCCCGCCGCTGGTGCTGCTGCACGGCGGCAGCGGCAGCTGGAACCACTGGCTGCGCAACATCGAGACCCTGTCGCGGCGCTACACCGTGTTCGCCGCCGACCTGCCCGGTTGCGGCGATTCGGCGCTGCCGCCGGGCGCGCGCGACGCCGACACCATCCATGAGTTCGTCTCGGCCGGCATCGAGCAGCTCGCCGGCGCGACGCCGGTGGAACTGGTCGCCTTCTCCTTCGGCACGCTGGTCGCCGGCTTCGTCGCCGCGAGCCGGCCGGAGCTGGTGCGCAGCCTGCACCTGGTCGGCTGCGCGGGCCTGGGCCTGACCAGCCCGAGGCTGAACCTCAAGCCGCTGTCCGGCGCGGGCAGACCCGGCGACGATGAGGCGATCGTCCGCGCCAACATGGAGGCGCTGATGGTGCTGCATCCGCAAACGCTGGACGAGACGGCGCTGTCGCTGCACTACGCCAACCTGTCGCGCGACCGGCTGCGGCGCCGCCGCATCTCGCGCACGGCGGTGATGAGGGAGCTCCAGCCGCGCTGGCAGTGCCCGGTGCACGCCATCTGGGGCAGCGGCGACATCCTGGTCCGGCACGACATGGCCCGGCTGCGCGAGGTGCTTTCCGGCTGCGACCTGCGCGACCTGACCCTGGTCGACGATGCCGGCCACTGGGTGCAGTACGAGCGCCCCCGGGCTTTCGACGAGGTGCTGCTGCGCGGCCTGGCCGGCTGAGCCCACCCGCGCCGGCGCCGCGCTGCTCGACGCGGCCGAGAGCCTGCCGCCGCTGCAGGAGGCGGTGGGGCTGAATGTCGCGCTCTGGATGGGCGACGGCTACAAGGCGCTGGTCGAGGCAGCCGAACGCGAGGGCGACGCCGGTGCGATCACCGCGCTGGCCGGCCAGGCGCAACGGGTGCAGGCGATGCAGATCGGCGACCTGTCAGCGGCGCTGTCGCGGCGCCTGGGCATCGCCCGGGCCTGGCAGTTGTTCCTGGAGCAGCATCCGGTGGTGCTGCTGCCGGTCTCGGCGGAACTGCCGTTCGAGAACGACCTGGACCTGCAGGGGCCGCAGGCTTATGAGCGGGTCTGGCGCGCGCAGACGACGAGCCCGCGGCGTGCCGCTGGCGCCCGTCGATCCGCAAGCGGCTACTTCACCAGCAGCACCGGCGTCTCGCACTGCGCGATCACGCGCTGGGCAACGCTGCCCATGACGAAGCGCCCGACCAGGCCGTAGCCGTGGGTGCCCATCACGACCAGATCGGCCTTCTCGGCTTGCGCCATCTGTGCGATTTCTTCGGCGGCCGAGCCGACCACCCAGAGGCAGCGAAACGCGATCTTGTGCCCGCCGAGGAACTTCTTGATCGGCTCGATCACCTTCTCGGCTTCCTCGCGGTGGTACCCGGTCACCTGGTCGGCGCCGACCATGCCCTTGACGCCCGGCGGCACCGGCGGCTGCACATTCAGGACGATCAGTTCGCCGTTCGGGCCGCAGAGGCCCTCGTGCGTAACCAGGAAGTCGACGGCTTTGGTCGTATAGGGGCTGCCATCTGCGGCAAGGAGGATCTTCATTGCGTGTCTCCGTTGTAAAGGCGCAGCGTAGCACCGCACCGGCAGCCCGGCCTGAGGGGCGTTTTCCCTGATCGCGAAGTAGGAATTTGCCTACGTGGCGCTGCTCGGCCGTGACTAGACTTTGCTGTCCCCCGATTGACGAAGACGCCATGTTCAAGCTGTTGCAAGGGTCCGCTGCGCCGGTCTCCTCCGAATCCGACCGGCTCACTGCCGGCTACGCCGAACTGCAGGGCGTCGACCAGGCCCTGCGCGATGCCGAGCAGAACCTCAAGACCGCCCATTCGCAGTTTGCCAAGCGCCAGGGACCGCGTCCCGACGGCCTCTATCGCGAGGTGCTGCGCCTGCGGCAGCAGTCGCGCCGCCTGCTCGACCAGCTGGCCGACCTGTTCCTGCGCGAAGAGCTCAGGGAGTCGCGCAGCATCGGCTGAAGCCCGCCCTCGCGCTGAGGCATCATCCGCGGGTGGATTACGCCCTCGTCCTGGTTCTCGGCCTCGTCGCCGGCACGCTGGGAGGGGTCGTCGGCTTCGGCACCTCGATCATGCTGATGCCGGCCCTGGTGCTGGTGTTCGGCCCGCGCGAGGCCGTGCCCATCATGGCAGTCGCATCGATCATGGCCAACGCCTCGCGCGTCGCCGCCTGGTGGCGCGAGATCGACTGGCGCGCCGTCGGCGCCTACAGCGTCACCGCGTTCCCGGCAGCGGCGCTGGGCGCGGCGACGCTGCTGGTGCTGCCGGCCCGCTCGGTCGAGGCGGTGCTCGGCCTGTTCTTCCTGGTGATGATCGCGGTGCGGCGCTGGATGGCGCAGCAGGAGTTCAAGCTGGGGCTCTGGCACCTGGCGGCTTTCGGCGCCGGCATCGGCTACCTGACCGGCATCGTCGCCACCACCGGCCCGATCAACGCGCCTTTCTTCCTGGCCTACGGCCTGGTCAAGGGTGCGTACCTCGGCACCGAGGCGCTGGGCTCGCTGGCGATGTTCGTCGCCAAGGCCATCACCTTCCGCAGCCTGGGCGCGCTGCCGCTGGAGACGCTGGTCAAGGGCATCGTCGTCGGCAGCTCGCTGGTGGCAGGCGCCTTCATCGCCAAGCGCTTCGTGCGCCAGCTCGACGCCGCGCGCTTCCACCTGCTGATGGACGGCCTGCTGCTGGTCGCGGGCCTGACCATGCTCTGGGCAGCGCTGAAACAGGGATCTTGAACGCGGAGGGCGCCCAGGGCGCAGAGGATAGGCAGAGGACGCGGAAAGCAAGCTTCAGCGGGTTTTCTTCCGCGAACTGCGCGCAACCGACTAACGCCCGAACAATCCGATCAGCCCGATCAGGATCAGGTAGATCGCGACAATGTAGTTCAACAGCCGGGGCATGATGAGGATGAGGATGCCGGCGATGAGCGAAGCGATCGGGCCGAGATGCGGAAGCAGGTTCATGCGGGTCTCCCAGGGGCGGAATGCCCCGACCAACAGCGTTGGATAGTGCCTCAGCCGCAGGACGGCCCATGTAGGCCATTGCCGATAAAGGCGCCGCGGGCGCTCAGCGCTCGGTCAGCGTCAGCAGGATGTCGGCGTACCAGGCGCAGTTCAGGCCCAGCGCTTCGTCGAGCTTGAGGTCGCGCGTGCCGACGTCCAGCCGCGCCGAATGCACTCCCAGCAGGCGCCACGGCAGGTCGCCGTGGCCGGCCTCGGCGGCGGCCATGCGCATCACGACAGGCGAGCCGCTGGTGCCGCGGTGGGTCCGCGCGTCGGTGAGGAAGTAGCCTTCGCCGCCGAAGCGCAGGCCGAACGACGAAGCGTTGACCGCATGCCGCGCCACCGGCATGTGGTGCAGCGTGTCGTGAAAGCCCATGGGAAAGCCGACGATCAGCAGCGAGGTGCCGACCTCCACCAGGCTCCCGTTCTCGTGCAGGTGGCGCGGCGTGAAGGCGCGGTAGACGGCGGCGGCGGGCAGGGCCTTGCGTTCGATCTCGAGCACCGCGACGTCGATCTCGCCGGACGCGTCCTTGCCCTGCCGCCACAGGCTCTTGCCATTGCGGTACAGCGGCATCGAAAAGCCGGTGGAGCTGGCCAGGTTGTTCTCGTCCAGGTGCAGTTCGATCTCGACGCGGTCGGGGAAGTGCTTGCTCGGTTCGTCGATCATCACGTGGCGGCTGGTCACCAGGAACAGCCGGTCGGCGCGCTCGAAGAAAAAGCCGCTGGCGTTGGTGAGGCCGCGCGTGCCGTCGAAGGTGCCGATCCGCGCCGCCGTGAGCAGCAGCGATTCGACCACCAGGGGCGGGGGCGGGGGTGCGGAGGGTGCGGGAGGGTTGGTCGGGGCGGGTGCGGCGGCCGGTGCGGCGCGCGCTGTCGCTTTCTTTTGGGCCATGGTTCATTGTGCGTCAGGGCAGGCGCCGGCGGGGCCGGCTCAGGGCAGCGTTCCGTCCGTCACGCGCTGGTAGCGGAACTCGCGGCGCCGCACGTTGTCCGTGCCGGTGAATTCGTGGCTGCCGGTGAAGCGGATCTGGAACGCGAGGAAGGGAATGGTCGGCGCCGACACCGGCTTGCCGTCGATCAGCTTGTAGCGGCGCTTGAGGTTGGTGCCGTCGTACAGCCATTCGCCCTCGTGCGCATGCGTCGCGCCGGCCTGCTCGGGCCCGAGCGAGCGCGACATCTCGCGGAACCGGCCGTCGGCGTCGAGCACCAGGATGCGCCGCACGTGCGTGCCGTCCTCCTCGTAGTCGCGCAGCCAGGTGCCGACCAGGCGGTCGCGGGTTTCGGACTCGGATTCGTCGGGCGCCGGCTCGCAGCCGGCGGCGAGCGCCAGCAGGGACAGGCTGAAGAAACGTCGTCGCATGGTCGACAGGCCTTTAGCCGGCGCGAATGCCTTCGCTGGTCAGGTGCAGCACCCGGTCGGCGCGGGCGGCCGCCGTCACCGAGTGGGTGACGAGGACCACGGACGCGCCATGCTCGCGGGTCTGCGCCAGCAGCACGTCCATCACCCGGGTCGCGGTCGCCGGGTCGAGGTTGCCGGTCGGTTCGTCGGCCAGCAGGTAGGCCGGACGATGGACCAGCGCCCGCGCGATCGCGACCCGCTGCAGCTGGCCGCCGCTCAATTGCTGCGGCAGGCGAGCGCCCAATCCGGCCAGGCCGACGGCGTCCAGCATCCGCTGCACCCGCGCGTCGTCCTGCTGCCCGAGCAGCATCAGCGGCAAGCCGACGTTCTGCGCCACGTCCAGGTGCGGCAGCACGTGGAAGGCCTGGAACACGAAGCCGATCCGCCGGCGCCGCAGCAAGGCCCGCGCTTCGTCGTCCAGCGTCGCCAGGTCGGTGCCGTCCATCGAGACCGTGCCCTCGTCCCAGGTGTCCAGCCCCGCGAGGCAGTTGAGCAGGGTGGACTTGCCGACCCCCGATTCGCCGACGATGGCGACGAATTCGCCCGGCGCGACGTCCAGCGACACGTTGTCGAAGACCGCGGTCTCGCCGTAGCGCTTGGCCAGCTTGTCCACCGCCAGGCTCATGCAAGCTGCCTCGCGTGAGCCAGGACCTGCTCCAGCGCATCGGGGGCGTCGCAGGCGATCGTTTGCCGCTGCTCCATGCCGCGCAGCCAGGTCAGTTGTCGCTTGGCCAGCTGGCGCGTGGCGAAGATGCCCAGATCGCGCAGCTTGTGCATCGGGAAAGCCTGCGCCTGGCCTTGCGCTTCGTGTGCGTCCAGCAACTCCCAGGCCTGGCGGTAGCCGACGCAGCGCATGCTCGGCAAGCCCGGGTCCAGGTCGCCGCGCGCGCGCAGCGCCTTGACTTCGTCCAGGAAGCCGGCGGCGAGCATCGCGTCGAAGCGTTCGGCGATCCGCGCATGCAGCCAGCCGCGGTCGCGCGGTTCCAGCGACAACAGCGTCGGCACGGGCAGGGCGGCGCAACGCCCAGCGCTCGCGGCATGGAAGCTGGAGAGCGTGCGGCCGCTGATGCGAAACACCTCCAGCGCGCGCTGGATGCGCTGCGAATCCTGGGGCGCAAGCCGCGACGCGGTGGCCGGGTCGATCCTCTGCAACGTCGCGTGCATCGCCGGCCAGCCGTGCATCGCGGCTTCCGTCTCCAGCTCGGCGCGCACGGCTGCGTCTGCCGGCGGCATGTCGTCCAATCCCTCGAACAGCGCCTTGAAATACAGCATCGTTCCGCCGACCAGCAAGGCCAGCCTGCCGCGCGCGTTGATCTGCGCGATCAGCGCCGTCGCGTCGGCGGCGAACTCCGCCGCGCTGTAGGCCCGCAGCGGATCGCGGATGTCGATCAGGTGGTGGGGCACGGCCGCGAGCTCTTCGCGCGTCGGCTTGGCCGTGCCGATGTCCATGCCGCGATAGACCAGCGCCGAATCGACGCTGACGATCTCGGCGTCGTGCTCGCGGGCGATCGCCAGCGCCGCCGCGCTCTTGCCCGAGGCGGTCGGCCCCGCCAGGGCCAGCACGCGCGGTGCGTCAGGCGCGCTGCGCAAGGCCATGGCGTTGCACCAGGGTCCAGGCGGTCGCCGCGATCACGGCGCTCCAGAACCAGACACCGTTGGTCAGCGGGAACACGGTCCCGTCCAGCCGCCAGCCGATCCAGCCGCCGACGCCGAACGCGGCCACCATCATCAGGAAGCCGTTCAGCGCCGAGGCGGCGCCGGCGGCTTGCGGGAACGGGCCGACGGCGCCGCTCTGGCTGCAGGGCTGGTGGATGCCGTGCGCCAGCATGAACAGGTAGAAAGGCAGCATGACGGACCAGCCGTTGTGCAGTCCGGCCCAGGCCAGCACGCCCATGATCGTGCCGCCGCTCAGCGAGATCGCGCCCGCGATCGCGACCGAGCGCCGCACACCGAGCCGCGGCAGCAGCCGCCGGCACAGGAAGGTTCCGCCGATGTAGACCAGCGACATCGAGAACATCAGCAGGCCGAACTGGGTCCGGCTCAGCCCCAGCACCTTGATGAAGACGAAGGACGACGACGCCAGGAAGGTGAACAGGCCGGCGTAGGAGGCGATGGACAGCAGGGTCCAGGCCAGGAAGCCGGGATGGCGCAGGATGGTCCACCAGGTGCGCATGAGCGTCGCGGGCTGCAGCGCGCAGGGGTTCTTGCGCGGCAGCGTTTCCTCGAACCGCAATGCGACCACGGCCAGTGCCGCGGCGCCGAACACCGCCAGTGCAGCGAGCGCATGGCGCCAGCCCAGGACGTCCGACAGCAGGCCGCCGAGCGGCGCGCAGGTGCAGGCGATCACGCCCAGGCCGGTCAGGCCCTTGGACATCACGCGCGCGCCCGCTTCGGGCTGGTACAGGTCGCGCACGATCGCGCGTGCGCACATCACGGCCGCGCCCATCGCCGCGCCCTGGACCATGCGCCAGGCGATCAGCGTCGCCATGGTCGGCGCGAACACGCAGCCGAGCGAGGCCAGCGTGTAAGCGGCCAGTCCGGCCAGCAGCACGGGGCGGCGGCCGTACCGGTCCGACAGCGGGCCCCAGAGCAGCTGCGAGCTGCCGAAGGCCAGCAGCAAGGTGGTGAGCGTCAGCTGCGCCTGCGACACCGGGGCGCCGAAGCCCTCGGTGAGGGCCGGCAGCGCGGGCAGGTACAGGTCGGTCGTGACGGGCTGGATCCCGAGCAGCAGGGACAGCACCAGGACGACGAGCGAGGGGGCCATTTCTGCGCTGCGGACGGGGGTGGATGCGGGGGGCGCAGCGGGCATCGGGCGAGGGTATCAGAAGCCCTGTCACGCCTTGCGTCGCGCGCTGTAGGAGGTTGACCACGATGTGACAGGCGCGATACCGGCTTCGAGCCCGGCCTTGCGCGCCTAACTTGGGACCATGTCAACCACAGAGGTCAAGCGATGAACAAGCATCAAGTCAAGGGAAGCATCAGGCAAGCAGCCGGCGAGGTCCAGGAACAGGCCGGCAAGCTGACCGGCAACAAGGAGCAGGAGCTCAAGGGCCATGCCCGCGAGCAGGCCGGCAAGGTCCAGAAGAAGGCCGGCGACCTCAAGGAAACACTTCGGGAAAGTGGCAAGCACTGAAGGCAGCGGTGCTGAAGCCTTTGACGGCCGGGTTCGCCCGGCCGTTTTTTGATGCGCGAAGGACTTGGGGCGGCCTCCTACGCGCAGCGCGGCCGGCGCTTCGTACCATCGCTGGACCAAAACGTCGGGCGAAAGGACATGCAGATGAGCGAATCCACCTTGCAACGCATCAAGCGGTACGACGAGCAGCGGCCCGGCTTCCCGGGTGAACACTGGCTGGTGCTGGCGGCGGGCGTGGGCGCATGGCTGGCGACGCGCCGCCATCCTTCGATCCTGGTGAAGACGCTGGGCATGGCGGCCGGCACCGCACTGGTGGCGCGTGCCGCCAGCGGGCGCGACGGCCTGGCCAAGGTGCTGCGCTACACGCCGCTGGGCGGCGGCATCCGCCGCCTCTAGGAAAAAACAACCCGGCGCATGGCCGGGCAAAGACGACGACCCGGCGCGGGCCGGGTCGCGGTTCTTACTTCTTGGCGTACTTGCTCTCGGCCTTGGCGACCTCCTTGGTGTATTTTTCCATCGCCTTGGTCTTGTCCTTGTCCGACTTGGCTTCCGCCATTTCGTGGACGCCCTTGGCCTTGGCCTCGGCCTTCTCGTGGGCGAGCTTGGCGTCGTTCATGCACGCCTTTTCCTCGGCGCCCTTCATCGGCTGGCAGGTCTTCTTGGCGGCCTTGTAGGCGTCGTCGGCGGCCTTCTTCATGGCCTTGGCGTCGGCCTTGGTGCCGGCCAGGTCCGAGCCAGCTGTCGCGGTCGTCGTGGTCGTCGCGCCGGCGGCAGCCGGGGCAGCGGGGGTCTGGGCAGAAGCGAAGGTGGACAGCCCGAACAGGGCGGTTGCAGCGATGGCGATGAGCGTGTTTTTCATGGTGTTCTCCTGAAGCCGACAATCCGGCTCTCTTCCAACGCGGCAGCCCGGCGGCGGGTTGTAGGACGCCGCCTCGAGAAGAGTTCAGGCCGCGGTCAGCGCACCGCGCGCACACCGGGGGAGTTCAGCGCAAGCTGAACAGCTGGGCCAGCGCTTTCCGGTACTGTTCCTGTCCGAGCGACATGGTGCTGAAGTGCGAACCGCCGGCGACCAGCAGGAACTGCTTGCGGCCCTGCGCCGCGTCGTACAGCTTGCGGCCGAGAGCGCTGGCGATCAGGTTGTCGTTCTCGCCGTGCACCACCAGCAGCGGCGAATGGATCTTGCCCACCTTGTTGATCGACTCGAAGCGTTGCGTGATCAGCATGCCGGGCAGCCAGGAGCCCTGCAGCCAGCCCCACTTCATGGTGCCCGCGAGGTCGGGGATGGAGGTGAAGGTGCCTTCGACGATGGTGCCGCGCTCGTCCTCCACCTGCGCCGCCAGGTCGATGGCGATGGCGCCGCCCAGCGAGTGGCCGAAGATATAGCGCTGGCGCTGCGGATACTTCCTGGCCAGCCACTCCCAGGCCGAGCGCGCGTCTTCGTACGCCGACGCCTCCGAGGGCAGGCCCGCCGTGCTCTTGCCGAAGCCGCGGTAGTCGATGGCCAGCACCGAGAAGCCCAGCTCCTGCATGCGGCGGATCCGCGGCGCCGAACCGGCGACGTTCCAGCGGGCGCCGTGCAGGTACAGCAGCACCGGCGCGTTGGCCGCGCGCGGGCCGTCGGCCGCCAGCCACAGGCCGTGCAGCCGGGCATGCGCTTCGGTGACTTTCGAATCGAAGTCGATCCAGACGTCGTCCATCTCCTGCGCCAGTTCGGCGCTGCCGCCCCAGGCCCGGTCGCTGGGCTGGAAGATCCAGGTCCGCTGTTTTTCGTCGAGGGTGGCGCAGCCCAGCGTCAGGAGGGCGGCAAAGGCGACGGCGAAAAAGAGGGTCCAGCGTTTCATCATGCCCAGGGACTGAGTGCGCCTGGACCCGGAAAGTTCAGACCACGCCCTGCGCCAGCATCGCGTCGGCGACCCTGACGAAGCCGGCGACGTTGGCGCCGTTCACGTAGCTCACGCCGCCGTCGGCGCGGCGGCCGTGCCGCACGCAAGCCTCGTGGATGCCGCACATGATCTCGAGCAGGCGGGCATCCACTTCTTCCCGGGGCCACGACAGGCGCGCCGCGTTCTGGCTCATTTCCAGGCCCGAGGTGGCGACGCCGCCGGCGTTGCTCGCCTTGCCCGGCGCATAGAGCACGCCGCTGCGTTCGAAAACGCGCACGGCCTGCAGCGTCGACGGCATGTTCGCCCCCTCGGCGACGCAGAGCACGCCGTTCTTGACCAGCGTGGCGGCGGCATCGGCGTCGAGCTCGTTCTGGGTCGCGCAGGGCAGGGCCACGTCCACCGGAACCTGCCAGGGCGACTTGCCGGCATGGAAGCTTGCACCCACCCGCTTGGCGTAATCGTCGACGCGGCCGTACAGATGGTTCTTCACTTCCATCAGCTCGGCGAGCTTGGCGGTCGTGAAGCCTTCCTCGTCGACAACCGTGCCGCTGGAATCGGAGACCGTGACCACCCTGGCGCCCAGGGCCATGGCTTTCTCGACGGCGTACTGCGCCACGTTGCCCGAGCCCGAGACGCTGACCCGCATGCCGTCCAGCGACTTGCCTCGGGTCTTGAGCATCTCCTGGGCGAAATACACCGTGCCGTATCCCGTCGCTTCCGGACGGATCAGCGAGCCGCCGAAGGACAGGCCCTTGCCGGTGAACACGCAGTCGGCGCGGTTGGTGAGCTTCTTGACCATGCCGGCCATGTAGCCGACCTCGCGCCCGCCGACGCCGATGTCGCCCGCCGGCACGTCGGTGTCCGAGCCGATGTGGCGGAACAGCTCGGTGACGAAGGCCTGGCAGAAGCGCATCACCTCGCCGTTGCTCTTGCCCTTGGGATCGAAGTCGCTGCCGCCCTTGCCGCCGCCCATCGGCAGCGTGGTCAGCGCGTTCTTGAAAGTCTGTTCGAAGGCCAGGAACTTCAGCACAGAGAGGTTGACCGAGGGGTGGAACCGCAGTCCCCCCTTGTACGGGCCGATGGCCAGGCTGTGCTGGATGCGAAAGCCCCGGTTCACCTGCACCTCGCCGTGGTCGTCGACCCAGGACACGCGGAAGATGATGACGCGCTCGGGCTCGACCAGCCGCTCCAGCAGGCTTTGGGCCGCGTACCTGGGATGCTGCTGGATGTAGGGCCAAAGGCTTTCCATGACCTCGGTCACGGCCTGGAGGTATTCCGGCTGGCCCGGATTGCGTTGGGCGATGTATTCCAGGAAACCTTCAACGGTCTGGTGCTTCATTCAAGAACCCCTCTGATGGTGCGTGTGTTACAAAAAACTGCAGAGGAATCTTATAACGGTGCGTCACGCACCGTTATGGACATCAAAACGCACCAAAAAGGTTTACAAGCGGGCTCAGCGGCCGCGCATGAACAAGGCGTCCAGTTCGCGCACCGTGAGCTGCCGCCAGGTCGGACGGCCGTGGTTGCACTGGTCGGAGCGCTCGGTCTGCTCCATCTGTCGCAGCAGCCCGTTCATCTCTTCCAGCGTGAGCCTGCGATTGGCGCGCACGGCGCCGTGACAGGCCATGGTGCCGAGCAGCTCGTTGCGCGCGCGCTGGACCACGGTGCTGGCATCGTGCTGCGCCAGTTCGGCCAGGACGCTGCGCGCCAGTTCCACCGCGTCTCCCAGGGCCAGGCTGGTGGGCACGGCGCGCACGGCCAGCGTCTTGGGCGAGAAGGCGGTGATCTCCAGGCCCAGCGCCTGCAGCGCCTGCGCGCAGGCCTCGGCCGTCGCCACTTCCTGCTGCGTGGCGCTGAAGGTCGCCGGGATCAGCAGCGGCTGGCTCGAAAGACGGGAAGCCCCTTCGGCAGCGGCTGTCGTGTCCATCTGCAGCTTGAGCCGCTCGTAGACGATGCGCTCGTGGGCCGCGTGCATGTCCACGATCACCAGGCCCTGCTCGTTCTCGGCCAGGATGTAGATGCCCTGCAACTGCGCGATCGCGCGGCCCAGTGGCCAGGCGCCGGGGGGAAGGGCCGCCGGCTCTGCTTGGGTTTGGTCGATGCCCGTCGGGGCCGAGCCTGTCGAAGCCGCCCCCGCCAGCCCTTGGGCAGGCTCGAGGCCAACCGGCTTGCCGGGATCGGTCCTGGACCAGAGCGCGCCAAGATCGGACACCCGATTCCCGGTCCCGGGAGCGAAATCCATCGCCGGCTGGGCCCAGGCAGCTTGCGCCGGTGACTGGCCTTCCCTGGCCATCGGCTGCTGGACCTGCGCAGCCCCGGCCCGCGGCGCCGCCAGCGCGTATTCGACGGCGTGCCTGACGGCCTGGTGCACCTCGCGGCTGTCGCGGAAGCGGACCTCGATCTTGGTCGGGTGGACGTTGACGTCGACGCGCGCCGGATCGATCTCCACGTACAGCGCGTAGACCGGTTGCCGGTGGCCGTGCAGCACGTCTTCGTAGGCGCTGCGGGCGGCGTGGGTGAGCACCTTGTCGCGCACATAGCGGCCGTTGACGTAGGCGAACTGGTGGTCGGCGCGCGCGCGCGCCAGGTCCGGCACGCCGGCGCGGCCGGTCACGCGGATCGGACCCGCGCTGTAGTCGACGGCCACGCCCTGGTCGATCAGGTCGTCGCCCAGCACGTCGGCCAGGCGCTGTTCGCGCGTCGCCGGACGCCACTGTTCGACCAGCCGGCCCTCGTGCCAGATCGCGAAGCCGACGTCCGGCCGCGCCAGCGCGTGGCGGCGCACGGCCTCGGTGCAGTGCGCCAGTTCGGTGGCGTCGCTCTTGAGGAACTTGCGCCGCGCCGGCGTGCTGAAGAACAGCTCCTTGACTTCCACGCTGGTGCCGATGGCGCGGGCGGCGGGCCGCAGTTCTCCGCTGCGGCCGTCCAGCGCGAAAGCGCTGGCCTGGCCGGCGCAGCGCGAGAGCAGCGTCAGCTCCGAGACCGAGCCGATGGCGGCCAGCGCCTCGCCGCGAAAGCCCATGGTGCCGACCGATTCCAGGTCCTGCAGCGACGAGATCTTGCTCGTGGCATGGCGGCGCAAGGCCACCGGCAGTTCCTCGCGCGGGATGCCGCTGCCGTCGTCCTCCACCGAGATCAGCCGCACGCCGCCGGCCAGCAGCCGCACCGTCACCTGGGTCGCGCCGGCGTCGAGCGCGTTGTCGACCAGTTCGCGCACCACGGAGGCGGGCCGCTCGACGACTTCGCCGGCGGCGATCTGGCTCACCAGTTCATCGGGCAGGTCGCGGATCGGCCGGCGGGGGACGGGGGAGAGGACGGCGCTCATGGTTCGGGGCTCGGCCCATTTTAGGGGCCGGCCCCGGGGCACCGATAATCGGCCCCCATGGAACTCGTGACCTTTCTGCTGCAGTTCATCCTGCACGTCGACACCTATCTCGAAACTTTCGTCCGCAACTACGGAGCCTGGGTCTATGCGCTGCTGTTCCTGATCATCTTCGTCGAGACCGGCGTGGTGGTGATGCCGTTCCTGCCCGGCGACTCGCTGCTGTTCGTGGTCGGCGCCATGTGCGGCCTGGGCCTGATGAGCCTGCCGCTGTCGATCGGCCTGCTGATCGCGGCGGCCATCCTGGGCAACCAGTGCAACTACGCGATCGGCCGCTACTTCGGGCCCAAGGTGTTCCAGTGGGAGGACTCGCGCTTTTTCAACAGGAAGGCGTTCGACCAGGCCCATGCCTTCTACGAGAAGTACGGCGGCATCACCATCGTCGCGGCGCGCTTCATGCCTTTCCTGCGCACCTTCGCCCCCTTCGTGGCCGGCGTCGCGCGCATGACGCGCAGCAAGTTCAGCTTCTACGACGTCACGGGCGGCATCCTGTGGGTCGGCGGCATCGTCACCGCCGGCTACCTGTTCGGCGGCATCCCCTGGGTCAAGACAAACCTGGACAAGATCATCTGGGCAATGATCCTGATCCCCGGCCTGCTCATCCTCCTGGGCGCCTGGAAAGCCAGGCGCAAGGCGTTCAGCGTCTGAAGACAGGGGCGGCACGCAGGGTTGCGCGTCTTCCGGGTCCGGCAGTCCGCCTTTCCAACAGGCGTATATTTTCGCCAGGAGACAAAGTCATGAACGCACCGCAAACGCTGTCGCGCTGGAGCCAGCCGGGGTCCAGCCGCGTGCCTTTCTGGGTCTACACCGACGGCCAGCTGTACCAGCGAGAGCTGGAGAAGATCTTCTACGGCGACCACTGGTCGTACGTGGGGCTGGAGGTGGAGATCCCGAATGTCGGCGACTTCCGGCTCAGCCACATCGGCGAGCGCCAGGTGATCATGGTCCGCGACCGGGTCGCGCCCAAGGACCGCGGTGTCGACAGCGGCATCCGGGTGGTCGAAAACCGCTGCGCCCACCGCGGCGTGCGCTTCTGCCAGGACCAGCAGGGCAATGCCCGCAGCTTCGTCTGTCCCTACCACCAGTGGACGTACAAGCTCAACGGCGACCTCGCGGGCCTGCCGTTCAAGGACGGCGTGAAGGACGGCGAGAGCGTCAACGGCGGCATGCCCGAGGGCTTCGACCTCAAGCAGCACGGGCTGACCAAGCTGCGCGTCGCGGTGCTGCACGGGCTCGTATTCGCGACCTTCAGCGAGAGCGCCGAGCCGCTGCAAGACTACCTCGGGCCCCAGCTCATGCCGTGGCTCGATCGCATCTTCCAGGGCCGCACGTTGAGCCTGCTGGGCTACAACCGCCAGCGCATCCCGGGCAACTGGAAGCTGATGATGGAGAACATCAAGGACCCGTACCACCCGGGCCTGCTCCACACCTGGTTCGTGACCTTCGGCCTGTGGCGCGCGGACCAGAAAAGCCGCATGGTGATGGACGAACACGGCCGCCACGCGGTGATGGTCTCCAGCCGCAACGAGGGCGGCAAGAACGCCGCCGTCACCGAAGGCGTGACTTCGTTCAAGGCCAACATGACGCTGAACGACGCGCGCCTGCTCGACGTCGTGCCCGAGCCTTGGTGGACCATCGACGATCCCTCGCAGCCGGGCGCGAAACTCACGCCGTCGGTCACGATGATCACGCTGTTCCCCAGCCTGATCATCCAGCAGCAGGTCAACTCGCTGTCGACGCGCCACATCGTTCCGCGCGGCGAGGGCGAGTTCGATTTCGTTTGGACGCATGTCGGCTTCGCCGACGATACGCCGGAGATGACGCGCCGCCGCCTGCGGCAGGCCAACCTGTTCGGGCCTGCCGGCTTCGTCAGCGCCGACGACGGCGAGGTGATCGAGTTCAGCCAGGACGGCTTCCGGCAGTGGGGCGAGGAAGGCAGCACGCTGTGCGAACTGGGCGGCACCGGCACCGGCCCGGCCGGCCACATGGTCACCGAGACCCTGATCCGCAGCATGTACGGCTACTGGAAAAAGGTGATGGCGGTATGAGCGCGACGCTCCCCACCCCCGTCCGTCCCGAGCCTGTCGACGGACTGCAGCCGCTGATGTTGCAGATGCAGGTCGACCGGCTCAACGCCGATTACGCCGCCGCGCTCGACGAGAAGCGCTTCGACGACTGGCCGGAATTCTTCGTCGAGGACGGCCACTACAAGGTGCAGGCGCGGGAGAACTTCGATCGCGGCCTGCCGCTGGCGCTGATCGCGCTGGAGAGCCGGGGGATGATGAAGGACAGGGTCTACGGCATCACGCACACCATCTACCACGGCCCGTACTACATGCGGCACGTGGTGAGCCCGGCGCGGGTGCTGTCCGATGAAGGGGGCCTGGTCAGGGCCCAGTCGAACTACGCCGTGTTCCGCACCCGTCCGGGTGACTCGAGCGAGGTGTACAACGTCGGCCGCTACATCGACGAGATCGTCCGCACGGGAGCCGGGCTGCGCTTTCGCAGCCGGCTGTGCGTGTACGACAGCGAGATGATTCTCAACTCGCTGATCTACCCCGTTTAATAGCGGCGTTGCGGCTTGGTGGCCTGGTTGCCGATGTAGGCGCCTGCGGCTGCGCCGCCCACCGTGCCGAGCGGGCCGCCGATCAGCGCGTCGCCCACCACACCGCCGACGACGGCGCCACCCACGGTGCCCGCCGTCTGGCGGTCCATGCTGGCACAGCCGGAGAGACCCATCACCGCTGCGGCCGCGACGGCCGCCAGAATCTTCGTGTTCATCAAATGCTCCTGGTTGGTTGCAGGCCCAACTTCTTGCAGCGGCATCGAACCGCGCCAGCCTGTGAAATCAATGTATGAAGCAGGCGTTTGCGGGGGTGTAGGAAGATGTCGCCGCCTACCGTCGGCGTGAGATTGCAGCCCCGCGACCGCGAACTCAGCGTCTCAGACAGGCCGGTTGCGCGCGAGCGGCGGGTTCTTCTGGAAGTAGCGGTTGATGCCGCGCATGATCGCGTCGGCCAACTGCTCCTGGTATTCGTCGCTGCGCAGCCGCGCTTCTTCCTCGGGGTTGCTGATGAAGGCCGTTTCCACCAGCACGCTGGGGATGTCGGGCGCCTTGAGCACCGCGAAGCCGGCCTGTTCGACGTTGCGCTTGTGCAGCCGGCCGACGTTGCCGATCTCGCCGAGCAGGGCGCCACCGAGCTTGAGGCTGTCGTTGATCTGCGCCGTGGTGCTCATGTCCAGCAGCGCCCGCGCGACATGCGCGTCCTGCGTCTTCACGTTGACGCCGCCGATCAGGTCGGCGCGGTTTTCCTTGTCGGCCATCCAGCGCGCCGCCGAACTGGAGGCGCCGCCCTGGCTCAGTGCGAACACGCTGGCGCCGCGCGCGGCTGGAGTGAAGAACGCGTCCGCATGGATGCTCACGAACAGGTCGGCCTGGACGCGCCGGGCCTTCTGCACCCGCTGGTGCAGCGGAACGAAGAAGTCGGCGTCGCGCGTCATGTAGGCGCGCATCGGGTTGCCGTTGACGACGGTGGCGTTGATGCGCTCCTGCAGCCGGTGCGCGATCTGCAGCACCACGTCCTTCTCGCGCGTGCCCGAGGGACCGATCGCGCCGGGGTCTTCGCCGCCATGGCCCGGATCGAGCGCGATGATGATCAGGCGGTCGGTGGGCTGCGGCGCCGGGACCGCACGCGCCTGGGCTTGCGGCCGCCGTGCTTCGGCGGCGGGAGCCGCAGCGGCGGCGCTGGCCGGCCGCTGAGCTTGCTTGGCGATCAGCTCGCCCAGCGGGTCGGCCGCGGGCGCCGCGGCCGGCGGCGGTGCAACGGGAACGGCGGGGCGCTGGGACGCGCCGTCCTTCATGCGCTGCGCGATCAATTCCTCCAGCGGGTCGGTCGCCTTGCGCGGGTAGAGGTCCACAACCAGGCGGTGCTGATAGGCGGCGACCGGCGGCAGGTTGAACACCTGGGGCAGGGCCGCCTGCTTGAGGTCGATCACCAGCCGCACGCCCGACGGCGCGCCCTTGCCGACGCGGATCCCGGCGATGAAGGGATCGTCGGCCTTGACCTTGGCGACGAGCTCGCGCAAGGCCGGATTGAGTTCGATGCCGTCGATGTCGACGGCGAGCCGCGGCGGATCGGGGACGACGACCTGGGTGGAGACCAGCAGGCCGTCCGATTCGATCGTCACCCGGGTGTAGTCGGGCGCCGGCCAGACCCGCACGGCCAGGATCGTGGCGCCGCGGGCGATCTGCTGCGCCCCGAGCAGCAGCACCAGCGTGCCGCCGCGCACCAGGTCGCGCCGCTTCATTGCAGCAGCTCCCGGCCGGCCGGCGTCTGCGCGGTGAGCGTGACTTCGCGGCTGTCGTCGGGACGCACCTCGATGTGGACCACCAGGTCCGCGAGCGGCAGCAGCGCTCCGGCCTTCTCCGGCCATTCGGCCAGCTTCAGCCCGGGGCTGGCGAACAGGTCGCGAAAGCCGGCGTCTTCCCACTCGCGCGGATCGTTGAAGCGGTAGAAGTCGAAGTGCCAGATCGACAGCGGCCGCGGGCCGTCGACAGGATCGGGATGAACGGTTGTTACTTCGTAAGGCTCCACCACCGCATAGGTCGGGCTCTTGATGCGGCCCTGCACGCCGAGCGCCCGCAGCAGGTGGCGCACCAGGGTGGTCTTGCCGGCGCCAAGTTCGCCGTGGAGCTCGATGAAGGCGTTGCCTATGGCGGCATTCCCCGCCAGTTTCTGCGCGAATGCGCCGGTGTCCTCTTCGGAAAACCAGCTGGTTTTTACAATCGGCGGGTGACGTTCAGCAGCGGTCAGATCGACGGTCCTCAATTGGTGGCGCAGGCGGCCGGGTGGGCCCGCGACCTGGGATTTTCCCAAATCGGCGTGGCCGGCGTCGATCTGTCCTCCGCCGAGCCGGGTCTTTCGGCCTGGCTGTCCAACGGTTTCCACGGCGAAATGGACTACATGCAGGCCCACGGCATGCGGCGCGCGCGGCCGGCGGAGCTGGTGCCCGGCACCGTGAGCGTGATCACGGCGCGCATGGATTACCTGCCGGCCGCGACGCCGGACGGCTGGCAGGGAGTCGAGTTCGCGCGGCTGCAGCGCCCGCGGGAGGGCGTCGTTTCGCTCTATGCTAGAGGCCGCGACTACCACAAGGTGCTGCGCTCGCGGCTGCAGAAACTGAGCCAGCGCATCGCCCGGGAGATCGGCCCGTTCGGCCACCGCGTCTTCACCGATTCGGCCCCGGTGCTGGAGGCCGAACTGGCGGCCCGCAGCGGCCAGGGCTGGCGCGGCAAGCACACCCTGGTGCTGCATCGCGAGGCCGGCTCGATGTTCTTCCTCGGCGAGATCTACGTCGACCTCGCGTTGCCGCCCAGCGAGCCCGTGACGGAGCACTGCGGCAGCTGCAGCGCGTGCATCGCCGCCTGCCCGACGCAGGCGATCGTCGCGCCGGGCAAGCTCGACGCGCGCCGCTGCATCTCCTACCTCACGATCGAGCATGGCGGTCCGATCCCGCTGGAGCTGCGGCCGCTGATCGGCAACCGCATCTACGGCTGCGACGACTGCCAGCTGGCCTGTCCCTGGAACAAGTTCGCGCAACGCAGCGCGCTGCCCGATTTCGACGAGCGGCGCGGCCTGGCCGGCAGCCAGCTGGCCGAGTTGTTCGGCTGGAGCCAGGAGCAGTTCCTGCGCTACACCGAAGGCAGCCCGATCCGCCGCATCGGCCATGAACGCTGGCTGCGCAACATCGCCGTGGCAATGGGAAACGCCCTGGCCGTGTCCGACGATCCCGGCCTGCGCCAGGCGCTCCAAGCGCGGCGCGGCGACGCCGGCCCGCTGCTGCGCGAGCACGTCGAGTGGGCGCTGGAACAATCAGCTGCAGCCGCTGCCGCGCAGTGAAGCGTCGGCGCTGCGGCGTTCGTTCTGCAGGGACTCCATCTGGCGACTGCTGCCGCCCTGGGCCATCCGCGCCCTCACGTCGTCCACCGATTTTTTCAGGCTCGCGCAGTACGCTGCGGAAGGCTTGCTGCTGCCGGCCATGGGAGTTGCCTCGGGACGACTCGCCGCCGCGCCCGGCGCGGGCGAGGCCGCGGCCGGCTCACCGGCCTGCTGGCGCATCCGGTTGAGCAGTTCGGCGGCGTCCGCTTCCTTCTGCTTGTCGACCATGCATTCGGCCTCGATCGCGGAGCGGATCTCCGGCGCGCTGCCCCGCCGCGAATACACCGATGCGACGGTTCTGGCGTGCTCGCCGGCGGGCAGGTTGGAAGCGCGTTCGGCCAGTTGCTGTTCCTGGGTGGCGCCGCCCTCCCGCTTCCAGACGATGCGCTGGGCATGCTCGCCGATGCGCGAGCAGGTGGCGGCGAATGCCGAGCCGCCCGCTGCCGGGGCCGCTGCCGGCGCCGCTGCAGGCGCAGCAGGTTGCTGGCGGGCCGGAACGCCTGAGGGTGAGAGCCGCACTTCGGGGCCGCGCTCGCAGGGCTTGTCCTGGAAGACATTGCCGCAGCGGTACATGGCCATCGCGGGAGCGCCGCACAGGACCAGCAGGCAGGCAATGCAGTGTCGAAGAACCCGGTTCATTTTCATTCCCCTCGGCTGTTCGGGCCCATCCTAGCGCAGCAGCCCGAGCGCGAACGGAAGACTCGCGAGGCCGAGCACGGTGGACAGCGTCACGAGCCCGGCGACGTAGGCGCCGTTGTATCCCATGCGCGCCGCCAGCACGTAGCAGCTCGACGCCGTCGGCAGGGCCGAAAACGCCAGCAGCACGCTGGTCTGCACCGGGTCCAGCCGGAACAGCCGCGACAGGCCCCACGCCACCAGCGGCAACAGGGAATGGCGGATCGCCAGCAGGGCGACGGCGAGCGACTTGGCGCGTCCCAGCGGTCCCAGCTGCATGCCCGCTCCCGCCGCCATCAGGCCCAGGGCCAGCGACGCGCCGCCGATCCGGGTGAAGCTGGGTTCGAGGAAGGCGGGGATGCGCAGGCCGGCCAGGTTGGCGGCCAGACCGAGCACGGTGGCGACGATGAGCGGATTGCGCAGCAGGGCGCGAAGGAAGCCCGAGTTCGCGTGGCGGGCCATCGGCCAGACCGCGGCGACGTTGTAGAGCGGCACGCTGACGCCGATCAGCACCGCGATCAGCGCCAGCCCCTGGGCGCCGGCCAGCCGTTCTGCCAGGGCAAGCGCGATGAAGGAGTTGAAGCGGAAGGCGACCTGCGCGGCGCCTGCGTGTTCGCGCCGGTCGATGCGCTTGCCCAGGCCGGGCCAGTGGGGCACGGAGTAGGCCAGCGCGATGCCGCTCAATCCCATCAGCAATCCCGCGCCGATCAGGCCCGAGGTCGCGCCCAGGTCGAGCGGCGTGCGCACGATGGACTGGAACAGCAGGACGGGAAACAGGAAGTAGTACACGAGGCCTTCGACCGGCTCCCAGACGGAGCGGTCCAGCGGCGTGTAGCGGCACACGAGGTAACCGCAAAGGATCAGCGAGAAATCGGGGAACAGCAGTTGCGCGTAATTCACCGGCGCGAGCATAGCGGAGCACCTGCGCGCGGCCGGGATTTCCCCCGTGGCGGAACCCAAGCGCGGGGCCGCTTTCGAATACGATGCCGGGTCAGCTTTATTCAGACACGCAAGGAGTTCGCATGAATCGCCGCCACTGGTTCGCCCTGTCCGCCGCCGCCCTGGCCGTGGCCAGCGCCGGGCCCGCCTTCGCCCAGGCTTATCCCAACAAGGTCATCAGGCTGGTCGTGCCGTTCGCCCCCGGCGGCACCACCGACATCATCGCCCGCGTCATCGCCGATCCGCTGGGCAAGGCGCTGGGCCAGTCGGTGATCGTCGAGAACAAGGCCGGCGGCGGCGGCGTGGTCGGCGCGCTCGACACCGCGCGCGCGGCGCCGGACGGCTATTCGCTGGGCGTGGCGACGGTGTCGACGACGGCGGCCAATCCGGCGATCAATCCCAAGATCCCGTACAACCCGCTGACCGACTTCACGCCCATCATCAACATCGCCGCGACGCCCAACATCATCGCTGTGCATCCCGCTTTCCCGGCCAAGGACTACAAGTCCTTCGTCGCCGAACTGAAGAAAGCGCCCGGCAAATATTCGTATTCGTCGTCGGGCACCGGCGGCATCGGCCACCTGCAGATGGAGCTGTACAAGGCGCTCTCGGGCACGTTCGTCACCCACATCCCGTACCGCGGTGCCGGCCCGGCGCTGAACGACACCGTCGCCGGCCAGGTGCCGATGATCTTCGACAACCTGCCCTCGGCGCTGCCCTTCATCAAGGAGGGCCGCCTGGTGCCGATCATCGTCGCCGCGCCGCAGCGCCTGAAGGAACTGCCGAACGTGCCGACCTTCAAGGAAGTGGGCCTGGAGCCGGTGAACCGCCTGGCGTACTACGGCATCTCCGGGCCCAAGGGCCTGCCGCCCGAAGTGGTCGCCAAGATCCACGATGGCGTGATGAAGGCGCTGCA
>JAQGNJ010000204.1 GCA_028291885.1 Ramlibacter sp. | reverse complement strand
CGTACCTCGCGAGTTCCGCCAGGTGCTGGGGATCGAACATCGCTGCCTTCAGCGCGTCGTGCAGCCTGCGGATGACGGCCGGATCGGTGGCCGCCGGCGCGCCGATGCCATACGGCGAGTTGTGGACCGCCTGCGGATAGCCCAGCTCCCGCATCGTTGGCACCGCCGGCCAGCGCTTGCTGCGCTGGGCGCTGAAGATCGCCAGCAGGCGCAGCCTGCCGCTGTCCACGTAGGGCGCGAAGCCGGTCGAATTGACGCCCGCCATCAGCGTCCCGCTGGCCACCGCGAGCATCTGGTCGGCCGTGCCCTTGTAGGGGACGTGGACGTAGCTGACGCCTTCGATCGCGGCGACCTCCTCCATCGCCAGGTGCGCGGTGGTGCCGATGCCGGTGGAGCCGATGGTGAGGCCCCCGGGATGGGCCTTGGCCCACGCGATCATTTCGGCGACGCTGTGGAACGGGCCGGCCGCCGGCACCAGGATGCCGAAGGTGACGCCGGAGATCTGGATGATGGGCGCGATGTCGCGCAATGGGTCCCAGCTGACTTTCTGCTGGAACGGGAAGCGGTACATGGGCAGCGGCAACTGGCCGATGGTGTAGCCGTCCGGCGCCGCGGCCCGAAGCGCGGGCGCAACCAGCGTGCCCGCCGCGCCCGGCCGGTTCTCCACCACCACCGGAACGCCGAGCGAGCGGCTCGCGATGTCGCCCAGCAGGCGCATCGTCAGGTCGGTCGCGCCGCCCGCCGGCCAGGGCACGATCAGCGTGATCGGCCTGGACGGATAAGGCCCGGGCGTCTGTGCGCCGGCCGGCAGGGCCAGGCCCGCGCCAGCCGCGGCCATCGCAAGCCCCCACTCACGCCGCGACCAGTTCCTGCGGCTGGTTGGCGTGGGCTCGAGGCGCATCGCGTCCAGCCTGTCAGCGGATGATCAGCACCCAGACGATGGCCAGGAGCACGACGACGGCAAAGCCCCAGACCCACTTGGGCACCGTCGTCGTGAAGCCGGTGCTCGCCGGGGCGGCAGGGGCTCGGGTCGCCGTCGCGGTTTCGGCCGCTCCCTGCGTGGCATCCGCAGCCGGCGCCTCGGGCGGCGGATAGCGGCGCTGCATCTCGTCGTCGAAGCGCTTGAAGAAATCCTCGGCCATCCCCTTGGCGACGCCGTCGATCAGGCGCTGCCCGAGCTGCGCGATCTTGCCGCCGACCTGCGCCTGCACCTTGTATTCGAGCACGCAGCCGGGGCCTTCGGCGCGGGGCGACAGGCGCACATTGGCGACGCCCTTGCCGAAGCCGGCGGCGCCGCCCTGGCCGTCGAAGGTGATGGTGTAGCTGTCGGGCGGGTTCACGTCGCTGAGCGTGATCTTGCCGTTGAACTTCGCCGACACCGGGCCGATCTTCACCGCCACGGTGACGGCGTACTGGTTGTCGCCGGTGGCCTGCACCTTCTCGCAACCGGGGATGCAGACCTTGAGCACCTCCGGGTCGTTCAGCGCGTCCCACGCCTGCTGCTGCGTGACCGCGAGTTCGCGGCGTCCTTGCATGTCCATGATCTCAGTCCTGGTTGTTCATGACCGCGGCCAGTCCGGCCGCGAGGTCTTTCAGTTTGCTCAAATTGTGCACGGCAAGCATGCCATGCGCGTGGCGGTGCAGCACCGCCGCCCCGCGCGCCGCCGGAGCATAGCCGTCGAAGCGCAGCAGCGGGTTGAGCCAGAGCAGCTTGCGGCTGTGGCGCACCAGCCATTGCAGCTCGCCCTCCAGCGCCTCGGGTTCGCCCGTGTCCAGGCCGTCGGTGATCAGCAGCACCAGGGTGCGGCGGCCGACCAGCCGGCGCGCGTGGCGCTGGCGCAGCGTGGCCAGGGAGTCGCCCAGGCGCGTGCCGCCCGCGAAGTCGTCGATCGCCGCGCTCGCCGCCGCGAGCATCGCGTCGGTGTCGGCGAGCCGGAAGGCCGCCGTCAGGTCCGTCAGGTGGGTGCCGAAAGCGAACACGTGCGGCCGGTGGCAGCGGGTCGCGGCGTGCAGGAAGGCCAGCAACAGCCGCGCGTAGCGCTCCATCGAGCCGGAGACGTCCACCAGCACCACGAGCGGCAGAGGCTGCTCCAGCCGGCGCAGGCGCGGCAGCTCCAGCAGCTCCCCGCCGGTGCGCGCGGCGCGGTGCATCACGCCGGCCCAGTGCAGCTGCGTGCCGCGTCCGCCGGGCCGGCGACGCCGGGAGGGCACGTGCGGAACCGGCAGCGAGATCTCCCGCGCCAGCTGTTCGACCAGGCGGTATTCGGAGCCGCTCAGACCGCTGAATTCCGCGTGCTTGAGGATGTCGAGATCGCTCGCCGTCATCGCCGCGTCGAAGTCCACGTCCTGGTCCGGCCTGGGCTGGGCTTTCTGGCCCAGGGCTTTGGCCGGCGCCAGCGCCTCGCTCACGCGCGGCCGCCGCTTGCTGGCCTCGGCCTTGCCCTCGGCGCTCGGCAGGAGTTGCGCGAGCAGCTTGTTGGCCATCTCCGGATCGGCGAAATAGGCTTCGAACAGTTCGCGGAACACCTGGCGGTCCTGCTCGCGGCTGATCATGACCGTTTCCAGCGCGGCGCTCAGGTCGGCCTTGCTGCCCACGCCGACCAGTTGCGCCGCCTGCGTCGCCAGCGCGATGCGCGAGCTGTCCGCCGGCACGCCGGCGCGGCGCAGGGCGCGGCCGAAACCGGTGATGTTGTCCGCCAGCTTGCCTGAGCGTGCGTCGCCGAGTCGCATGCCGCAGCCCTAGCTGGCCGGCTCTTCTTGCGGCCGCAACAGTTCCACCGACAGCTCGCGGGTCAGCGCCGCGACATCTTCCCTCTGCTTGAACAGGATGCCGGCCGTGTCGGCGACCACTTCGGGATCGACGACCAGCGTGTCGAGCGCCACCAGCGCCTTGGCCCACTCGACGCTCTCGGCGATGCCGGGCGCGCGCTGGAAGGCGTTGGAGAACGGCTGGCCGCGCAGCTTGCCGACGAAAGTCGCAACCTGGCGCGAGAGCGCCTCGCTGGCCTGCGGCACCCGGGCGCGCACGATCGCCAGCTCGCGCTCGCGTTCGGGATAGTCGACCCAGTGGTACAGGCAGCGCCGCTTGACGGCATCGTGCAGCTCGCGCGTGCGGTTGCTGGTGAGGATGGTGACCGGCGTTGCCATCGCGCGGACCGTGCCGATCTCCGGGATGCTCACCTGGTATTCGCCCAGGTACTCGAGCAGGAAGGCCTCGAAGG
>JAQGNJ010000184.1 GCA_028291885.1 Ramlibacter sp. | reverse complement strand
CCGGCGATGGCGAAATCCGACGTGGTTTTCACCCGCTTGGCGGCATACAGGCCGATGCCGATGGTGATCAGCAGGTAGACGATGACCAGGGTCAGCAGCATGGCGCACTCCTCAGCTTTTGGCCGGGATTATTCCTGAATTCAGAACATCCTCACCCGCAGCAGCAGCTGCATGGCCAGCAGGCCCAATGCAAAACCGATGCCACCGTAGATGATCCCCTGCAGCAGGCGATTGGTGCGGCGCTGCTCCGCCAGCAGCTCGGTCAGCTCCTTCCGGTGGTCGCGCGGTCGCTGCTGCAGGTACTCGTGCAGCAGCCGCGGCAGGTCCGGCAGCATCTTGGCGTAGCGGGGCGCCTGGTCCTTGAGCTCCTCCAGCAACTTTTGCGGACCGATCTGCTCGAGCATCCATTTCTCCAGGAACGGCTTGGCCGTGTTCCAGAGGTCCAGCTCCGGGTCGAGCTGCCGGCCCAGGCCCTCGATGTTCAGCAGCGTCTTTTGCAGCAGCACCAGCTGCGGCTGGATCTCCACCTGGAAGCGGCGCGAGGTCTGGAACAGGCGCATCAGCACCATGCCGAGCGAAATCTCCTTGAGCGGCCGGTCGAAGTAGGGTTCGCAGACCGTGCGCACCGCGGCTTCGAGCTCGTCGACCCGGGTGGCGGGCGGCACCCAGCCCGACTCGATGTGCAGTTCCGCCACGCGCTTGTAGTCGCGCCGGAAGAAGGCGGTGAAGTTCTGCGCCAGGTATTCCTTGTCGTACTCGGTCAGCGTGCCGACGATGCCGAAGTCCAGCGAGATGTAGCGCCCGAAGGTGGCCGGATCGAGGCTGACCTGGATGTTGCCGGGATGCATGTCGGCATGGAAGAAGCCGTCGCGGAACACCTGGGTGAAGAAGATGGTGACGCCGTCGCGGGCGAGCTGGCGCAGGTCCACGCCTGCATCGACCAGGCGCTCGATCTGGCTGATCGGGACACCGTTCATCCGCTCCATCACCATCACTTCCGGATGGCAGAAGTCCCAGAGCATCTCGGGGATCAGCACCAGGTCCAGGCCAGCCATGTTGCGCCTGAGCTGGGCGGCATTGGCGGCCTCGCGCACCAGGTCCAGTTCGTCGTGCAGGTACTTGTCGAACTCCCGGACCACCTCGCGCGGCTTCAGGCGCTTGCCGTCGGCGGACAGGGCCTCCACCCAGCCCGCCATCATCCGCATCAGCGCCAGGTCCTTCTCGATCACCGGCAGCATGCCGGGGCGCAGCACCTTGACGGCGACTTCGCGCAGCTTGCCTTGCCGGTCCAGGACGGTGGCGAAGTGCACCTGCGCGATGGAGGCGCTGGCGACGGGCTCCAGTTCGAAGCTCACGAAGATGCTGGCCAACGGCCGGCGGAAGGCCCGCTCGATGGTCGCGACCGCGATGGCGGGATCGAATGGGGGGACGCGATCCTGCAGCCGCTCGAGTTCGTCGGCGATGTCGGGCGGCAGCAGGTCGCGCCGGGTCGACAGGACCTGGCCGAACTTGACGAAGATCGGGCCAAGGTGCTCGAGCGCCTGGCGCAGTCGCCGGCCGCGGGGCGCTTCGAGGCGCCGGCCGAACGCGAGCACGCGGGCCAGTGCGCGCAGTCCCGGCTGGCGGAAGCTGCTCAGGACCAGTTCGTCCAGCCCGTATCGCAGCGCCACCCAGAGGATGACGATGCCGCGCACGTACCGCGTCATGCCGCCGGCGGCCCGGGTGGCATCGCCGTCGGCGCGGGCGGCGCCGTGGCGGCGGCTGAGGCGTCGCCCGGTCTGGCCGCGCTGCCGGCGAACTTGCGCAGCGCCTCGGCCATGCGTCGCAGGCCCTGTCCGACGGCATGCGCAGGGGCGTCTCCCAGAACGCGCGACAGGTCTTCTTCCAGGTCCCAGCGGACGTGGTCGACCAGCCAGTTGATCTCGGCGGCGAACTGCACGTCGCCGGCAATGCGCACCGGTGGCTTGTCGCCGCGGGCGGCGGCCTGCGCCAGCTGCCAGGGGGATTCCTCGGTCAAGGTGAGCGTGAGGTCGGGGATCGCCGCCGGGCTTGCGAGATCCAGCAAGCCGGCAGGTGTCGCCACCAGGCGCACCGTGAAGTTGCGCCAGCGCGCCTCGAGCACGCGTCCGGTCTGGCGCGCCAGCCGGGCCTGGGCCTCGGGCTCCTGCATCAGCACGTGGTTGAACATGAGCACCATGCGCCGCTGGATTTCATCGACCAGCCACACCGGCGGCTTCAGGCCGTTGGACAGCGTGCGGAACAGGCCGTCCAGAAACGGAAAAGGGGACTGTGTTGCCATAGTCCCCTGATTATGCGTGCCCGTTTCCGGGCGGCAGTGGCAGTGTTACTGCAAGGCCTGCACCCCCGCCACCAGCCAGCCGCTGTTGCCGCTCTTGGGTTTGGTCATGTTCCAGACCTCGCGGAACGGGCTCGGTCCGGCCGACGGCTCTTCGCGGATCATTCCGGAGAACTCCACGCTGGCCATGTAGTCGTCGCCCAGGTCCTCGATGCCCAGGAGTTGCGCCTCCAGCATCACGACCTCGGTCTTGTTCGGTTCGCCGCCCGGGTGGCCTTCGCGTTGCGCCAGCTGCGCGCGGATTTCGCCGAGCATCTCGTCGGTCATCATCGACCGCAGCGAGGAGATGTCCGAGCGGTCCCAGGCGTCCTGCAGCGTCACGAAGTTGCGCTTGGCCGCGGAGAGGAAGCCTTCCGTGTCGAACCCCGCGGGGACGCCCCAGTTCTGCGAACCGGCCAGCTCCGATCCGATCTGCACACCGGTGCCGCCAGAGCCGGCCTTGTTCGAATCGAAAGCCATGGTGTTGCGCTCCCAGGGACGGGCGGAGGCGTCGTTCCCGACCTTGTCCGGGCTGTACTGGGGCGCTGTCCGCGCCGACTCCGCGCCGCCACCGGCTCCCTGGAAGGCATAGGGACTGGCCGGCTGCGACGCAGCGCCGCGACGGCGCATGAAGTAGCCGATCACCGCCACGACGACCATTGCCAGCAAGGCGAACATCAGGATGTTTGCGAACGCGCCTCCCAGGCCGAGCGAATTCGCCAGCCACGCCAGGCCAAGGCCCGCGGCCAGGCCGCCGAGCATCGCGCCCCACGGACGCCGCGCCGGCGCGGCCGCGGGCGTCGCGGGAGCGGGCGTCGGCCTGGCCGCGTTGTTCGTCGCGTTCTGGGTGTTGCCCGGCGTCGCCGGCGGGGTGGCCTGCCGCTGCGTCACATTGCCCGACTGGCGGCCGAACGAGCCGCCGCCGCCGAGACGACGCGCCGCGTCCGCGTCCATGCTGGCGACCGCCAGCAGCGAAATCAAGACCAGGGACCAGAGCTTTTTCATCGATCGTCTCCTTCTTTCCATCAGTGCATCAGCACTTGATCCCGACGTGCAGCGCGACGACGCCGCCCGTCAGGTTGTGATAGTCCACGTGGCCGAAACCGCTTTTCTTCATCATGGCCTTGAGTTCCTCCTGGCCAGGATGCATGCGGATCGATTCGGCGAGATAGCGGTAACTGTCCGCGTCGCCGGCCACCAGCTGCCCCAGCCGCGGCAGCACCTTGAACGAATACCAGTCGTATGCCTTCACCATAGGTCGGGGCACTTTGGAAAATTCAAGAACCAGCAGCTTGCCGCGCGGCTTGAGCACGCGGTTCATCTCGGCCAGCGCCGCGTCCTTGTGCGTCATGTTGCGCAAGCCGAAGGCCACGCTCACCAGGTCGAAGCGGTTGTCGGCGAACGGCAGCTTCTCGGCGTCGCAGACCAGGGTCGGCAAGGCGACGCCGGCGTCGAGCAGCCGGTCGCGGCCGCTGCGCAGCATGGCCTCGTTGATGTCGGTGTGGACCACCTGGCCGGCAAGGCCGACCTTCCTGGCGAAGGCCATCGCCAGGTCGCCCGTGCCGCCGGCGATGTCCAGCACCTGCTGGCCTTCGCGGACATTGGCCACCAGCACCGTGTAGGCCTTCCAGGCGCGGTGCAGCCCCATCGACATCAGGTCGTTCATGAGGTCGTACTTCGGCGCGACCGAGTCGAACACGCCGCGCACGCGGCGCGCCTTGTCGCGCTCCTCCACCGATTCGAAGCCGAAGTGGGTACTGCTCATGGACCGATCCTATTGCTGAATGGAGGCTGACGGCGTCACAACCCTGCAACATTGCAGGATTTGTAACGGGAAACGCGGGTCAATGGGATGCGCAGGCGTGGCCGCCCTTGTCGGGCATCGGCGAGTCGCGCTCGACCCCCGCTTCCTTGAGCCGCTTGTCGTAGTCGGCCCAGAGCCGGTCCTGCTCGGCGCCGAGGAAATAGAGGTAGTCCCAGGAGAAGAGCCCGGTGTCGTGCCCGTCGGAAAAACTCGGCTGGACCGCGTAGTTGCCGACCGGCTCGAGCGCGACCAGGTCGACGTCCCGCTTGCCGGTCTGCAGCACCTCCTGCCCCGGCCCGTGGCCCTTGACTTCGGCGGACGGCGAATAGATGCGCATCAGCTCGAACGGGATGCGGAAGTTCGCGCCGTCGGAGAACGCCACTTCCAGCACGCGCGACTGGCTGTGGACAACGATATCGGTGGGGGTGGGTGCACCCGTCTGCAGGCCGGCCATTGAATGCTTGCTGGCGCCTTAGAAGCGCACGGAGAGGTTGACGTAGAAACGATCGTCGCCTTTTTGGGGCGACGCGGAATTGAGCGACAGCGGCACGCGGCTTCCGGTGACGATGCGCCCGTAGTCGGCCGACACGGCGAACGCGCCGATGCCGTAGCGCAAGCCGAGTCCGACGCTGGCCAGACGATCGGTCGTCGGCTTCGGCTCGGCGGGATTGTTGTTGCCCAGCCAGCCGGCGTCGACGAATCCGAGCAGCCGCAATCCGGGCATCAGCTCCGGCGTGGTGACTTCGAAGCTCGCCGACAGCCCCTTGTCGCCGGAGACCGGCCGCTCGATCGAAGTGCCCCGGACCGAGCCCTGGCCGCCCAGGCCGAACTGCTCGCCGGAGATCAGCGCGTCGGGGCTGTACTGGTACAGGCCGCGCGCGCTCCAGATCCAGTTGCCGGCGAAGCTGCTCGAATAGCTGGCGCCGCCACGCAGCGCCTTCCAGCGCGTGGTCGAGATGTTCGGGTCTTCGGCCTGGTACGACTCCAGGTCGTTGCCGTGGCCGCCCGGCGTGTTGAAGGCCAGGTCGATGTTGTAGCCCCAGACGGCGGTGTCGGCTTCGGTGCGGGATGCGTATCCCAGGGTCAGCGGACGGCTGCGCCGGTCGACGCCGATCGTCTGATCGTTGATGACGGCGGCGCGGAACAGCTTGTCGTCGTACGACACCGAAACGTAGTTGCGGCGGCCGCCGTCCGGTGGCAGGTAGTGCGTGTAGTTCAAGCCGGCGGTGTGACCCGCGCCGGTGCTGGTGAAACTGCCGAAGTTGCCGACCACGTCGGACCGCGTGTAGTTGGCGCCGATGACGCCGCCCAGCGCATACAGCGGCACCTTGTACGACAGGCCGAGTTGCCTGACGTCGCTGGTTCTCTGCAGCGACGTGGTGTAGGCGCCGACGAACTGGTGGTCGCGGTTGAACAGGTTGGTGTGGCCGCCCGACAGGGTGAAGCGGTCGCGTCCCGAGGATTCGGAGCCGCCGTTGGACAGGCTGGCGCCGAAGGTCCACGGCCGGCTCTCCTTGACCGTGATGTTGGCGTCGATCTTGTCCGGCTCGTCCGCCTCCCGGATGCCGACCTGGATCTGCTTGTTCGGGTTCTCGTTGGCGATCGCGGTCTGGATCGCCAGCGTCTTGAAGTTCGGTGTCTGGCTTTCGCGCAGCTCGGGGATCGAGCGGCGGACATTGGCCTCGTCGTAGATGGTGAGCGATTGCATCGTGACGCGGCTGATCGTGAACTTCACGATGTTCAGCGTGACCTTCTCGCCCACTTCCTGCGGCGGCAGCGCCACCCGGTGCAAGCCGAAACCGCGCTCCTTGAGTGCGGCCTCGAGTGCGGCCGTGGCTTTCTGCAGCGTCTCGATAGTGGCGTCGGAGCGCAGGTACGGCGCCAGCACGCGCGCGGTCTCGCCGTCTCCCAGCGGGTTGTCGCCGGTGACCTGGAAGCCCTTGATCGCAAACACGGTAGATGGTGCGGGTTGCGGAGCACCGCCCGGGGCGGCCTGCTGCGCGGCCGCCGGGAGCGCGGCACCGGCGGCGATGCACAAGGCCAGGAGGACGGCGCCGGGACGGCGGCCGGTCGCCGCGAGGGGCGCAATGGAGCCTTTGAACATATTCTTCTCGCCCTCTCGGACAAACCCGTTGAGCGCGAATTGTCTCACCGGCGTGAGGCGTTTGTCACCACGCCGCGGCCCTTCACTTGCACTGGTTGGAGGACCTCACGCCGGCGTCCGCCAGCACGCTGACCAGCAAGGGGTTCCTGCTGGTGGGAAGCGGCAGCTTGTCGAAGTCGATGAATTTGGGAATCGAATTCGGGCGCGCAGTCTGTCCGCCGCTGCCGGCAAAACCGGCCTCGCCGTTCCCCAGCTGGAGGATGTCGTTGGCCGTCACGATTTCGATATGGCCCTTGCGCACGAAGACGAACAGGCCCTCCTGCTCGTCGGAAACGTTGTCGTGCGAAAACAACTTGGCCGGCACGTCGACCGAATCGGGCCGCGGCTCGTCGATGGAGGGCTGGCTGCCGATCGGGCGGATGCCGCTGCGCGAAATGAACAGGCCCTGGCCCGCCTGCAAAACCTCGAGCGCCGTGCTGCCGGTCGGCGTCACGCTGATCGAGCCGAGCCAGGTGAATACGGTCAAGCCCGCGTCGGCGGCGGCCGTTTCCTCCTGCGCGCAAACACCTTCGCAAATCACGTCCAGGCCGGTGCCGCGGATGCCGATCGTGGCGGTTGCCGTGCTGAAACCCACGTTGCGGTTGTTGGCCTTGGCGATCAGGCCTGTCAGCGCCCGCACCGTCCCCTTCAGGATGGAAGCGAGGAAGCGGCCTTCTGCGGCGTTCTCGCTGTCGTAGACGAAGTTGTCGACCCGAAAGCGCGTTGTCTGGCCCAGGGTGATGCGGGTGTCGTCGCGAAATGCCAGGACCGCCCGGGTGCCGCGGCCGGTCTCGACGACGTCACCGGGATAGACGCTGCCTCCGTCCACCAGCCGCCGGCGCGTGCCGCCCGCATCGGTGGCGTTCACCTCGCCCTGCGACGTCACGACCTTGGCGCTGGCCAGCACGGCGTTGGGACGCGCGCTTTCCTGGACGCGCGAGGATTCGGCGGCGCATTCACGCGTGCACAGCCTTGCATCGAAGTCCGTGCCGCGGATCCCGATGGTCGCCGTGCTGGTTTGCACCCTGGCGGCGTTCGGCGCGTTTTTCGAGATCAGGCCGGTCACGGCGCGAAAGCCCCCGCGCACCAGCTGCATCAGCATGTTGTTGTCGGGCGCGTTTTCCTTGAACTGGTAGGCCTGCAGGACCATTTCCGAATTCGGACGCACCGTCATCCGGGTGCCGTCATCGAGCTTGATGATGGCCGAGGCGCCTTCGGAGGTCGTCAACCGGTCGCCCTCGCGCAAGCCCAATCCCTTGCCCAGGGTGCGCGGAACTTGGCCGGGAGTCTGGGCGAACCCGACGCCGCGGGCGAATTCGACCTCACCGACGAGCTGGGCGCTGGCGGACATGGCCCCCAGCAGCAAGCTCATGCCGAGGGCCACAGATGCCAGCCGCTGGACACATTTGCGCAGGGTCATGATCACTTACCTCCGGATACCCAATTTGCCAGAACACGAAGACTGCATGGGTTATACACGCACGCTCCAGGCCCGCGGGGCGATTCCGGCAGAGGCAAAGCAGCCCTCGTGCCGGATTTCACAGTCCTCCATGATCCGGGGCCGTTTCGGCCAATCCGGGCTTGCCCTCAGTTCAGACGAGGACGCGTTCGATTCCGCCGTTGTTGGCGGCCGCCACGTACTCCGGCATCCAGTTGGCGCCCAGGATTTTGTTGGCCATCTCCACGACGATGTAATCGGCTTCGAGCAGGCCGTTCTGCAGGTCCGCCCCGTAGCGCGACAGTCCCTGCAGGCAGCTCGGGCAGCTGGTGAGGATCTTGATGTCCTCCTTGGCCCCGACCTTGCCGGAATCGCGCAGCGCGGCCTCGTCCTTGCGCAGCTCTTCTTCCTTGCGGAAGCGCACCTGGGTCGAAATGTCCGGGCGGGAGACGCCGAAGGTGCCCGACTCGCCGCAGCAGCGCTCGGACTTGCGCACGTTGTCGCCCATCAGCGCCTTCACCGTCTTCAGCGGGTCCTGCAGCTTCATCGGCGTGTGGCAGGGGTCGTGGTACAGGTAGCCGGCCGCATCTTTGAGCGTGATGCCTTTTTCCAGCAGGTATTCGTGGATGTCGATGATGCGGCAGCCCGGGAAGATCTTCTCGAATTCGTAGCCCTGGAGCTGGTCGTAGCAGGTCCCGCAGCTGACCACCACCGTCTTGATGTCCAGGTAGTTCAGCGTGTTGGCGACGCGGTGGAACAGCACCCGGTTGTCGGTGATGATCTTCTCGGCCTTGTCGAACTGGCCGGAGCCGCGCTGCGGATAGCCGCAGCAAAGGTAGCCCGGCGGCAGCACGGTCTGGACGCCGGCGTGCCAGAGCATGGCTTGCGTCGCCAGCCCGACCTGGGAGAACAGGCGCTCCGAGCCGCAGCCGGGGAAATAGAACACCGCTTCGGTCTCGGCGTTGGTGGTCTTCGGGTTGCGGATGATCGGAACGTAGTCCTTGTCCTCGATGTCGAGCAGGGCGCGGGCGGTCTTCTTGGGCAGGCCGCCCGGGAGCTTCTTGTTGATGAAGTGGATCACCTGCTCCTTCACCGCCGCGGCGCCATGCGTCGACGGTGGACGCGTCACCTGCTTGCGGGCCAGCCCGCGCAGCAGGTCGTTGCCCAGCCGCTGCAGCTTGAAGCCGACGTCGACCATGGCCGAGCGGATCAGCTTGATGGTCTGCGGGTTGGTCGCATTGAGCATGAGCATGGCGGCCGCGTTGCCGGGCCGGAAGCTCTTCTGGCCCATCTTGCGCAGCAGGTTGCGCATGTTCATCGACACGTCGCCGAAATCGATCTTCACCGGGCACGGCGATTCGCACTTGTGGCAGACGGT
>JAQGNJ010000178.1 GCA_028291885.1 Ramlibacter sp. | reverse complement strand
CGCGCTAATGCGGACCGTGCCGTCGTAGCAGACGGTGTAGTAGTAGGCGAACGGATGCCGTTTGCCGGTGATCATGAAGTCGTCGTCGCGGTCCAGCCGCAGCTTGACCGGCCGCTTCATCTTGTGCGCCGCCAGCGCCGCCCAGACGGCGATGTGGCCCGCCTGCGTCTCCTTGCCGCCGAAGCCGCCGCCCATGCGCCGGCATTCGACCTTCACGTCGTGGCTCTCGATGCCCAGTGCATGCGCGACCCAGTGCTGCACTTCGCCCGGGTGCTGGGTGCTGGCATGGATCCACCACTGGTTCTGCTCCAGCGGCAGCGCGTAGGCGACCTGGCCTTCGAGATAGAAGTGCTCCTGGCCGCCGACCTCGAGCCGGCCGGTCAGCGTGTGCCGCGATTTCTCCAGCGCCGTCTCGGGTTCGCCGCGCCGCACGATCACAGGCGGCAGCACATAGCTTTGCGCCGCATGGGCCTGCCGCGGCGTGAGCACGGCAGGCAGGGCCTCGATCTTCAGCTGCACCTTGCGCGCCGCGCGCCGGGCCTGCATCACCGTGTCGGCGACGACGAGACCGACAACCTGGCCGATGTGCTGCACCGTGTGGATGGCGAACACCGGCTCGTCGTGGACATAGGTCGCCAGCACCGGATCGCCGGGGATGTCGCGCGCCAGCACGACACCGCGAACTCCCGGCAGCGCCAGGGCCGCGGTGGTATCGACGCCGAGCAGGTGTCCGTGGGCGGCGGTCGACAGGATCGGCGCGGCGTGCAGCGTCCCCTTCACTTCCGCGATGTCGTCGATGTAGGTTGCCTCACCCGCCACCTGGGCGCGCGCGCTCTCGTGGGCACGCGACACGCCCGCCGGCGGCAGGCCCGTGGCCGGCGCGTGCGGCGACTGCGTGGCCGGCGCGAGATTGCGTTCGCCCGCGTCGGCCGCACCGCCCGGCCCGCCACCGCTCGCGGCGTCGAATTCCCTGTCGCGCGCGGTCATGTTGCCTCCCCGGCGAGCGAGAAGCTCTCCAGGTTGATCCGGTCCATGCCCCGGCTCTCCAGCCAGAAGCGCCGCACCAGGTTGCCCAGCACCTGGCTGCGGTAGGCCGCGGAGGCGCGCATGTCGGTGATCGGCTGGAATTCGGCGCGCAGCACCTGCGCCGCTTCGAGCGCGGTCTGCTCGGTCCAGGGCTTGCCGGTCAGGAAGCTTTCGGTCTTGACGGCCCGGACCGGCGTCGGCGCGACACCGCCGGCGCCGATCCGGATTTCGGTGACGGTCTCGCCCTGGACGACCATGTTGATCGCCAGGCAGACCGCCGAGATGTCGTCGTCGTAGCGCTTGGAGATCTTGTAGGCGCGCAGGAACTCTCCCGTCCGAGGGCGAGGCAGCTTGATCCACGCCACGATCTCGTCGGGCGCCATCACGGTCTTGCGGTAGCCGGTGTAGAAGTCCTCGAGCGGCATCTCGCGGTGGCCGCGCACGCTCATGAGCACCACGTGCGCGCCGAGCGCGATCAGCAGCGGCATCGAGTCGCCGATCGGCGAGCCGTTGGCGACGTTGCCGCCCAGCGTGCCGGAATTGCGCACCGGCAGGCCGGCAAAGCGCTGGGCAAAGGCCTGCAGCTGCGGCCGCTCGCGCACCATGGCCTCGAAGGCGTCGCTCAGGGTGACGGCGGCGCCGATCGCGATGTGCCTGTCGTACTGCTCGATGCGCTTGAGTTCCCCGACCTGAGTGACGTCGAGAACGCGCTCGAACCTCATGTGCATCTTGGTCACCAACAGCCCGACGTCGGTGCAGCCGGCGACGATCTGCGCCTGGGTATCGGCCGCGCGGGCCGCGAGCAATTCCTGCAGGGTGGTCGGCATCAAGTAAGACGTCGGCCCTGGCTCCGCGCGGTCGGAGCGAAGCGCGTTGAGTTGCCGCACCAGCGCCTTTTCATCCACCGCCATCGCGGGCAGCTTCTCCATCCATTGCGCGGCGTCCAGGATCGGGCGGTAGCCGGTGCAGCGGCACAGGTTTCCGGAGAGTTCCTGCTGCGCCAGTTCGCGCGTCACGCTCCGGCCCTGGCACACATGGTTCTGGTACATGCCGAACAGGCTCATGACGAAGCCCGGCGTGCAGAAGCCGCATTGCGACCCATGGCACTGCACCATCGCCTCCTGCGCCGGATGCAGCGTGCCGTCGGCGGCCGCGATGTCTTCGACCGTCCACAGGGCCATGCCGTCGACCGAACGGGCCAGCCGGATGCAGCTGTTGATGGCACGGTACTTGATGGCGTCGCCCTCGACTTCACCCAGAACGACCGTGCATGCGCCGCAATCCCCCTCGCCGCAACCCTCCTTGGTGCCGGTGGCGCCGAGGTCCTCGCGCAGCACTTCCAGCAGCGTGCGCTCGGGTGGTACATTGCCCAGCGAGACCGGCTGGCCGCGGCGGATGAATCGGAGAACGCTGGTTTCCATGGGGTGTCGTGTTCGAAAAAATGACGGGCGTGTGCGCCTCGATAGCAAGGGTAGTGCCGCCCTGCGCACTGCAGCATAAGCATTGCCATATGGGAAGAATGCAGCCCCCGGTATGAGAGATCAAGCGCTTTTCGACAAGATAGACCTCCACTTGATCAGGGTCTTGCACACCGTGCTTACCGAACGCAGTGTTTCCCGCGCGGCCTTGCGGCTCGGCATGCATCAGCCCGCGGTGTCCGCGGCGCTCAGGCGCTTGCGCGAACTGGCCGGGGATCCGCTTTTGGTGCGCTCCGGCGCCGGGATGGTGCCCACCGACGCCGGGCTTCGCATGGTCGGGCCCGCGTCGAGCATCCTGCGCGGCGCCGAAGTGCTGTTCAGCGACGCGCGCGGCTTCGATCCGCAGACCGCGACGCAAACTTTCCGCCTCGCCGCCAGCGACTACCTGGATCCGCGCTTCCTGCCGCAGCTCGTCGCGCAGCTCAAGGCGCAGGCGCCGCTGACGCGCATCGAGATCCATCCCCTCTCCGCCGACTCGAACTACCACCTGCACCTGGCGCAGGGCGAGATCGACGTCGTGATCGGCAACTGGCTGCGCCCGCCGGGCGAACTGCACCGCGGCGAGCTGTTCGCCGACGACGTGGTCTGCCTGGTGGCACGGGATCACCCCGCCGTGCGCCGCGGCTGGACCGAGCCGGACTGGCTGGAGGCGGAGCACATCGCGCCGACGCCGACCCACCCCGGCGCGCTCGGTGTAATCGACGAGCACCTGGCGGTCCTGGGGCTGGGGCGCAACATCACGGCCCGCTGTGCGCATTTCGGCCTGATCCCGGCGATCGTCGCTTCCAGCCTGCTGGTGCTGACGACCGGCCGCCAGTTCTGCGAGCGCTATGTCGAGCGCCTGCCCCTGAAGATACTGGACTGCCCGATCGCCTTTCCCCAGCTCACCTACTACCAGCTGTGGCACGAGCGCAGCCACGCTTCGGCGGCCGCCAAGTGGCTGCGTGCGCGCATCCGGGCTGTGGCGCAGTCGCTCAGGGCAGAATGAGCGCCGCAAAACAGAACACCGACATGTCCGTCCCCCGACTCCAGCTCACCGGCATCACCAAGCGCTATCCCGCCGTGGTCGCCAACAACGGCGTCTCGCTGGCGGTGCTGCCCGGCGAAAGCCATGCGGTGCTGGGCGAGAACGGCGCCGGCAAATCGACGCTGATGAAGATCATCTACGGCTCGGTCAAGCCCGACGAGGGCACCATCCTGTGGAACGGCAAGCCGGTGGCGGTGCGCAATCCGCAGGAGGCGAGGGCGCTCGGCATCAGCATGGTGTTCCAGCACTTCAGCCTGTTCGAGACGCTCACCGTGGCGCAGAACGTCTGGCTCGGATTGGACAAGAGCCTGTCGCTGGCCGACGTGACGGCCCGCGTCACGGCCAAGGCGGCCGAATACGGGCTGGACATCGACCCGGCGCGGCCGGTGCACACGCTGTCGGTGGGCGAGATGCAGCGGGTGGAGATCATCCGCGCCCTGCTCACCGATCCGCAGCTGCTGATCCTGGACGAGCCGACCTCGGTGCTGACGCCGCAGGCCGTCGAAAAGCTGTTCGTGGTGCTCAAGACGCTGGCGGCGCAGGGATGCAGCATCCTCTACATCAGCCACAAGCTGCACGAGATCCGCGAGCTGTGCAACGCCTGCACCGTGCTGCGCGGCGGCGTGGTGACCGGCGTCTGCAATCCGCAGCGGGAGACCAATGCCTCGCTGTCGCGGATGATGATCGGCGCCGAGCCGCCGGCGCTGGAGCACCACAACGTCGCAGCGGGCGACACCGTGCTTCGCGTCAACCACCTGCAGCTGCGCAAGGAAGATCCCTTCGGCGTCGACCTCGACGAGGTGTCGCTCCAGGTGCGGGCCGGCGAGGTGGTCGGCATCGCCGGCGTCTCCGGCAACGGCCAGAAGGAGCTGCTGCATGCGCTCTCCGGCGAGGACACGCGGGCGCAGGCCTCGATGGTCCAGGTGTTCGGGAAGGACGTGGGCCGCTTGGGCCCGGCGCCGCGCCGCCGGCTCGGCGTGCACTTCGTGCCCGAGGAAAGGCTGGGGCGCGGCGCCGTGCCGACGCTGGGCCTGGCCCACAACCTGATGCTGACCCGCACCGACGCGATCGGCCGCAGCGGCTGGATCGACGTCAAGGCGCTCCAGGCGCAGGCGCGCAGCGTGATCTCGCGGTTCAACGTCAAGGCCGGCGGGCCGAACGCGGCGGCGAAGTCGCTGTCCGGCGGCAACCTGCAGAAGTTCATCGTCGGGCGCGAGATCGACGCCAGGCCGAAACTGCTGATCGTTTCGCAGCCGACCTGGGGCGTCGACGTCGGCGCAGCCGCGCAGATCCGCGGCGAGATCCTGGCCCTGCGCGACGCCGGTTGCGCGGTGCTGGTGGTCAGCGAGGAACTGGACGAACTGTTCGAGGTCTGCGACCGGTTGCACGTGATCGCCAAGGGCCGGCTCTCGCCGTCGGTGCGCCGGCGCGAGGCGACGGTGGCGCAGATCGGGGAATGGATGTCGGGACTGTGGGACAAGGAACCCGTTGGCGAGTTCGGGAGTTCTGGCCATGCTTAAGCTCGAACCGCGTCCCGAACCCTCCCGCGGCTGGAGCGTGGGCTCGCCGCTGCTGGCGCTGGTGATCACCGTGGTGCTCGGCGTGCTGCTGTTCCTGGCCCTGGGCAAGGACCCTGTGCGCGGGCTGCAGGTGTTCTTCTGGGAGCCGATCCGCTCGCCGTACGCGCTGGGAGAGCTGATGGTCAAGGCGACGCCGCTGCTGATCATCGCGCTGGGCCTGGCGGTCTGTTTCCGCTCCAACGTCTGGAACATCGGCGCCGAAGGCCAGTTCATCATCGGCGCCGTGCTCGCCGGCGGTGTCGCGTTGCTGGCCGGCAAGGACAGCAGCCGCTGGATCGTGCTGGCCATCCTGCTGGCCGGGACGATCGGCGGGATGGCCTGGGCCGGGATCACGGCGCTGCTGCGCGACCGCTTCAACGCCAACGAGATCCTGGTCAGCCTGATGCTGGTCTATGTGGCCAACCTGGTCCTGAGCTACATGGTGTTCGGCCCCTGGAAGGACCCGGCGGGCTACAACTTCCCGCAGACCAAGAGCTTCGAGGCCGTGACGCAGATCCCGCGCCTGATGGCCGGCTCGCGCGTGAGCATCGGCCTGCTGATCGCCGCGGCCGCCGTGCTGGCGCTGTGGATCTTCCTGTTCCGCACCCGCGCCGGCTTCGCGCTGCAGGTCGGCGGCCTGGCGCCGGCGGCGGCGCGCTACGCCGGTTTCTCCTCGCGCAAGGCGCTGTGGACGGCGCTGCTGGTTTCCGGCGGCGCGGCCGGCCTCGCCGGCGCGCTGGAAGTCGCCGGCCCGATCGGCCAGCTCAATCCCTATGTGCCGGCCGGCTACGGCTTCGCCGCGATCATCGTGGCCTTCGTCGGCCGCCTGCATCCGGTCGGCATGGTGTTCTCGGCCATCCTCATGAGCATGTTCTACATCGGCGGCGAACTGGCGCAGTCGCGCCTGGGCCTGCCCAAATCGCTGACCGGCGTGTTCCAGGGCCTGCTGCTGTTCACGCTGCTGGCCTGCGACACGCTGATCGCCTACCGCCTGCGCTGGGGCCGGGCGCCGCGCACCGCCACGCTCCCCGCCCGCGTCGCGCAACCGGAGGGCGGCGCCTGATGGAATCCTACGCACTGCTGCTGGCGGCGACGCTCAATGCCGGCACCATCCTCGCGCTGGCGGCGCTGGGCCTGCTGATCAACGAGAAGGCCGGCATCGTGAACCTCGGCGCCGAGGGCATGATGCTGTGCGCGGCGCTCGCCGGTTTCGCGACCGTCGTCCATACCGGCAACGACTGGCTGGGATTCGCGGCCGGCATCGCCGCAGGCGCGCTGCTCGCCGCGGTCTTCGGCCTGCTGGTGATCTGGCTCAATACCAACCAGTACGCCACCGGCCTGGCGCTCAGCCTGTTCGGCGCCGGCTTCTCCGCCTTCGCCGGCATCCGCTACGTGCAGGAGAAGCTGCCCGAGCGGCCGCACTTCGCGCTTGCCTTCCTGAGCGACATCCCGCTGGTCGGTCCCGCGCTGTTCCGCCAGCACCCCATGGTGTATTTCTCGATCGCGCTGGTGGCCTGGCTGGTCTGGTTT
>JAQGNJ010000177.1 GCA_028291885.1 Ramlibacter sp. | reverse complement strand
GACGCTGCTGCCCGGCGGCGCGTTCTTCCACCACGCCGACAGCTTCGCCATGATGCGCGGCGGCCATCTCGACATCTGCGTGCTCGGCGCGTTCCAGGTCTCGGCCACCGGCGACCTCGCCAACTGGCACACCGGCGAGAAGGACGCGATCCCGGCCGTCGGTGGCGCCATGGACCTTGCCATCGGCGCCAAGCAGACCTGGGTGATGATGGACCTGCTGACCCGCAAGGGCGAGAGCAAGGTGGTGGAGAAATGCGCTTACCCGCTGACCGGCATCGGCTGCGTCAAGCGCATCTACACCGACCTCGCGACGCTGGAATGCACGCCGCAGGGCCTGAGGCTGATCGACACGGTCGACGGCCTGGACCGCGGCGAGCTGGAAAAAATCGTCGGGCTGCCGGTCCAGAGCTGAAAATATCCCTTCGAACGGTTCCCCCGGAGTACCAACGTGACGAGACAAGCCTTCATCTGCGACGCCATCCGCACTCCTTTCGGCCGCTACGGCGGCGCGCTGTCGTCGGTGCGCACCGACGACCTGGGAGCCATCCCGATCCAGGCGCTGATGGCGCGCAACGGCAAGGTCGACTGGCAGGCCCTCACCGACGTGATCTACGGCTGCGCCAACCAGGCCGGCGAGGACAACCGCAACGTCGCCCACATGGCGAGCCTGCTCGCAGGCCTGCCGATCGACGTGCCCGGCGCGACGATCAACCGCCTGTGCGGCTCCGGGCTGGATGCCATCGGCACGGCGGCGCGGGCCATCAAGGCCGGCGAGGCGACGATGATGATCGCTGGCGGCGTCGAGAGCATGAGCCGGGCGCCCTTCGTCATGCCCAAGGCCGAAAGCGCCTTCTCGCGGACCAACGCGGTGTACGACACGACCATCGGCTGGCGCTTCGTCAACAAGCGGATGAAGGAGCTGTACGGCGTCGACTCGATGCCCGAGACCGCCGAGAACGTCGCGACCGACTACAAGATCGAGCGCGAGGCGCAGGACCGCATGGCGCTGGCGTCCCAGCTCAAGGCCGTGGCGGCGCAGAAGGCCGGCTTCTTCGACAGCGAGATCACGCCGGTGAGCATTCCCCAGAAGAAGGGCGAGGCGATCGTCGTCAGCAAGGACGAGCATCCGCGCGAAACCTCGCTCGAGTCGCTGGCCAAGCTCAAGCCCGTTGTCCGCCCGGACGGCACGGTGACGGCCGGCAACGCCAGCGGCGTGAACGACGGCGCCTGCGCCTTGCTGCTGGCCGACGAAGCGACGGCGGCCAGGCAGGGGCTGACGCCGCGTGCGCGGATCGTCGGCATGGCGACGGCCGGCGTGCCGCCGCGCGTCATGGGCATCGGGCCGGCGCCGGCGACGCAGAGGGTGCTGGCGCTCACCGGCCTGACGCTGGAGCAGATGGACGTGATCGAGCTGAACGAGGCCTTCGCCGCGCAGGGCATCGCCGTGCTGCGCATGCTGGGGCTCAAGGACGACGACGCGCGCGTCAATCCCAACGGCGGCGCCATCGCCCTGGGCCATCCGCTTGGCGCGTCGGGCGCGCGGCTGGCGACCACGGCCGTGAACCAGCTGCACAAGGGCGGCGGCCGCTATGCGCTGTGCACGATGTGCATCGGCGTCGGCCAGGGCATCGCCGTCATCCTCGAGCTCGTCTGAGCGCAGTGGCCTGCGGGGGCTACCTGACGGCGCGAATGCGTTGACGCTGGAGGCAATGAAGAACTTCGTCTATACCGGCCGGCCGGCGCGCGTGATCTTCGGCGCCGGCAGCCTGGGCCGGCTCGGCGCCGAGATCGAGGCGCTGGGCGCGCGCAGGGCCCTGGTGCTGTCGACGCCCGGGCAGCGCGCTTCGGCCGAGCGCGTCGCCTCACTGCTGGGTCCGCGCGCCGCCGGTGTCTTCGACCGCGCCGTGATGCACGTGCCGATCGAGACGGCGCGCGAGGCCCGCGAGGTCGCGGCCCGGCTGGGGGCGGATTGCGCGGTGGCGATCGGTGGCGGTTCCACCATCGGGCTGGGCAAGGCCATCGCGCTGGACTCGGGCCTGGCGATCGTCGCGATCCCCACCACCTATGCCGGCTCGGAGATGACCCCCATCTACGGCATCACCGAAGCCGGGATGAAGAAGACCGGCCGCGACGACAGGGTGCTGCCCCGCACCGTCATCTACGACCCGGAGCTGACGCTGTCCCTGCCCCCGAGCACCAGCGTGACCAGCGGCATCAACGCCATCGCCCATGCCGCCGAAGCCTTTTATTCGGCGACGACCAACCCGATCGTCGACCTGATGGCGGATGAGGGGATCCGCGCCATCGGCCGCGCGCTGCCGGCCATTTGCAAGTCGCCGCGCGATGCCCAGGCGCGCACCGACGCGCTCTATGGCGCCTGGCTGTGCGGCACCGTGCTGGCCAGCGTCGACATGGCCTTGCATCACAAGCTTTGCCACACGCTGGGCGGCAGCTTCAACCTGCCGCACGCGCAGACGCACACCATCGTGCTGCCGCATGCGCTGGCCTACAACGCACCGGCTGCGCAAGACGCGGTCGCGCGGGTTGGCCGGGCGCTGGGTGGCGCCAGCGGCCCGCAAGCCGTCTATGACCTCGCGAAGGACAACGGCGCGCCGGTCGCGCTGCGCGACATCGGCATGAAGGAAGGCGATCTCGACAAGGCCTGCGAGATCGCGATGCGCAACCAGTACCCGAATCCGCGGCCGCTGGAACGGGCCGCGTTGCGCCAGCTGCTGCAGGACGCTTTCGAGGGCCGGCGCCCGGCGCTCTGAGCGTCGGCAGCGCCGGCGACGACCGCGCGCCGGGCCGCTGCAACGCTGGCGGCTTATTCGATCTTCGCGCCCGAGGCCTTGACGATCGTGGCTGCCGTGTCCCAGTCGGCGCGCAGCAGCTTGTTGAACTCGTCGCTGGACATCGGCATGGTTTCCACGCCGAGGTTGGCGAAGCGTTGCTGCACGGCCGGGTCGGCCAGCACCTTGAGCATGGCGGCATTCATCCGCTCGACTTCCGCCTTGGGCATCGCCGCCGGCGCCAGCAGGCCGAACCACGAATCGAACTTGTAGCCCGGCACACCGGCCTCGGCCACCGTCGGCAGCTCGGGCAGGAAGCGCGAGCGCTGCGTCCCGGTGTAGGCCAGCAGCTTGATGCGTGCGTCCTGCCTGAACGGCACGACGCCGATCACGGCCGGCACCACGCCCTGCACCCGGCCCGCCAGCGTCTCGTTGACCGCGTCGCCGGTCGACTTCATCGGGATGTGCTGCATCTGCGCGCCCGCCTTCGCCAGGAAGGAGGCCATGCCCAGGTGCGTCGCGCTGCCGTTGCCGGCGGAGGCGTAGTTGTACTCGCCGGGCCTGGACTTGAGCAGCTTGATGTAGTCCGCCAGGTTGTTCACCGCAAGGTTGCCGGGCGCGGCGATCACGTAGCCCGAGTTGCCCAGGTAGCTCACGCCGACGAAGTCCTTGAGCGGGTCGTAGGGCAGCTTGGCGTACATGTGGCCTGCCAGCATGTGGCTGGCCGCCGCGAGCACCAGGGTGTTGCCGTCGGGCGCGGCCTTGGCGACGAGCGCGGTGCCGATGGTGCCGCCGGCGCCGGCGCGGTTTTCCACGATCACCGAGGCGTTGAGCGCCTGGCCCAGCTCGTTGTTGAAGGTGCGGGCGATGGTGTCCTGCACCGCGCCGGGGCCGAACGGCACGACGATGCGGATGACGCGCTGGGCCAGCGCCGGTGTGCTGGCGGCAAGGGCCAGGGCCAGCGCCAGTGCGAGGCGGCTGAGACGTTGAATGTTCATTGGGAAAAACTCCTTCAGGATTGGGCCAGCCAGCGCTGGGCCAGGCGGACGAAATAGCTTGCGCCGATGGGGATGATCTCGTCGTTGAAATCGAACGAGGTGTTGTGGATGATGCAAGGACCGGGCCCGTGGTCCGGCAGGCGGTGGCCGCCGTCGCCGTTGCCGATGAAGGCGTAGCAGCCGGGCTTGACCCGCAGCATGTGGGCGAAGTCCTCGGCGCTCATGACGGCCGTGAAGTTCTCGTCCACCCGATCGTTGCCGACCACCTCGCGCATCACCGCGGCCGCGAAGCGCGCTTCGGCCTCGTGGTTGACGACAGGCGGCGAGGCGCGGCGGAAGCTCACCTGCGCGCTGCAGCCGTGGGCCTGCGCGGTATGGGTGGCGATCTGGCGCAGGCCGGCCTCGATGCGGTCGAGCGCGTCCACCGAGAAGGTGCGCACGGTGCCGCCGACCCAGGCCTTGTCGGGGATGACGTTGGGCGCATCCGAACCCTGGATCTGCGTGACCGCCAGCAAGGCGCGCTCGTTCGAGTTCACCACCCGTGCAACCAGCGACTGCAGCTGCTGCGCCAGGTTGATCGTCGCCGCCACCGGATCGACGCCGGTGTGCGGCAGCGAGGCATGGGTGCCGCGGCCGGTGATCTCCACGCGCCAGGTGTTGCTCGACGCCATCAGCGCACCGTGGTTGAGCGCGAAATTGCCGACGCCCTCGATCGCGAAGTTGTGCAGCGCGAACACCGCGTCGCAGGGGAACCGCTCGAAGAGACCGTCCTGGATCATCTTCAGCGCGCCGGCCTTGCCCATCTCCTCGGCCGGCTGGAAGATGAAGTTCACGGTGCCGCTGAAATCCCGGTTCTGCGACAGGTGCCAGGCGGCCGCGAGCAGCATCGTCGTGTGGCCGTCGTGACCGCAGGCGTGCATGCGGCCCTCGTGCCGGGACCGGTGCTCGAACCTGTTTTCTTCCTGCAGCGGCAAGGCGTCCAGGTCGGCGCGCAGGCCGATGGCGCGTTTGCCGGCAGCGTTGCCGCGCAGCACGCCCACAACGCCGGTCCCGGCGACGCCGGTGTGCACCTCGATGCCCCATTCGCGCAGCAGGTCGGCCACCAGTTGCGACGTGCGGTGCTCCTCGAAGCCAAGCTCTGGATGGGCGTGGATGTCACGCCGCAGGCGCACGAAGCGCGACATATCGGCAAAGCCGTCGACCAGGTTCATCTCTCAGTCCTTGGGTATTCGAAAAGCGGACCGATCATAGCCAGCAACGCCGGGTCGATCGGGATTGCATTGCCCGGTCCGATTCGTACCATGGGCGCTCGAACCAGAATGTCGAAAAAAGGAGAAAGCCCGGATGAGGTACGCAACCTTCAATCACCAGGGACGGCGGCAGGTCGGCGAGGTTTCCGCCGACGGCCGCACGATCACCGCGCTGGATTTCCCGGCAGCGGCCGGAGAGCGCGGCATGCTGGCCATGATCGAGCAACTTGCCGGCGGCGCCAGTGCGCCGGCGACGACAGGGCCCGCGCTGCCGCTGGACGCCGTCAGGCTCGAGGCCCCGATCCCGCGGCCGCGCCGCAACGTCTGGTGCGTCGGCCGCAACTACCACGCGCATGCGAAGGAACTGCAGGCGTCGGTGTTCAGGAACAACACGGCCGATCCGGCCTCGTGGCCGATCTTCTTCACCAAGGCGCCGGAAACCGTGGTCGGCCCGTCCGACCCGGTCGTCCTGCCGGGGGCGGCGGTGTCGACGCAGATCGACTACGAGGCGGAGCTGACCATCGTGATCGGCAAGGGCGGCAAGAACATCCCGCGCGACAAGGCGATGGAGCACGTGTTCGGCTACACCATCGTCAACGACGTGACCGCGCGCGACGTCCAGATGCGCCACCAGCAGTGGGACCTGGGCAAGTCCTTCGACAGCTTCTGCCCGATGGGCCCCTGGATCGTGACCGCCGACGAGCTCGATGGGACCGACACACGCGTGCGCCTGTGGGTGAACGGCGAGCTGCGCCAGGACGCGCAGACCACCGACCTGATCTTCGACCTGCCCAGCCTGATCGAGACCTGTTCGCGCGGCATCACCCTCTATCCGGGCGACCTGATCGCCACCGGCACCCCTGCCGGTGTCGGCATGGGCATGACGCCGCCGAGCTGGCTCAAGTCCGGCGACGTCGTGCGCATCGCGATCGACGGGCTGGGCGAAATCGAAAACCGGTTCGTGGAGTCGCCCCGGTAGGCCTGGACCCGCTTCCGCTTCTCCCCGGAACGCCTTAGGATGAAGAAACCCAAGCCTAGGAGAGCCCCTATGCCCCCCGTCCACGGACCCCGTGCGATCAGGGTCAACGTCTACTACAGCCCCGAAGCGCGTAGCTATTGGGCCGACAGCCCCGACCTGGATGGACTCGCCGCCTCGGGCAAGAGTCGCCAGGAGGTGGAGCAGGAAGCCCTGTGGGCTGCTGAGACGCTGTTTGAGATCAACGGCACAGAGGGCGTTCCGCAACTCGCGTTTCAGGACGCCGAACTCGACCCGGAATGAAGGGCGGTTACCGTCGCGCGGTGATCGAGACGCTTGAGCGAAACGGCTACTGGAAACTTCCCGACAGCCGCGGCAAGGGCTCCCATGAAGCATGGAGCAACGGAAAGCGCACACAGATCGTGCCGCGCAACATCGACGATCGCGCTTTCGCCAATCGCTTGATGAAGCAAGCAGGCATCGATCACCGATTCAACTGAGCGCCAGGTGTTCTTGCGCAATCCCTGACGGATTGCTTGCATCTGAGCCGCAGCGCCGCAGGATCGCCAATCCCATCAAGCAGGGCGCCCTATGCGGGCGCTGCGCCGCTGACCCGCCGCAGCACGGCGCGCGCGTCGTCGGCGCCGGTTCCGCGCCAGGCGACGATCTGGTCGGGGCGGATCAGCGCCAGCGGCGCCTGGTACAGGTCGCGCAGGCTCTGCGCTTGATGCGCCACGACCTTCAGGTCGAGGCCCAAGGCAGTCGCCGCGTCCGTGAATGCCGACGCATCGGGCGCGTGGGGCCCGAGCGCCAGCAGCGTCCATTCGCTGTGGAAGCTGTCGAACAGCGAACGGCCGTCGTCCAGCCACGCATGCGGCGGGCGGCCGCCGGGAGTCGCCGTCGGCTCGTAGGCGTTCGCCTGGTCCGGCGGCGCGACGCTGCCGTCGCCGGCGATGATGGGCGAGCCGTCGTAGCGGCCGCCGAAAGTGACGCCCGGGATGTTGAACTCCAGCCGTGCGTGCGCGTCCAGGTGCACCGACGCCCGCGCGCGCTCGGTATCGCCGGCAGGGCTTTCCTCTTCCAGCAGCGGCGTCGCGGCAAACAGGCCGACCGAATCGGCGAAGCTTTGCGCGTAAGCGGTGTTGCGTTGCGCCAGCGGCCGGCGCTCGGCCTCGTAGCTGGCCAGCAGGCCTGGCGCGGCTTGCCCGCGCAGCACGGCCGCTAGTTTCCAGCCCAGGTTGACTGCGTCCTCCACCGCCGTGTTGTAGCCCAGGCCACCGGTCGGCGTGAACAGGTGGGCCGCGTCGCCGCCGATGAAAACCCGGCCGCCGCCAAAGGACTGCGCCACCAGCGAGTGGCCCGCCGTCCACGTGCCGCAGGACAGCACCTCGATGGGGATCTGCGTGCCCAGCGCCTGGGCGAACACGCGCTTTGCGTCGGCTTCGCCCCAGTGATCGGCGTCTTCGCCGTCGTGCACGGCGGCGTGGAAGGCGAACTCCGACTTGCCGTCCACCGACGCCATGAAAGCCCGGCGCTGCGGATTGACCGAGACGTACATCCAGGCGCGGCCGTGCGGCAGCACCCGGTAGAAATCCGGCGCCCGCAGGTAGACGGCGAACATCTGGCCGCCCATGAAGTCGCGCCGCACCCCCGTCGCGCCGCCCCAGGCGATGCCGAGCCGGCTTCGCACCAGGCTGCGGGCGCCGTCCGCGCCGACCAGGAAGCGGGCGCGGACGGCGACCGGCGCGCCGCCATCGACCGGCTGCACGGTCGCCGTCACATGGTCCTCATGCTGCCCGAAATCGAGCAGCTTGCAGCCGTAGCGGATGTCGTTGGAGGGCAGGGCCTGCGCATGGCCCCGCAGCGTCGCCTCGACGAACTTCTGCGAAATGCGGTGCGGCAGTTCCGCCGCGCTCCAGGACCCGCCCATGCCGCGGACGTTGCGCACCGCTTGGGCCGCGGTCGGCAAGCGCAGGCGCGCCAGTTCGTGGCCGGTGTAGCGGGTGAAGTAGGCGATGTCGGTCGGATGCTCCGGCGGCAGGCCCTGGCCGCGGATCTCGTGCGCGAAACCAAGCCGGCGGAAGTGCTCCATCGTGCGGGCCTGGGTCGCGTTGGCCTGCGGATTGAATGCCGTTCCGGGCTTGGCGTCGACCAGCAGGCTGCGCACGCCGCGCCGTCCGAGCTCCAGCGCCAGCGTCAGCCCGAAGGGTCCGCCGCCCGCGACCAGGACGTCGGTCTCTAGCATGGCGAGCCGTCAGAGTTGCGAGGAGACCAGGCTCGCGAAGCGCTCCTTGACCCTTTCCCCGGCAGGCCGCCCGTGCCACTGGGCTGCGGTGAAGCGGCGGCTCCTCTGGAGGTCCTGCTCGAAGATGTGGGTCTGCTCGCGGGCAAATGACTCGTCATAGATGTTCAGGTTCGCTTCGTCGTTCAGCCGGAAGGAGCGCTCGTCGAAATTGGTCGATCCCACCGAGGTCATCCGGCCGTCCAGCACCAGCACCTTGCAGTGGTACATGGTCGGCTGGTACTCGTAGATCTCGGCGCCCGCGTCCAGCAGTTCCCCCCAGTTTGCCTTGGACGCGTTCCTGACTGTATCGGCATCCGTGTGCTCCCCCGGCACGATGACGCGGATCCTGACGCCTCGTTGCATGGCCTTGACCATGGCGGCCCGGGTCAGCGCGTTGGGGACGAAGTAGGCGCTGGCCAGGTCGATGCTGCGGTCCGCCGCGGTGATCGCCATCAGGTACATCAGTTGCATGCTCTCGGCTCCGCCCGACGGCGAGCTGGAAAACATGTGGGCCCGCTGCTCGCCGGCCTTTTGCAGCGGCGGGAAATACGCCGGGCCGTGCAGCACCTCGCCCGAGGCCTTGGTCCAGTTGTCGACGAACACGGACTGCATCTGAGCCACCACCGGGCCCTCGACCCTGAAGTGGCTGTCGCGCCAGTGTTCGCTGTCCTGCGCATCGCCCTCCCACTGCGGCGCGATGCCGACGCCACCGGTCAAGCCGATCCGGCCGTCGACGATCAGGAGCTTGCGGTGGGTGCGGTTGTTGATCCGCCCGAGGTGGTACCACAGCGGCCGGTGGAAGCGCTGCACGTTCACGCCGGCGGACTTCATCTGTTCCAGCAGGCTGTTGTCCATCTTGGCGCTGCCCAGCCAGTCCAGCAGCACGTTGACCTCGAGCCCGGCGCGCGAGCGCTCGCTCAAGGCATCGGCGAAGGACTGGCCGATCGAGCCGGACCAGTAGATGAAGCTCTCGAAATTGATGGTCTGGCGCGCCGAAGCGATGGCGTGCAGCATCGCCGGGAAGATCTGCGCGCCGTTGACCAGGGTCTGGCAGCGGTTGCCGTCGACGATCGGCGGCCCCAGCAAGGTCCCCATTTCGTATTCGAACTGCGGGTCGCCGCAGCCGTAGTGGCGGCGCAGCTGCCGTTCGATCTTTTTCTCTCCGAGCGAGAGGTTGATGACGACGAGGGTGAGAACCAGGGCCGTGACGAGGCCCGCGACAAACCAGAGGACCACTTTTTCTTGACTTTCGTGATGGCGGCTGGAAGGGCCATCCTAAGAAGCGGCGCGCGGCTCGGCTGTAGGACGACAACTCGACGGCAGGGCGTTTGGCGGTCAACTCTTGCGGTGAGTGAAAATGTCACGCACCGCGCGCTGTCGCACGCGTGGCCGCTCCCTGAATTCGAACCGCGGCAACCAACCGGCATCGGAGGCAATTTTGCGAAACGTGACCCAGGACAACATCACCCAGGCCGTGATCGAGCGGCTCGCGCAGACGCCGGACCCGCGGCTGCGCGAGGTCGTGACCAGCCTCGTGCAGCACTTGCATGCCTTCGCGCGCGAGGTGCGGCTGACGGAAGACGAATGGTTCAAGGGCATCCAGTTCCTGACCGCCGTCGGCCACAAGAGCGACGACAAGCGCCAGGAATTCATCCTGCTGTCGGACACGCTGGGCCTGTCGATGCTCACCGTCGCCATGAACAACGACAAGCCGCAGGGCTGCACCGAGGCCACCGTGTTCGGCCCGTTCCACGTGGAGGGCGCGCCGCGCTACGAGAAGGGCGCCGACATCGCCAACGGCGCAAGTGGCGAGCCCTGCCTGGTGCGGGGCCGGGTGCGCGGCCTGGGTGGCGAGCCGGTGGCCGGCGCCACGATCGAGGTCTGGCAGGCCGATGCCAAGGGCAAGTACGACGTGCAGTACGAGGGCCTGGACCACCATCGGGCGCGCGGCGTGCTGCGCACCGGTCCCGACGGCAGCTTCGAATTCCGCACCGTGCTGGCCGAGGCGTACCCGATCCCGACCGACGGACCCGTCGGCGACCTGCTGCGCGCGACCAGGCGCCATCCCTGGCGACCGGCCCACCTGCACTTCATGATCGTCGCCGACGGCTACGAGCGGCTGGTGACGCATGTCTTTCGCAGCGGCGACGACTACCTCGATTCCGACGCCGTCTTCGGCGTGCGCGAATCGCTGGTCGCCGACTGGAAGCGCCAGGCCGACGGCAGCTACCTGCTGGAATACGACTTCGTGCTCAATCCGGCGACCGCCCGCACCAACAAGGAGACCGCATCTTGAACGACGCCCTGACCGATGAACTGCTGATCCGGCGGATGGTGGAGCGCTGGGCCGTGTGGCGCGACGCCGGGGACTGGGAGCGCTTCGCGACCGTGTGGCATCCCGAGGGCGTGATGATGGCGACCTGGTTCCAGGGACCGTTTCGCGACTTCATCCGCGTCACGCAGGAGGGCTGGGCCAAGGGTGTGAGCATCCTGCACTTCCTGGGCGGGTCCGCGATCGAGGTGGCGGGCGACCGGGCGATCGCCCAGACCAAGATGACGATCTCGCAGCGCGGCATGGTCGAAGGCGTGTCGTGCGACGTGGTCTGCACCGGCCGCTTCTACGACTTCGTCCAGAAGCACGAGGGCGAGTGGAAGTTGCTGCACCGCCAGCCGATCTACGAGAAGGACCGGATCGACCCGGTCGATCCCGGCGCCAGCCTGGACCTGGACGCGCAGGCGCTGGCGAAATTTCCGGAAGGCTATCGCCACCTCGCCTATATCCAGACCCGCATCGGCTACACGGTGAAGATGGACATGCCGATGCTCAAGGGCCAGGTCGTCGAGGAGCTGTACCGGCGCGGCGCCCGCTGGCTGGCCGGCGGCGCGCTGGAAAGATAGTCCTGCCGCCGCCCCAGCCGATCATCCGGCGTCGCGCCTGCGAGCCCGGCTTTCGCGGGCTCTTGTTTCCCCCTCCGTGAATCTTCCCTTCGTCAGCGACCCCTTCTTCTACGCCGTCGCGATCCCTGCCGTGCTGATGCTGGGGATCAGCAAGAGCGGCTTCGGCGCGGGCTTCGGTTCGCTCGCCGTGCCGCTGATGGCGCTGGCTGTCACGGTTCCCGAGGCCGCGGCCATGCTGATGCCGGTGCTGTTCGTGATGGACATGCTGGGGCTGGCCGCGTTCCGCAAGCATTTCGACATGAAGCTGATCCGCTTCCTGGTCCCCTATGGGCTGCTCGGCACGCTGGTGGGGACGCTGTCGTTCAAGCTGCTGGACGCCAGGCTGGTCGCCGGCGTGGTCGGTGTCTTCACGCTGCTGTTCCTGGCGCAGCGCCTGCTGTTTCCCCCCAGGCCTGACAGCCCGCCGCCGCCCAAGTGGCTGGGCGCCATCCTGACGACGATGGCCGGCTTCACCAGCTTCATCGCCCATGCCGGCGGCCCGCCGGTCAACGCCTACGTCATCCCGATGCGGCTGCCGCCGCTGGTGTTCGCGGCGACCATGTCGGTGTTCTTCACCGCGCTGAATTTGAGCAAGTGGGTTCCGTATGCCTGGCTCGGCTTGCTGGACCTGCGCAACATGGCGACCTCGCTGGCGCTGCTGCCCTTCGCTCCGGTCGGCGTCTGGATCGGCGTCAGGCTGGCGCACAGGATCAAGCCGCTGCTGTTCTACCGGCTGGTCTACACCGGCATGCTTCTCACCGGCCTCAAGCTGGTTTGGGACGGCTTTCTTTCGCGGTGATCGGCAATCCGGGGCATGGCGCCGCCAGGGGCCTGGCCCAGGTCACTTTTCCCAGCCCGGCGGCCGCCGGCTGGCGCGCAGCTGCTCCTCGTGCTCGGCGCGTTCGCGCGCCATCTGCTCTTCGAGCTGGGCCCGACCCTGCTTGACCACGGCGATCATCTTGGCGCGGTCCTTGTGGTGCGGGTACATCTTCTCGAACAGCGCGATGTTGTGGCGGCGAAAGCGCATGGCCTGGCGCCGGGCCTCGTGGGCCGGGTAGCCGAGCACTTCCAGCACGGTGCGGCCGCTGCGCAGGCTGGACTCGAAGACCTCGCGCTCCACGCGCGTCACGCCCAGGTCGCGCAGCTCGTTCCAGTGCGTGACGTCGCGGGCGCGGGCGACGATCTCCAGCTGCGGAAAATGCTCCTGCGCCAGCCTGACGATGGCGAGCGACTGCTGGATGTCGTCCACCGCCACCACCAGCAGCCGCGCCTGCGCGGCGCCGGCGGTGCGCAGCAGGTCGAGCCGGCTCGCGTCGCCGTAGAACACCTTGTAGCCGAAGGAGCGCGCGGCCTCGATCATGTCGGCGTCGTGGTCCAGCACGGTGGCGGCGATGCCCTGCGCATTGAGCAGCCGGCCGATGATCTGGCCGTAGCGGCCGAAGCCGGCGATGATGATCGGCGCGTGCTGCGGCTCGGACAGCTCCTCCAGCTGGGGCCCGTGGCCGGCGGCGAACCGCGGCAGCAGCAGGCGGTCGATCGCCACCAGCAGCAGCGGGCTGACCAGCATCGAGATCGCGACCGCGCCGATCAGCAGAGAGGCCGTCTCCGGCGTCATCACGCGCGCACCGAGGGCGGCCTGGAACACCACGAAGGCGAACTCGCCGCCCTGCGCCAGCAGCAGCGTGAACACCGGCCGGTCCTGCACCGGCAGCCCCATCAGCCGCGCCACCGCGTAGATGACGATTGCCTTGAGCACCATGAGGCCGACGACGATGGCGGCCATCAGACCCGGCGAGCGCAGGATCACGCCGAAGTCGATGCTCATGCCGACGGCGATGAAAAACAGCCCGAGCAGCAGGCCCTTGAAGGGCTCGATGTCGGTTTCCAGTTCGCGCCGGTACTCGCTTTCGGCCAGCAGCACGCCCGCCAGGAAAGCGCCCAGCGCCATCGACAGGCCGACCAGCTGCATCAGCGCGGCGATCGCGACCACCAGCAGCAGCGAGGCGGCGGTGAAGATCTCCGGCGTCCGGCTCTTGGCGATCCAGCGCAGCACGGGCCGGATCACCAGCCGGCCGCCCAGGATGATGCCGGCGACGACGGCGACGATCTTCAGCGCGTCCAGCGGCCAGCCGTCGCCGCCGGCGTGCCCGGCGTCGGGCGCGGCGCCCAGCAGGGGCAGCAGGGCGAGGATGGGGATCGCGGCCACGTCCTGGAACAGCAGGATCGAGAAGCCGGCCTGGCCGGCGGAGGTGGGCAACAGGTTGCGCTCGCCCATCACCTGCAAGGCGATGGCGGTGGAGGAGAGCGCCAGGCCCAGCGATGCGACCAGCGCCACCCGCCAGCTGGCCCCGGCCAGCATGGCCGCAAGGAACAGCAGGGCGGCGCAGCCCAGCACCTGGGCCGATCCCCAGCCGAAGATCGGCCGGCGCAGGCTCCAGAGGCGCTTGGCCTCGAGCTCCAGCCCCACGAGGAACAGCATCAGAACGACGCCGAATTCGGCGAAGTGCAGGATGTCCTCGACGTTGGTGACGAGCTTCAGGCCCCAGGGGCCGATGGCGATGCCGGCCGCCAGGTAGCCGATGATCGATCCCAGGCCCAGCGCCCGCGACAGCGGCACCACGAGCACCGCGGCGCCCAGGTAGATCAGGCTGTTGGTCAACCAGGCCGGGGCGTGTTCCATCTCTTTTCCTACCGGGAGGCGCCGCCGGGCCGGTCGAAGGCCGGCACCTCGCAGGTCGGGCAGTCCAGCACTTCGTCCATCTCCGGCCAGGCGGGATAGGTCAGCAGCCGTTCGCGGAAGACCGATACGTGCGTCGCGATGTCTTCGTCGCTGGCGCGGTGGGCGCCGAACAGCAGCATGGGCGGCAAAAAGCGCATTCCGCACAGTGCGGCCGTCTGTTCGTAAGGCGGCAGGAACGCGTCGAAGAAATAGCGGTTGTAGTCCTGCGGATGGTAGGACGCCTGCGACCCGCCGACACTCGCGACCAGCCACAGGTCCTTGCCGCGCAACGCGGCGCCGCCTCCATAAGCCCAACCGTAAGTGAGCACGTCGTCGAACCACAGCTTCATCAGCGCCGGCATCGAATACCACTGGATCGGGTGCAGCAGCACGATCAGCTCGGCCGCTTCCGCCCGGGCCTGTTCGCGCGGAATGTCGAAGTCGTAGTCCGGGCTGCTGGAGTACAGATCGTTCAGGTCCACGCCCGGGATGCTGCGGGCCACTTCCTGCAAGCCGCGGTTGACCCGCGATTCGCGCAGATTGGGGTGCGCCGCGAGCACGTAGACCGCGCGGGGAAGCGCTTTTTGGGACGACTCATCCATGCCGGTAACATAGCGCAACTGCGCCAGTTCCCCTCGTCGGTCCCGAAAACCAGGAGTTGCCCATGCCGGTCGTGGTCGTAGCGAATCCAAAAGGCGGTGTCGGAAAGTCCACCATGGCGACCAACATCGCCGGGTATTTTGCCAGCCGTGGCCACTCCGTGATGCTCGGCGACGCGGACCGGCAGCAGTCGTCACGGCTCTGGCTGGGCTTGCGTCCGGCGGGCGCAAGGGCCATCGCCACCTGGGAGCTGGGGCCCGAGCACATCGTCAAGCCGCCCCGGGGCACGAGCCACGTCGTGCTCGACACGCCGGCGGGCATGCACGGCAAGCTGTTCACCGAGGTGCTCCGGCTGGCCGACAAGGTGATCGTGCCGCTGCAGCCCAGCGTGTTCGACATCTTCGCGACCCGCAGCTTCCTCGACCAGATGGCCGAGCACCGCAAGGCGACGCAGCTGCAGGTGGGCATCGTCGGCATGCGGGTCGACGAGCGCACCATCGCCGCCGACAAGCTGCACGAATTCGTCGACAACCTGGGCCTGCCGGTGCTGGGTTACCTGCGCCAGACGCAGAACTACATCCAGCTCGCCGCCCGCGGCCTCACGCTGTTCGACGTCGCACCCGGCCGCGTGGAGCGCGACCTCGAGCAATGGAAGAGCATCTGTCGCTGGCTCGATCGCTGACACGTTTTTGCGCATTGCCGCGGCCCCCGCGTTGCTACATTGGGGGAATGAAAACTTTCGAGAACCTGTCGGCGCTCGCATCCCTGGTCGGGCAGGAAGTCGCCGTGAGCGACTGGCACACCGTCACCCAGGAGCAGGTGAACCTGTTCGCGCAGGCCACCGGCGACCACCAGTGGATCCATGTCGATGTCGAGCGCGCGAATGCCGGGCCGTTCGGCGCACCCATCGCGCATGGCTTCCTCACGCTATCGCTGCTGCCGACGTTCTTCGAGACGGCGATGGAGATCCGCAACACGCGCATGGGCGTCAACTACGGCCTCAACAAGGTGCGCTTCACGTCGCCCGTGCCCGTCGGCAGCCGCTTGCGCGGCCGCATGAAGCTGCTGGCCTGCGACCCGATCGACAACGACGGTGTCCAGATGACGTGGCAGGTGACCGTCGAGCGCGAAGGCTCCGACAAGCCGGCCTGCGTCGCCGAATCACTCACCCGCCGCTACCCCTAGGAGCCTGCGCGGCAGACAAGCGGGTCTGCGCCGGCGCCTCAATCGCTGCCAGGCTAGGCGCGGGCGAGGCCGTGTACTTGCGTACACAAGGAGGCCGTAACAACGCATGGCAGCGATTGAGGCACCGGCCCGAAGGGTTGGGCCGAT
>JAQGNJ010000151.1 GCA_028291885.1 Ramlibacter sp. | reverse complement strand
CCGCCCGAGTGCGGCGTGCTGGTGCTGGAACGAGACCGGCTGCAGGTCGCTCGCCCGGCGCCCAGCCGGCCCCGGCGCAAGCTGCCGTTCGGCCTGTGGATGGCGCTTGCCAAGGCGACTCCGGTGGTTGGGGTCGACGAAGGCGCCCAGGCATTGCTGGCCGACTGCGCACCCGACGGCGGCGCCGAAGCCGACGAAGGCTGACCTCTACTGCTTCGGGTGCTCGGATTTGCCGGGAACGGTGACCGGCGGGACCCGCCCCTTTTCGGGGTCCTGCGGCGTCGACGGGAGCGGCTCCGGGTTGCCGGTATCGGACGGCGACGGTGGAGCCGGGGTCGCCGCCGTGCTGGCGACACTGCCGCTCATTGCCGCCGGGCGCCTGACGCCGAATCCGCGGATGACGCGGCTTCGACGTCGGGATCGTCGTCGGTTGGGATATCGTCTTCCTGCGCGAGCTCCGGCTCTTCTTTCTCGAGGCCGGGCGGGGCAGGCACCACGCTGGACTGGATCGGGACCATGGGCAACTCCTCAGATGTGGGGCGGCTTGGCGCCGGGATCTTCCGGTTCCGCCGGTGGCAGCAGCGGACCGAATTCCGGCTCCACCGGCAGGTGGGTCGGGTTGGGCTGGGCCGGCTCGCCGTCAGGCAGCGGCTCGGGTTCGACGGGATGGATGGTCATGCGGCGCCTGTCAGAAGTCGCTCTTGCTGGCGAGCGCTTCTTCCAGGCTCGCGGTGGCTTGCGGACCCGGCTGCCCGGCGGACTCGCCGTGGCTGCGGGGCGCGGAAAAACCGTCGTCGAGCAGGAGCTGGTCGTCGGGTTCGCCGCTGTGCAGGCTGGGATCGATGTCGTACGGGATCATTGGGCGACTCCTTTGGACCGATGCTGGCGCTGAACTTGCGGCGCGGGACTCGGCGCGCAGGCCGACCGGCTGTCGGCGCGCGCCCACACAGGCTCAGGAGTTCTCTTCGACCAGCCGCCGGGCTTCGCGCCGCACGACCCGGGTGGGTTCGTGGGTGAACGGCAGCTGACGCAGCCCGGTCAGGTCTTGCAGCACGGCGTGGGCACGGTCCATGTCCGCGCCGATCATCGCCAGCGCGACTTCGTTGTGCTCCTCCCGGGCAAGGCTCAGGTACGCGTTTCTCAGCCGCTGGTAGTCCTCTTCGGCGCGGGCGATCTCGCGTTCGGCCTGGACTTGCTTGCTGCGCTCGGACCGCTCTTGCTGCGGTTGCGGCTGCCGGCGCTGGACTGGGTTGATCATGCGGCGAATCGTAGGCAGCCCCTCCTGGCGCGGCTGTAGGACAACACAGACACCAGGAAAACCGGCCTGCGCGCGCCTCACGGGCGTGGATTTTTTCCGCCACGCGCCGGGGCCGCGCTTGCCGGCCCGGGCAAGCGCGGCTACCAAAGCGGCGCCGTACAGGGTAATGTCAGGCCAGAAGCTTCGGGGTTACGCCCAATCTTTCACGGACACGCAGCGGTTCCTGGTGCCATGCTGTCGGTGTAGGGCTCTTTGGAGAACAGCATGCGCGCGTGGAAACCAACCATCCAGAGCATTTACGGCTTGTTGGGCGGGTCCCAGCGGTCCACGAAGGAGCTCGACGACGCGCTGGGCGATATCCAGGAGGCGATGCTGACCGCGCTGGGCCAGGCGGGCTCCAAGAGCTTTCCGGGGGTCGCGCGCCGCATCCAGTACGCCGACGATCTCCAGACGCTCTGGTACCTGCGGGGCGACCTGATGGCAGCGCTCGCGGACCTGCACGGCGAAGTGCATGCGCGCGAGACCATGCGCGACATCTCCGCCCAGTTCCAGGGCATGTTGCCCAAGGGGCTGACAACGCGGTCCAGTCCCCTGGGCAAGTAACGCGGCAACCCTCATCCACCGGAAAGACAAAGGGCCTTGCGGCTGAAGCTGCAAGGCCCTGGCTGTTTCTGGCGCACTTGGCTGCGCGACCTACTCCCCCATGTGGTGCCATTCGTCCTCGGGCAGGCTCTTCATGAACGCGAAGACCTTCTGCAGGCAGGAATGCGTTGCGGCCCATTCGATGTGCTCGCGAAAGAAGACCCTCTTGGTGATCGACGGCGTGACATCCCAGGCGCCCTCCAGCGGAGGCTGCGCCGGCTGCCAGCCCACGACGGTTCGCCTTCTCTCCGGCAGCATCTCGTAGAGCTGTTGCCATCTTGCGGGCTTGGGACAGACGCGATTGTTCCTGCGCGCCTCCGCCATCACTTCGACGACAGAAAGTTCTCGCCGCACCGGGAGCGGAAGCTGCGCGACAGACTCCAGCGGCGCGGGAACCGTCGGTGCATAGCCGCGGTTTTCGGCGGCAACCAGATCGGACCACAACGCCCAGGTCGTGTCGGTGTTCATCTCCACCGCGTCGGCCCTGGGGATCGGGTCACCTCGCAGATAAGGCGACAGCGTGTCGCTGTGGGCCTCGCGACGCTGTGCGGGGGCGCCGGGTTCCGGCTTGTCCGCGTCGGGAGGAGCGGGCGTGGCCGACGGTTTCCTTGGGGTACTGCTCATGCGACGACTGCTTTCGATGACGTGCCCTGCCGCGGCACTCGCCCTTGCGGACGCGCACAAGAAAAAGGGTTTGCTGCCGTTTTCACGACAGCAAACCCTCTTGTTTTGGCGGAGTGGACGGGACTCGAACCCGCGACCCCCGGCGTGACAGGCCGGTATTCTAACCAACTGAACTACCACTCCTGGTAGCAGCAACGTCCGCTCTTGCGAGCCAAGCCGCCTGCCCTTGCGGGCCGGCTGTTGCCGACTTGTGCCTCTTGACCCAAGGCCAGTCCGAAGACTGACCTTGGCGATTTGGCGACCCTACGGGGATTCGAACCCCGGTACTTACCGTGAAAGGGTAATGTCCTAGGCCTCTAGACGATAGGGTCAAAACCTGAACTTCGGTGGTGGAGGTAAACGGGATCGAACCGATGACCTCTTGCATGCCATGCAAGCGCTCTCCCAGCTGAGCTATACCCCCCAAACTGCCGCTGCTTCTTTCGTCGCCTCGTCAATTTCCGAGCCTCGAATTATAGCCTGAAAAATCAGGCGTCTTGCAGACGAGCGACGACAGTTTCTCGATCGCTGAGCGCGAGCACCGCGTCGAGCGACGGAGTCTGCGTCGTGCCGAGCACCAGCAGGCGCACGGGCATGGCCAGCTGCGGCATCTTCAGGCCGGTGGCGCGCAGCACTTCCTTGATCGCCTCGTTGATCGACGCCTTGTCCCAGGGACAGTCGGCAAGCATCTTCGCCAGCATGCTGATCGCGGGGCGCACCGTGGTGGTGACGTGCTTCTCCAGTTCCTGCGGGTCGGCTTGCACCGGCTGGTGGAACTTCGCGATCCAGTCCGCGAGGGCGACCAGCGTGTCGCAGCGGTCCTTGAGCAGGCCGCACAGGCTGGCCAGGTGTCCTTCGACCAGCTCGGGACGAACGGTGCCGAAGTCGATGCCGCGCTGCTGCAGCAACGGCGCGACGAGCGCGGCCAGCTTGTCGTCGGCCATCGCCTTCATGTGCTGCGCGTTGACCCAGCGCAGCTTGGCTTCGTCGAACTGCGCCGCACTGCGGCCCAGGTGATCGAGGCTGAACCACTGCAGGAACTGCTCGCGGCTGAAGATCTCGTCGTCGCCGTGCGACCAGCCCAGGCGCGCCAGGTAGTTGACCATCGCGTCGGGCAGGTAGCCCTCGTCGCGGTACTGCGTCACCGGCTTGGCGCCGTTGCGCTTGCTCATCTTCTCGCCCTGCTCGTTGAGCACGGTGGGCAGGTGCGCATACACCGGCGGCTCCTTGGCGAGGGCGCGGAAGATATTGATCTGGCGCGGCGTGTTGTTGACGTGGTCGTCGCCGCGGATCACGTGCGTGATCGCCATGTCGATGTCGTCCACCACCACGCAGAAGTTGTAGGTCGGCGTGCCGTCGGGACGCGCGATCACCAAGTCGTCGAGTTCGTCGTTGCTGATCTCGATCCGGCCCTTGACCTTGTCTTCCCACACGACGGAGCCGCCGACCGGGTTGCGAAAGCGCAGCACCGGCTGCACGCCTTCGGGCACGGGCGGCAATGCCTTGCCTTCGTCCGGCCGCCACGTGCCGTCGTAGCGCGGCTTTTCCTTGTTCGCCATCTGCTTCTCGCGCAGGGCATCGAGTTCGGCGATGCTCATGTAGCAGGGATAGACCAGGCCTTGCGCCTGCATCTGCGCCAGCACTTGCTTGTAGCGGTCCATCCGCTGCATCTGGTAGAACGGCCCTTCGTCGTGGTCCAGGCCCAGCCACTTCATGCCTTCGATGATCACGTCGACCGCGGCCTGCGACGAGCGCTCCACGTCCGTGTCCTCGATACGCAGGATGAAGTGCCACCCTGCGAGCGGGCGAACGCCCAGGGATAGAGCGCCGAGCGGATGTTGCCCAGATGGATGAAGCCGGTCGGCGAGGGCGCGAACCGGGTGCGGATTCTTGTTGTCGTCATGCCAGGGTGTCCAGGCCGCGCAGCAGGTCGGCCTTGATGTCGTCGATATGCTCCAGTCCCACTGCCAGCCGGATCAGCCCCTGGCCGATCCCGGCGGCCTGGCGCTGGTCTTCGGTGAGGCGTCCGTGCGACGTGGTGGCCGGATGCGTGATGATGGATTTGGTGTCGCCCAGGTTGGTCGCGATGCTCATGACCTGCGAGCTGTCGACCACGTGGAACGCGTTGGTCCGCATCGATTGCGGGTCCGTGCCGCGGACGTCGAACGACACGACGGCGCCGCCGAGCCCGGACTGCTGCCGCATCGCCAGCTCGTGCTGCGGATGCGATTCGAGGCCGGGGTAATACACGCGCGAGACCGCCGGATGCCGCTCCAGGAAGCGGGCCACGGCGAGCGCATTGGCGGACTGGGCCTGCATCCGGATGTTGAGCGTCTCCAGCCCCTTGAGCACGACCCATGCGTTGAACGGCGACAGCGTCATGCCCGCGGTGCGCACGACCGGGCCGAAGACGTCGACGATCAGCCTGGAGGGGCCGCAGATCGCACCGGCCATCACGCGGCCCTGGCCGTCGAGGTACTTGGTCCCCGAATGGATCACCAGGTCCGCGCCCAGTTCCGTGGGCCGCTGCAAGGCGGGCGAGCAAAAGCAGTTGTCGACGGCCAGCAGCGCGCCGCAGCCGTGCGCGATGTCGGCCAGGGCGCGGATGTCGCAGACGTCGGTGAGCGGATTGGTCGGCGTCTCGGCGAACAGCAGCCTGGTGTTCGGGCGCACGGCCGCGCGCCATTGCGCAACGTCCGTTTGCGACACGAACGTCGTTTCCACGCCGAACTTGCCGAACTCCTTGCCGAACAGGTTCATCGTCGAACCGAACACGGAGCGCGAGCAGATCACGTGGTCGCCGGCCTTGAGCAGGCCCATGCACAGCATCAGGATCGCGCCCATGCCGGTCGACGCGCCGATGGCCGCCTCCGTCCCTTCCATGGCCGCCAGCCGCTGCTCGAAGCTGGTGACGGTGGGATTGGAGGTGCGGCCGTAGGTGAAGCCCTCCTGCGGGTTCGCGAAGCGGCGGGCCATGGTTTCCGAATCGCTCTGGACGAAGCCGCTGGTCAGGTACAAGGCCTCGGAGTTTTCGCCGTACTGGCTGGGCTCCAGCGCCGTGCGAACGGCCAGCGTGTCGCGGTGCAGGCCGGCGGGAAGTTTCTTGCCTTGCATGTCAGGCTTCCTGGGCGTTGGGCAGCGCCAGGCGCGAGGTGTCTTCCTCCAGCGGGTCTTCCTGGCCGATCCGCGCTTCGTTGATGCGGGCGATGTCCTCGGGATTGATGTCGCCGGTGACGTAGACGCCGTCGAAGCACGATGCGTCGAAGCCGTCGAGCGACGGGTTGAGCGAGCCGATCGCGCGCTTCATCCCGTCGACGTCCTGGTAGATCAGCGCGTCGCAGCCGATGATCTCGCGCACTTCCTCGATGGTGCGGCCGTAGGCCACCAGCTCGCCCGGCGTCGGCATGTCAATGCCGTAGACGTTCGGGAAGCGCACCGGCGGAGCCGCGCTGGCGAGGTAGACCTTCTTCGCGCCGGCGTCGCGCGCCATCTGCACGATCTCGCGGCTGGTCGTGCCGCGCACGATGGAATCGTCGACCAGCAGCACGTTGCGGCCCTTGAACTCGCTGGCGATGACGTTGAGCTTCTGGCGGACCGACTTCTTGCGCACGCCCTGGCCCGGCATGATGAAGGTGCGCCCGACATAGCGGTTCTTCACGAAGCCTTCGCGGTACGGCACGCCCAGCAGGTGCGCGAGCTGGGTCGCGCTGGGCCGGCTCGATTCCGGGATCGGGATGATCACGTCGATCTCGCTGGGGGGCACGGTGGAGACCACGCGCTTGGCCAGCGTTTCGCCGAGGTTGAGCCGCGCCTGGTAGACCGAAATGCCGTCGAGCACCGAGTCGGGCCGCGCGAGATACACGTATTCGAAGATGCAGGGAAAGAGCTTGGGGTCGGCCGCGCACTGCTGCGCGTGGACCTTGCCCTGCAGGTCGATGAAGACCGCTTCGCCCGGCAGCACATGGCGGTCCAGGACATGGCCCGTTCCTTCGAGCGTCACGGACTCGCTGGCCACCATCACCGTGCCGTCCTTGTGGCCGATCGACAGCGGGCGGATGCCGAACGGGTCGCGGAACGCCAGCACGCCGTGGCCCGCGATCATCGCGATCACGGCATAGGAGCCGCGGATGCGCCGGTGCACGTTGCTCACGGCCTTGAACACGTCGTCCGGCCGCAGCTGGGCGCCGCGCGTGGTCTTCTCCAGCTCGTGGGCGAAGACGTTGAGCAGCACTTCGGAGTCGCTCTCGGTGTTGATGTGGCGGTGGTCGGAGCTGAAGAGTTCGGCCTTCAGCGCCTGCGCATTGGTCAGGTTGCCGTTGTGCACCAGCACGATGCCATAGGGCGCGTTGACGTAGAAAGGCTGCGCTTCTTCCTCGCTATACGCATTGCCCGCGGTCGGGTAGCGCACCTGCCCCAGGCCGGCGTCGCCCGGCAGCCCGCGCATGTTGCGGGTGCGAAAGACGTCGCGCACCATGCCCTTGGCCTTGTGCATGAAGAACTTGCGTTCCCGCTGGGTGACGATGCCGGCCGCGTCCTGGCCGCGATGCTGCAGCAGCAGCAAGGCGTCGTAGATCAGCTGGTTGACTGGAGCGTTGCTGACAACGCCGACGATTCCACACATGGTTGAAGCTCTCTCGTAATCTAGCCGGGGAGGTATTGCCCGAACCGTTCGGGCAGCACCGGTTTCAATCCCTTGAGCGCCGCCGTCGCGACGCCGGCACCCTTCGATTCCGTCCACCACTCGCCGCTCTGCAGCGATGTGGCATGGATCACCACGGCCAGGGCCAGCAGCAGGACCGCCCCGCGCACCAGGCCGAAAGCGGCGCCCAGCGTGCGATCCACCGGCCGCAGCCCCACCGCTTCCACCAGCTTCTTGACCAGCCAGGACAGCAGTCCGGCGGCGAAGGCGGCGGCGATGAACACCAGCACGAAGCCGGCGGCATAGCGCAACGCGTCCCCGGCGCCGCCCATCGGCAGCCAAGCCGCCGCGTCGGGCGCTAGCCACTGGGCCAGCACGAAAGCCGCGATCCAGCCCGCCACCGACAGCACTTCGTACACCAGGCCGCGCCAGGCGCCGAGCGCCAGGGAACCGAGGAGCACGGCCAGGAAGATCCAGTCCAGCGTGGCCATCAGGCAGCGTTCCTCACAAGGTGAGGATCGCGGCCGGCAAATCCAGCCCCTTGATTCTTTCTGCCGCCTTGTCCGCTTCGGCCCGGTTGGCGAACGGCCCGACTCGCACGCGGATCCGCTTGCCGTCCCGGGTCTCGGCGACATGGGTATAGGTCTTCAGGCCCGCCTTCTCCACCCGCTGGCGGGCTTCGCGGGCCTTGCCCGGATCCGCGAACGCGCCGACCTGCACGATGAAGCGGCCTTCGGCGGCCACCACTGCGGCCGACTCCTGGGGCGGCTTGCCTTCGAGCAAGGCGCGCGCCTTGGCGCCGTTGTCCGCGCCCACCGGCTTGCTCTCGCCGGCCTGGGCCGGTTCGACCTTCGCAACCGCCTTGGGTTCCGGCTTGGGCTGCGGTTTCGCGGCGGCCGTTGCCGGCTCCGGCACGGGTTCGGCGACCGGCTTCTCTTGCGCCGTCGCGGCTGGCGCCTGCGCCACGACCGGGCCGGCGACGGCAGCGGTCGGGACAGCCGCAGCAGGCGCCGGCGTGACGGCGCCCTGCGCCTCGGCCCGCGGCAACGCCAGCGGCCTGGCCTTGGTGCGGTCGGGAACCTCGATCGGGATATCGACCGCGACCGGGCGCGGCTGGGTGTCGAACAGCAGGGGGAATCCGATCACCCCCGCCAGCACCAGCACCGTCGCGCCGATCAGCCTGTGCCTGGCGCGCCGGCGCATGGCCTCGACGCTCTCGGCCTGGCGGGGACTGGCGGCGGAGTCGTCGCCAGGCTTTCGGAACTTGAAAAAGGCCATGAATGGTGCCTGGCTCGGGCCTCAGGAGCCGGGAAGTTTGGCCTGAAGGCGGGGGATCCCCTCCTGCAGAACGCCCCCCACGGTGTAGAACGATCCAAAGACCACGATTCTATCAGCGGGGTCCGCTGCGGCAGCCGCGGCGCGCAGGGCCTCCATGGGGCTGGCGTGGGTGCTTGCGGCGACGTCCTTGCGGGTTTCCTGCGCCTGCCAGCGCGCCAGCAGGTCGCCCGCTTTCGCCGCCCGCGCCGTGTCGAGATCGGTGAAGTACCAGCGGTCCACGATCGGTCCCATCTTCTTGAGCATGGGCGCGAGGTCCTTGTCGGCCATCGCGCCGAACACCGCGTGCGTCGCCGGATAAAAGCCCATGGCATCGAGGTTGGCCGCCAGCGCCGCCACCGAATGCGGGTTGTGCGCGACATCCAGCACCAGGGCCGGCTGCCCGGGCACCACCTGGAAGCGGCCCGGCAGTTCCACCATCGACAGGCCGTTGCGCACCGCCTGCGCCGTGACGGGCAGGCGGCTGCGCAGCGCTTCGAGCGCGGCCAGCGCGCCCGAGGCGTTGA
>JAQGNJ010000116.1 GCA_028291885.1 Ramlibacter sp. | reverse complement strand
GAAGCCGTAGCCCGCGAACTTCTCCATCAGGTCGAAGATCTCGTCGGCCTTTGCTTCACCGATGTTGTTCTTCGCCGCGCCCGCGCGGAAGATCTGCCGGTGCTCGGCCATCTCCTCGGCCTTCTTCTTGCCCATGGCCCGGCGCAGCAGGTCGGCGCCGCCCAGCGAGTAGCCGCCCAGGATCTGCGCGGTCTGCATCACCTGTTCCTGGTAGACCATGATCCCGTAGGTTTCGGAGAGCATCTGCGCCACCATCGGATGCGGATACTCCACCTCCTCGCGCCCGTGCTTGCGGGCGACGAAGCTGGGGATCAGGTCCATCGGGCCGGGACGGTACAAGGCATTGAGCGCGATCAGGTCTTCGAGACGGGTCGGCCGCGCGTCGCGCAGCATGCCCTGCATGCCGCGGCTTTCGAACTGGAACACCGCCTCGGTCTTGCCGTCGGAGAACAGCTTGTAGGTGTGCGGATCGTCCAGCGGGATGTCCTCGAAGCGGAAGTTCTCGCGGCCCTTGTGGCGGCCGGCGATGAACTCGCGCGCGATCTCCAGGATGGTCAGCGTCGCCAGGCCCAGGAAGTCGAACTTGACCAGGCCGGCCGCCTCGACGTCGTCCTTGTCGTACTGGCTCACGGCCGACTCGCTGCCCGGCTGCTGGTACAGCGGCGTGAAGTCGGTGAGCTTGCCCGGCGCGATCAGCACGCCGCCCGCGTGCATGCCGACGTTGCGGGTCATGCCCTCGAGTTTCTGCGCCAGCGCGAGCAGGGTCTTGACCTCGTCCTCGCGCTCCAGCCGCTCGGCCAGCACCGGTTCCTGCTTGAGCGCGTCGGCGATGGTGATGTGCACGCCCGGCTTGTTCGGGATCAGCTTGCTGATGCCGTCGCAGAAGGTGTAGCTCATGTCCAGCACCCGCCCGACGTCGCGGATGGCGGCGCGCGCGGCCATCGTGCCGAAGGTCGCGATCTGGCTGACCGCCTCCTTGCCGTACTTGTCCTTGACGTAGTCGATGACCAGGTTGCGGTTGGTCTGGCAGAAATCGATGTCGAAGTCGGGCATCGACACCCGCTCCGGGTTCAGGAAACGCTCGAACAGCAGGTTGTACTGCAGCGGGTCCAGGTCGGTGATCTTGAGCGAATAGGCAACCAGCGAGCCCGCGCCCGAGCCCCGGCCCGGCCCCACCGGGCAACCGTTGTTCTTGGCCCAGTTGATGAAGTCGCCCACGATCAGGAAGTAGCCCGGAAAGCCCATCTTCAAGATCACGTTGATCTCGAACTCCAGCCGCTCGACGTAGCGGGGCATCTCCTGCCCGCACCTGGCCGGATCGGGATAGAGGTGGGCCATCCGCTCCTTCAGTCCCTCGTGCGAAGCCAGCCGGAAGTACTCCTCGATCGGCATGCCGTTGGGCGTCGGAAAATCCGGCAGCCGCGGCTTGCCCAGTTCCAGCACCAGGTTGCAGCGGCGCGCGATCTCCAGCGTGTTCGCGATCGCGGACGGCACGTCCGCGAACAGCGCCTCCATCTGGGCCGACGACTTGAAATATTGCTCGCGCGTGAACTTGCGCACGCGCCGCTGGTTGCCCAGTATCTCGCCCTCGGCGATGCAGACCCGCGCTTCATGCGCCTCGTAGTCGTCCGGCGTGGTGAACTGCACCGGATGCGTCGCCACAACCGGCAGCTTCAGGCGGGCGGCCAGTTGCACGGCGGCCGCGACATGCGGCTCGTCGTCGGCACGGCCGGCCCGCTGCAGCTCGACGTAGAAGCGGTGCGGAAAGATCGACGCCAGCTCCAGCGCGACGTCGCCGGCGCGCTGCTCGTCGCCCTGCACCAGCGCCTGGCCGACCGGGCCGGCCTGCGCCCCGGACAAGGCGATCAATCCCTCGCCCAGCTCGCGCAGCCACTCCGGCCTGCAGACCGCCTGCGCCTTGACTGCATTGCGGGTCCATGCCCGCGACAACAGCTCGCACAGGTTCAGGTAGCCCTGGCGGTTCTGCACCAGCAGCACCACGCGCGAGAGCTGCGCGGCGTCCTTGCCCAGGCCCTGCACCACCAGCTCGGCGCCCAGCAGCGGCTTGACGCCCTTGGCGCGCGCTTCCTTGTAGAACTTGATGCCGCCGAACAGGTTGTTCAGGTCGGTGATCGCCAGCGCCGGCTGGCCGTCGGCCGCCGCTGCCTTCACGGTCTCGTCGATGCGGTTGGTGCCGTCGACGACGGAAAATTCGGTGTGCAGGCGCAGGTGGACAAACATGGCGACATTGTAGGAACCCCCCGGGCGGGGCTTCGACCGGCCCGGCCCGGACGGGGTTTTTACAATCGTGCCTGTGAATTCCATCCTGAACATTTCGGCTTACCGTTTCGTGGCCATCGACGACCCCGAAGCCTTGCGCCAACTGCTGATCGACGATGCACAACGGCTGGGCCTGCTGGGGACCGTCCTGCTGGCCCACGAGGGCATCAACCTGTTCCTGGCGGGCAGGCCGCAGGAGGTACGCGATTTCCTGGCGCAACTGCGCCGCGATCCGCGCCTGGGCGGCCTGGAGGCCAAGGAAAGCTGGTCGCAGGCGCAGCCGTTCCGCAAGCTGCTGGTCAAGGTCAAGCCCGAGATCATCCGCATGAACCACCCCGCGATCCAGCCGGTCCAGGGCCGCGCGCCGGCCATCGATGCTCCGACGGTCAAGCGCTGGCTGGACCAGGGCCACGACGACGAAGGCCGGCCCGTGGTGACGCTGGACACCCGCAACGCTTTCGAGGTCGACCACGGCAGCTTCGAGGGCGCGATCGACTGGAGGCTGCGCAAGTTCAGCGATTTCCCGCAAGCGCTGCAGGCACACAGGGCGCAGCTCGAAGGCAAGACGGTCGTGAGCTTCTGCACCGGCGGCATCCGCTGCGAGAAGGCCGCGATCTACATGCGCGAAGCCGGCCTGGAGAACGTCTGGCAGCTCGATGGCGGCATCCTGAAGTACTTCGAGGAAACCGGCGGCGCCCACTTCAGGGGCGACTGCTTCGTCTTCGACGAGCGCGAGGCGCTCGACCCGGCGCTGCGGCCTAGGACATCGGCTCCGGCGGAGTAAAGCGGGTCGGCGGCAGCGGGATGAACTCGTCGTCGTGCGGCACCTTGCCCATGCGCTGCGCTTCCCAGTCCTGCGAGGCCTGGATGATCCGTTCCCGGCTGCTCGAAACGAAGTTCCACCACATGTGGCGCGGCCCGTCCAGCGGTTCTCCGCCGATGACCGCCAGGCGGCAGGCCTGGTCCGCAGCCAGCCGCACCGACATGCCGGGCGCGAGCACGGCCATCGATCCTTCGCCGATGGTGCGGCCGTCGGCGCTGAGCTGGCCCAGCACCGGATAGATCGCCATCTCCGACGCCAGCGCCGGCAGCTCCAGCGTGCCTCCGGCCGGCAACATTGCGTCCAGGTACAGCGTCGGCGACAGCGTCACCACGGGCGAGATCTCGCCGAAGGCCTCGCCGACCAGGATGCGGATCTCGGCGTCGCCCAGGCTGATCTCCGGGATCTCGCCGGCCGGCGTGTGGCGAAAGGACGGCTCGTCCTCCTCGCGCTCGCGCGGCAGCGCCACCCACAGCTGCAGGCCGTGGTTCACATAGTGCTTGTCGCGCAGGCCCTCCGGCCGGCGCTCGGAGTGGACGATGCCGCGGCCGGCGCTCATCCAGTTGATCGCGCCGGGTTCGATCACCTGCTCGGTGCCGAGGCTGTCGCGGTGCATCATCGCGCCGCCGAACAGGTAGGTGACCGTGGCTAGGCCGATGTGGGGATGCGGCCGGACGTCGTGGTTGACGCCGGGCACCTCGGCCACGGGCCCGAAGTGGTCGAAGAAGACGAACGGGCCGACGCTGCGCTGGCGCGCGTCGGGCAGCAGCCTGCGGACGGTAAAGCCGCCGCCCAGGTCCCTGGCGTGGCCCGCCAGTTCAGTCGCTATCCCCATGTGCGCTCCTTGCGAGCGGCCAGACTATCAGGGCCGGACGCGGCTCGCAACATCCGCCACGCGGCGGCCGAAGGCCCGCGCGGTTTCCAGGTCGCCCGGCGGCATGTCGGCGACCGAAGCGTCCGACGGCGATTGCGCGATCGCTCCGCTGTACGAGCCCAGGTAGTTGGGGTCGCTGCGCTCGGCCGCCGCGCTGTTGCTGGGCAGGATGCCCAGCCCGACCCAGATGCCGCCATGCTGCATCGCGAGCGTGAACATGTACGTGAGCGTCGAGAACTTGTCTCCGTTCATCGACGCGCTGTTGGTGAAGCCCGCGAACAGCTTGTCCTTCCAGTCCTGGCTGAACCAGGGCCGCGAGGACGCATCCGCGAACTTCTTGAACTGCCAGCTCACGCTGCCCATGTAGGTGGGCGAGCCCAGGACGATCGCGTCCGCGGCCTTGAGTTGCTCCCATCCGCCCGCCGGCAGGTTGCCGTCGGCGTCGATGGCGATCAGGCGGCCGCCCGCGCCTTGCGCCACCGCCTGCGCCATGCGCTGCGTGTGGCCGTAGCCCGAGTGGTAGACGATGGCGATTTCCGGCATCGGTTGTTCCTCGTTGCGCAAGCGCGTTCAGTCGCGGCGCCGGGCGTCCAGGCTCCAGCCACCGGCGCCGAAGGCCGCAAACGCCAGCAGCCCGCCGGCGATCGCCATGTTCTTGAAGAAGTTCGTGCTCTGCGCCATCACCTGGTCGGCGGGCACGGCCCAGTAGTTGTGGAAGATGAACGAGATCACGAAGGTGAAGACGGCCAGGCCCAGGCCGGCCCAGCGCGCCTTCCAGCCCACCAGCAGCAGCAGCGCCAGCCCCAGTTCGGCGCCGATCGCGAGCGCGGCGCAGACCTCGGGCAGCGGCACGCCCTTGGATGCGATGTAGCCGACCGTGCCGGCAAAGCCCGTGATCTTGGCCCAGCCGGCGGGCACGTACAGCAGGGCGATCAGGATGCGGCCGATCAGGGTCATCGCGTCCTGGGCGGGGGTGGTGGGCATGGTCTGGTTCATTGGGACTCCTTGGTAGGTTGAAAAAACGGGTGAAACGGGATCAGGGCGCCAGGTCGAACACCAGCACTTCGGCATTCCTGCCGTTGGCGAGCGTCAGCTTGGCCTCGTCCTCGATCCTGGCGGCGTCGCCCGCGGCCAGCTTCTGGCCGTTGACGTCGATTTCGCCGCGCACGACGTGGACGTAGCCCTTGCGTTTCGGATCGAGCGCCAGCGAGGCAGCCTCCGCGCCATCGAACAGGCCCGCGTAGAGCCGCGCGTCGGCATGGATGGTGACTGCACCCTGCTCGCCCTCGGGCGCGGCGACCAGCCGCAGCTTGCCGCGCTTGTCGGCCTCGTCGAAGGTCTTCTGCTCGTAGCTGGCGGGGATGCCGGTGACGTTCGGCTCGATCCAGATCTGCAGGAAGTGCGTGGTCTGGTCCGGCGCGTGGTTGAACTCGCTGTGCTGGACGCCCTTGCCGGCGCTCATGCGCTGGACGTCGCCGGGCGGGATCCCCTTGACGTTGCCCAGCGTGTCCTTGTGGGCCAGGTTGCCTTCCAGCACATAGCTGATGATCTCCATGTCCCGGTGGCCATGGGTGCCGAAGCCGGTGCCCGGCGCGATCCGGTCCTCGTTGATCACGCGCAGGTTGCCGAACCCCATGTGCTGCGGGTCGTGATAGCCGGCGAAGGAAAAGCTGTGGAAGGACTTGAGCCAGCCGTGGTCGGCATAGCCCCGGTCGGA
>JAQGNJ010000110.1 GCA_028291885.1 Ramlibacter sp. | reverse complement strand
GGATCCCCCGGACGCTGCCCGGCTCGGCCGGCATGTCGACGACGCGCCGCGTTTCGCCGCGCTCGTTGCGCACACGCAGGGTCACGGGCCCGGCCGGCAGGCCGCGCAGGATGAACCGGCCCCTGGCATCGGAAACGACGGGACGCGGATTGTCCAGGGTCCTGACCGTGACCCGCCTGCCCTGGGTCCCGTCGACGACGCCCTCGATCACCCGCTGGGCGCGGACGGTGAACTCGGCGACGGCCGGCGCCGCGGCCGACAGGCGCGCGTGCAGCGCCGCCATCTTCCCGACGTCGTAACCGGCCGGCAGCGATTCCGCCAGGACCGAGACGCTGACCTCGCCGGGCGGGCCGGCGAAGCGGTAGGCGCCGCTCGAATCGGTCGTGGTTGCCGCCTGGGTCGTACCCTCGATGCGGACGGTGACGCCGGCGAGCGGCACGCCCGCGTCGCTGCGGACCGTGCCCGTGAGACGGGCGCCCGAGAACGTCAGGGCGAAGCGGGCCTCGCTCCCCGGCTGCAGCGTCTGCACCGACGGCAGCGTGAAGTAGGCGCCGGGTTCCGGCGGCAGGACCGCCTCGACGCGGTGCGCGCCCGAGCCGGGCCGCTCGAAACTGAAGCGGCCGTCGCGGTCGGTGCGGCTGCGGCGGCTGCGGTCCAGCACCACCTCGACGCCGGCCAGCGGCGGCTGCACGCCTGCTGCCTGGCCTGCCGCAGCGTCGTCGCGCAGCACCTGGCCGGAGATCGCGCGGCTGCCTTCGCCCGGCATGCCCAGGCCGTCGAAGCTGGTCCGCAGCGACATCTGCACGCTGCTTTGCGCAGCAGCGTCCACGCCGCCGCGCATGGCCCAGCGGGTATAGCTGGCGGTGAGCGCGGTGTCGGCCGACAGCCTCCAGCCGGCGTACAGCGTCGCGACCAGGTTGCGGCGGCCGCTGGCGATGCCCTGCGAGTCGTCGGCCAGCAGCCGCAAGCCGATCTCCGGGGCCCGCGGGCCGGAGCCGCGCCAGGACACGTCCAGTCCGCTCTGCAAGCGCAGCGGGTCCAGGCGCAATTGCCCGATCGAGATGCCGCGCGCGGACAGCAAGGCGGCGTTGTCGCGCAACTGGCGCAGCAGTTCCTCGGGGTTGCTCGCCGACAGGCCCAGTTCCGTGAGCGCGCGCGCGATGTCCGAGCGGTCCTGCAGCACCAGGTCCAGCGTCGGCGCCTGCTGCTGCGCGTCGAGGAAGAAGTTCGCCTTCCATCCCGCTCCACTGCCGCGCAGCGAGACCCGTGCGCCGTGGCCGCCACGGGATGCAGCCGAGGTCTGCTGGTAGCGGTAGAGCGCGGAAACGCCCAAGCCCGCCAGGTCGTATCCGCTGCCGACCGACATGGCGGTGCGCCGCAGCAGCTGCGATCGCGAATCGCGGTAGGCGCCGCCGCCGACGGCGGCGTTGACGTTCCAGTGCTCGGTGAGCTGGTTGCGCAGGTCGAGCCGGGCCGAAGCCGCTTCCGGCTGCAAGCCAGCCAGGTCCAGCCGGTTGGCCGACAGGCTCAAGGCGGCGGTCGTGTCCGCCGCCAGGTGTTCGGACCAGGCGGCGTCGACGTAGCTGCCCGCCGGCCGCGCGGCGCGCAGCGCGGCGAAGCCGGCGGGCCGGTAGGCCGCCTTCAGCCAGGCCTGGCGCTGCGGCTGGTGGTAGTCCAGGTCGATCGCCGCGCCTGGCTGGCCGCTCCAGCCAAGCTCGCCGCGCACCCGCAAGGCGTCTGCCTCGGCGCCCGACTCGATGCCCAGCGAGGCGATGAGCGGGACGCGCGTGTCGCTGTCGGGCAGCCAATAGACGGACGGCACGAGGCCGAGTCCGCCGCGACGCGTGCGCCAGGACGCGCCGAAGGCGCGGTCGCCTTCGCCGGGAACGAGGAAGTCCTCGTACGGCGTCGCCGAAGCGATGCCCGCGTGCACATCCAGCGCGCCTTGCTCCAGGTGCACGCCGCGCAGCACCGCGCCGTCCACGGTCAGCGGCGAGGATTGCATCCGCTTGTCCAGCAACACGACGGAGCGTCCGGGCGACTTGATCTCCAGGCTCGCCAGCGGCAGCGCCGTGGTGCGGCGCTCGCCACCGGGCGGATTCTCATGGACCGCTTGCAGTTGCAGCCGCGCGGTGGTCTCACCGTGGCCGAAGCTCGCGGCCAGCCCGCTGCTCAGGCGGCGGGTCGCCGTGTCGTAGTGCAGGTCCCAGGAACTGGCGTCGGCGCGGCGGGCGCTCTCCAGTGCGAGCAATTGCGGCGCCGGCGGATCGACCGTCACGTTCAGCGTCTGGACCGCGGCCGGCAGCACCACGGTCACCAGGGTGTGGCCGGCGCGCCGTCCCAGGAGCACCACCTGGCCGGCCTGGGAACTCACCTCCACCGTGGACGGGTCGACGGCGAACACCGCGATCGCGCCGGCGAAGTCCAGCGTCCGCGTTTCGCGCGCGGCGAGCCGGACTTCTTCCGCCAGGGCTGGCGTGAAGGCTGTTGCCGCCAGCACCGCCAGCAGCATCGACCGCGGCCAGCGCCTCATTGCACCGTCAGAGTCGAGGTCAGCGTGAGGGGACGACCGGCCACGTCGAAGGTCGCGACGGCACGGTAGGAGCCGGCGGCCAGTTCGCCCGGATAGTCGGCGACCAGGGTGGCCACCTCGCCGGGAAGCAGGCGCTTGGCATTGAACTGCGCCTTGCCCATGAGCCGTCCGCCGGCGTCGACGATCACCGCCATGCCGGTGGGGATCACCGGCTCGGTGCCGTCGTTCACCAGCCGGGTCCGCAGCTGCGCGTTGGCGGTGCTCGACGGCGGCTCGGCTTCCAGCGTGCCGGCCGCGACCGAGATCTTGTCGGAGACGGTGAAGGTGAACAGCGTGCCGAGCGAGAGGAACGACTTGCGGTTGCCGGACTGCACCGCCGTCTTGCCGCGGAAATAGGCGACCACGGCGCGATGCCGCATTTCCGGCGGCAGGGTGAAGGTGGCCGTGACGGCGCCGCTGGAGCGCGGCGCGATGTGGACGCTGCGCGGCGTGAAGACGGCGCTCGAAGCGATGCTGTCGGGCAGCTTGCCGGCCTCAATGAAGACGCGGGCGCCGTCGCGGACGACCACGTCGCGCGCCTCCATCGTGAAATCCAGCGGCAGGTCGGACTCGTTCTTCAGGGTCAGCACCTGCGTGACGCTTTCGCCGTTGTGGCCGCTGAGCGGCACGGCCGCCGGGGTCAGGATCAGGGACTGGGCGTGGGCCGCCGGCGTGCCCAGGAGCAGGGCCGAGGCGGCAAGAAAGAAGGCGAGAAAACGGGAACGCATGTCGGGGATCCGGAGAATGGGCGCGCAAAACACCGTCAGTCGGTTTCGGCGAGCCAGTGCAGGTTGCCCAGGAAGGTCCCGGCCGGGACGCTCGCGGGAATCGTCAGCTCGATCTCGTGCACGACCGTCGCGCCGACGCGGTGCACCGGGTCGATCACCCGGGGGATGACGCCGATGGCGTGGCCGTCCACTCGCATCGTCGCGCCGGGCATGTCCACCGCGAGAGCGACGGAAACCCTGGCGTTCGGAAAGGGACCGTCCAGCCGCAGCACGACGCGCTTGCGGACCTGGATCTGGCCCTTGCCATCGCCCCGGGGCCGCGCGGAAACCGCACCGACGTCGACGAGGGCGTCCGTGCCGCCGGCGCCGCCGCCATCGTCGATGTTGATCAGTCGCAGGGTCAGCGCATTGGCCGCAGCCGGACGAGCCGACACCGCGGCGGCATCGGCTGCGGACATGGCACATGCGCCCGCGGCGACGGCCAGCAGGCAGGAGAAAAGCGCCGTGCGCACGGAGACGTCCCACGGCGGGCCCGCTCGGGACCCGCCGTTTTCGCTGGACTTAGTTGGACGTGGCGGCGAAGGAGATCGAGTTGTCGATCGCGGCGGCGCCGGCGGAGTCGGCGACCACGATGTCCCAGGAATAGGAGCCAGTGGAGGCGTATGTGCCGGTCGAGGTCAGGGTGGTTGCGGCGGAATCGCTCAGCGTGCTGCCATTGAGCTTCCAGTCGATGCCGCTAGCCGGCGCCGCGCTCAGCTGCGCCGTCAGCGTGTAGTCGGTGCTGGTCAGGTTGGCCTTCTCGACCTTCACGCCGACCGTGGACGACAGGGTCCAGTTCGATGCGCCGCGGGCCATCGTGAAGCCGGTAGGCGCAGCGCTGTACTTGCTGATGTTGCCCAGGGCGGACGTGGCGGCCGCGGTGCTGGTGCCGGAGCTCGTGCCGCCGGCGGATTCGATGGTCAGGTTGATCGAGCTTTCGACCGTGCCGGTGACGGTGAGCGTGCCCGACGACGAGGTGGCGGCGAAAGCGGCGGAGGTGCCAAGGCAGGCAACGGCGGCGGCAGCGACGGCAAGGTACTTCTTCATGATGTGTTTTCTTTCTACTAGGAACAAGAACGGAGAGGAGCCCAGGGTTTGACGACGCCGGCCGAGTGGCTCGGCCGGTGACACGGAGTAAACCATCCGGGTCGCTGTTGCCGAGTAGGAAACTGGCCTAGCAAAGTTAGGAAAGACAGCAACGCGCCTTAGCCAGAGGACGTACGCCGCTGCTAGC
>JAQGNJ010000092.1 GCA_028291885.1 Ramlibacter sp. | reverse complement strand
GTCGAAGGCGCCGAGCCGCACGTGCTCGCCACCGGCGTGGTCGGCCAGTTCAACGTCTCCAACCTGCTGGGCGTGCTCGGCGCGATGCGTTCGCTGGGCATCCCGCTGGCCGACGCCGTGCGGGCCTGCACCGCGCTGCTGCCGGTGCCCGGCCGCATGGAGCGCCTGCAGCAGCCCGGCCGGCCGCTGGTGGCCGTGGATTACGCCCACACGCCCGACGCGCTGGACAAGGCGCTGCTGGCGCTGCAGCCGCTCGCGGCGCAGCGCGGCGGCGAGCTCTGGTGCGTGTTCGGCTGCGGCGGCGACCGCGACCCGGTCAAGCGGCCGCTGATGGCGGCGGTGGCGGAGAAGAACGCCGACCGCGTCGTCGTCACCAGCGACAACCCGCGCAGCGAAAAGCCGGAGACCATCATCAGCCAGATCCTGCTGGGCCTGTCGCACAACGAGTGCGTGCAGGTGCAAGCCGACCGCGCGCTGGCGATTGCCGAAACCATCGCGGCGGCCGCGCCGCAGGACGTGATCCTGCTGGCCGGCAAGGGCCACGAGGACTACCAGGAAGTGGCCGGCGCCAAACATCCGTTTTCGGACCAGGCCCACGCGCAGGCCGCGCTCGACGCGAGGGCCAAAGCATGATGTTCACGCTGCGACAGGCCCACGCCTGGCTGCCCGGATCGACCCTGGTCGGCGACGGCAGCATCGAAGTCGCGCGCGTGCACAGCGACACGCGGACGCTGCAGGCCGGCGACCTGTTCGTCGCGATCCGGGGCGAGCGTTACGACGCCAACGACTTCATCGCCGAAGCCCGGGGCAAGGGCGCGGTCGCGGCTCTCGCGCTGCGCGGTCGCATCCCGACGGGCGGGAACGGTCTCGAAGTGGACGACACCAAGCTGGCCCTGGGGCAGCTCGCGGCGGCATGGAGGGCGCAGTTCGATTTGCCGCTGATCGCCGTCACCGGCAGCAACGGCAAGACGACGGTGACGCAGATGGTCGCGTCCATCCTGCGGGCCTGGCAGCCGCAGGCTTCGCTTGCCACGCAGGGAAACTTGAACAACGACATCGGCCTGCCGCTCACGCTGCTGCGGCTGGACGCGACCCACCGGGTCGGCGTGATCGAGCTGGGCATGAACCATCCCGGCGAGATCGCCTACCTGGCGCAGATCGCCCGGCCGACCGTGGCCCTGGTGAACAACGCGCAGCGCGAACACCAGGAGTTCATGGCGACGGTGAAGGCGGTCGCGCTGGAAAACGGATCGGTGTTCGAGGCGATGAACGACAAGGGCGTCGCGGTCTATCCCGCCGACGAGGAATTCACGGCGCTGTGGTCCGGCCTGGCCGCACCGCGCGCCACCATGACTTTCGGCGCCGGTGGCGCCGACATCCGTTTGGCCGGGTCTGAATGGCAACAGGGGCACTGGAAGGTCATGGCGGAGACGCCTGCCGGCCGGCTTGCGTACGACCTCCATATCGCCGGCCGCCACAACGTGCGCAACTCGCTGGCGGCCGCCGCCTGCGCGCTCGCCGCCGGGGCGCCGCTGCCGGCCATCGCGCAGGGCCTGCAATCCTTCACGCCCGTCCAGGGGCGCTCGCGCGCGCTGCAGGTCAGGCTGGGTGGCCACGCGCTGACGCTGGTCGACGACACCTACAACGCCAACCCGGACTCGGCGCGGGCCGCCATCGACGTGCTCGCCGAACTGCCGGGCCCGCGCCTGCTGGTGCTGGGCGACATGGGCGAGGTCGGCGACCAGGGGCCGCAGTTCCACCGCGAGGTCGGCGACTACGCGCGCGAGCGCGGCATCGATTCGCTGCTCACGCTGGGCGAGCAGGCGGCGCAAATGGGCGGGCGCCACTTCGACGACGTCGAGTCGCTGAATGCGGCGGTGCTGGAGCAGCTGCCGCGCACGGCGAGCGTGCTGGTCAAGGGCTCGCGCTTCATGAAGATGGAACGGGTGGTCCAGGCGATCGCGGCGCTGGAACAACAACGACAACAGGAGCCCGGCCATGCTGCTTAGCCTCGCCAACTGGCTGCAAACCCTGGGACCGGAATTCGGCTTCCTGCGGGTCGTGCAGTACATCACCTTCCGCGCCGTGATGGCGGCCATGACCTCGCTGCTGATCGGCCTGGTCGCCGGTCCGGCCGTGATCAGGCACCTGACGTCGCTGAAGATCGGCCAGCCGGTGCGCGGCTACGGCATGGAAAGCCACCTGTCCAAGAGCGGGACGCCGACCATGGGCGGCGTGCTGATCCTGCTGTCGATTGCGGTGTCGACGCTGCTGTGGTTCGACATCACCAACCGCTTCGTCTGGATCGTGCTGGCCGTCACGCTGGGTTTCGGCGCGATCGGCTGGGTCGACGACTGGCGCAAGGTCGTGAACAAGGACCCGGAGGGGATGCGCTCGCGCGAAAAGTATTTCTGGCAGTCGCTGATCGGCCTGCTCGCGGCGCTCTATCTCGTGTTCAGCATTTCCGAGAGTTCCAACCTGCGGGTGCTGGAACTGTTCTTCCGATGGGTGCAGTCCGGGTTCGACCTCAACCTGCCGCCCAAGGCCGGCCTGCTGCTGCCCTTCTTCAAGGAAGTGAGCTATCCGCTGGGCGTCTTCGGCTTCGTGATCCTCACCTATCTCGTGATCGTCGGCTCGAGCAACGCGGTGAACCTGACCGACGGTTTGGACGGCCTGGCCATCATGCCGGTGGTGATGGTCGGCTCGGCGCTGGGCGTGTTCGCCTATGTGACCGGCAGCTCGGTGTACTCCAGGTACCTGTTCTTCCCCTACATCCGCGGCTCGGGCGAGCTGCTGATTTTCTGCGCCGCGATGGCGGGCGCCGGGCTGGCTTTCCTTTGGTACAACACCCATCCGGCCCAGGTGTTCATGGGCGACGTCGGCGCGCTGGCGCTGGGCGGCGCGCTCGGCACCATCGCCGTCATCGTGCGCCAGGAAATCGTGCTGGCCATCATGGGCGGCATCTTCGTGGTCGAGGCGATCTCGGTCATGGCCCAGGTCATGTACTTCAAGTACACCAAGAAGAAGTACGGGGAAGGGCGGCGGATCCTGAAGATGGCGCCGCTGCACCACCACTTCGAGAAAAGCGGCTGGAAGGAAAGCCAGGTGGTCGTCCGCTTCTGGATCATCACCATGCTGCTGTGCCTGGTCGGCCTGTCGACGCTCAAGCTCAGATGAAAATGACGATCCCCACGTTTGCGGCAATGCCGCTGCACTGCCCCCCAAGGGGGCCCAAGCCTCCTTCGGGCGGCCGGGCGGAGGCTTGATGTCCCTGCGCGACCAATCCGTCCTCGTGCTGGGCCTCGGCGCGTCCGGCTACGCCATGGCGCGCTGGGCCGCGCGTTGCGGCGCCCGGGTGACGGTCGCGGACACGCGCGAGGAGCCGCCGCAGCTGGCGGCGCTGCGCGAGAACCTGCCCGACGCGGCGTTCGTCGCCGGCGCATTCGACGCCGCGCTGCTGGAAAACTCCGGGGCGCGGGCGGTGTTCCGCAGCCCTGGCCTGTCGCCGGCGCAGGTTGCACCGGTGCTGGTCGCCGCGACCGAGCGGGGCATCCGCGTTTCCGGAGAGCTGGGGCTGTTCGCCGAGGCGCTGGTCGACCTGGGGACGCAGCAGGCCTACGGCCCCGCGGTGCTCGCCATCACCGGGACCAACGGCAAGACCACGGTCACGGCGTTGACGGGCCAGCTGGTCGAGCGCGCCGGCAAGCGCACGGCCGTCGCCGGCAACATCGGCCCGACGCTGCTGGAAACGCTGTCGGAAAAACTCGACGCCGGCGAGCTGCCGCAGGTCTGGGTGATCGAGCTTTCGAGCTTCCAGCTCGAAGGCGTGGACAACTTCGAGCCGACCGCGGCCACGGTGCTGAACCTGACGCAGGACCACCTCGACTGGCACGGCAGCATGGACGCGTATGGCGCGGCCAAGGCGCGCGTGTTCGGCCACGGGGCGCTGATGGTCCTCAACCGCGAGGACCCGCTGGTGATGAAGATGCTGCCCGCGCCGGTGCGCCTCAAGGGTGGCAAGCACGAGCAGCGCGATCACATCACCTTCGGCGCCGACATGCCGCAGCGCCCGGGCGACTTCGGCATCGAGGTCGTGAATGGCATGGCCTGGCTGGTGCGAGCCCTGGAGGCGGACGAAACCCGCAGGAAGCGCGGCGACGAAGCCCAGGAGATCCACATCCAGCGCCTGATGCCGGCCGACGCGCTGCGCATCCGCGGCCGCCACAACGCCGTCAACGCGCTGGCGGCGCTGGCTCTGGCCGGCGCGGCGGGCTGCCCGCTGGGGCCGATGCTCTACGGCCTGCGCGAATACCGCGGCGAGCCGCATCGCGTCGAGTCGGTCGGCATCGTCAACCAGATCGAGTACTTCGACGACAGCAAGGGCACGAACGTCGGCGCGACGGTCGCCGCGCTGCAGGGCCTGGGCGCCGAACGCAAGCTCGTCGTCATCCTGGGTGGCGACGGCAAGGGCCAGGACTTCTCGCCGCTGGCCGCGCCGGTGGCACGCCATGCGCGCGCGGCGGTGCTGATCGGGCGCGACGCGCCGCTGATCCGCGCGGTGCTCGAGCCGGCGGGCGTCACGCTGCTGGACGCGGAGTCGATGGAGCATGCCGTGTCGCTCGCCACCCAGCGCGCCCATGCCGGCGACGCGGTGCTGATGTCGCCCGCCTGCGCCAGTTTCGACATGTTCAGGAACTACCCGCACCGCGCCGAAGTGTTCCGCGCCGCCGTGCAAGCCGTGGCCGACCAGGCCGGTGTGCAGCTCGAGGGGGAGGGATCATGAATCTCGCCCCGCGCCGTTCTCACCTTCTCCCGCGTGCGGGAGAAGGCCGGGGTGAGGGCACATGAGCGCCATCGCCCGCAAGCTCGGCGGACTGTTCGCCGGCGTGCGCAAGGGGCCGCCGCGTTCGACGCGGCCGCGCGCCGGTTTGCTCGCCCGCAACGAGGCGGCGCCCGGCCGGGTGATCGCCTTCGACCAGCCGCTGCTCTGGGTCACGGTCGCCCTGCTGGCCTTTGGACTGGTGATGGTCTATTCGGCGTCGATCGCGATGCCCGACAACCCGAAGTTCTCGCGCTATGCGCACACCTACTTCCTGACGCGGCACGCCTTGTTCCTGTGCATCGCCTTCGTCGCGGCGCTGATCACCTTCCAGGTCCCGATCGCGACCTGGGAGAAGGCCGCGCCCTGGCTCTTCATCGCGTCGCTGCTATTGCTGGCGGTGGTGCTGATCCCGCACATCGGCAAGGGCGTC
>JAQGNJ010000299.1 GCA_028291885.1 Ramlibacter sp. | reverse complement strand
GTGGCCCGCGTCGTGGCGGCGGCCGCGGCCGCTGAAGCTGCCCGCGCGCTTCCCAAGGTCAAGTCCCGCGCCGGCGGCGCGGGCGGGCGCACGCGCTAAAATACGAGGCTTTGCCGAACTTGACTGCCGGCAAGTCTCAAACAACTACTTCAAGCTCAGGAAACCAGAATGGCTATCGAACGCACCCTCTCCATCATCAAGCCCGACGCCGTGGCCAAGAACGTGATCGGGCAGATCTACGCTCGCTTCGAGGCCTCGGGCCTGAAGGTCGTCGCCGCCCGCATGGCCCACCTGTCGCGCCGCGAGGCCGAGCAGTTCTACGCCGTGCACAAGGAGCGCCCGTTCTTCAAGGACCTGGTCGAGTTCATGATCTCCGGCCCGGTGATGATCCAGGTGCTCGAGGGCGAGAACGCCATCCTGAAGAACCGTGACCTGATGGGCGCCACGGACCCGAAGAAGGCCGCCGCCGGCTCCATCCGCGCCGACTTCGCCGACAGCATCGACGCCAACGCGGTGCACGGCTCCGACGCGCCGGAGACGGCGAGCCAGGAAGTGGGCTTCTTCTTCCCCGGCATCAACGTCTATTCCCGCTAACGCGGGGATCCCGCATGCAATGACGGCCAATCTTCTCGACTTCGATCTGGAGGGTCTGGCCGCGTTCTGCGGAACGCTGGGCGAGAAGCGCTTCCGCGCCACCCAGCTGTTCCGCTGGATCCACCAGAAGGGCGCCACCGACTTCGACCAGATGACCGATCTGGCCAAGTCGCTGCGCGAAAAGCTCAAGGTCAGCGCGCACCTGCAGGCCCTTCCCATCCTCACCCAGCACGAGTCGAAGGACGGCACGATCAAGTGGCTGTTCGACGTCGGCCACGGCGACGCGGTGGAGGCGGTGTTCATCCCCGAGGACGACCGCGGCACCTTGTGCGTCTCGTCGCAGGCCGGCTGCGCCGTCGGTTGCCGCTTCTGCTCCACCGGCCACCAGGGCTTCTCGCGCAACCTCACCACCGGCGAGATCCTGGCCCAGCTCTGGTTCGCCGAGCACTTCCTGCGCAAGCACCTCAAGACCAGTGAACGCGTCATCTCCAACGTCGTGATGATGGGGATGGGCGAGCCGCTGCAGAACTATTCGGCGCTTGTCCCCGCGCTCAAGGCGATGCTGGACGACCATGGCTACGGCCTGTCGCGGCGCCGCGTGACGGTGTCGACATCCGGCGTGGTGCCGATGATGGACAGGCTCGGGCAGGACTGCCCAGTGGCGCTCGCGGTCTCGCTGCACGCGCCCAACGACGCGCTGCGCGACAACCTGGTTCCGCTCAACAAGAAATATCCGCTGTCGGAACTGCTCGATGCCTGCAACCGGTATCTGGAGCATGCGCCGCGCGACTTCATCACCTTCGAGTACTGCATGCTCGATGGCGTCAACGACCAGCCGGAGCACGCGCAGCAGCTGCTGCAGCTGGTGAGGCGGCATGCGGGCCGCGGCGTGTCGTGCAAGTTGAACCTGATTCCGTTCAATCCGTTTCCCGCTTCCGGACTGGTGCGTTCGCCGCAACACCAGGTCCAGGCTTTCGCGAAAATCCTCATCGATGCTGGTATCGTCACCACTGTGCGCAAAACCAGAGGTGACGACATCGACGCGGCCTGCGGCCAGCTTGCCGGTGACGTCAAGGACCGCACACGCGTCGGGGAACGGATCGCCCAGCAGCGCACCGTGATGCTCAAACAGGTGCCGGCCGACGCCCGCGCCGCCAAGGAGACCTGAACACATGAACGCTGTGCGGCAACGGAACCTGCGGACCGTGACGGTCTGGTGCTGGCTGGCGGCCTCGCTGCTCGCGCTGGGCGGCTGCGCCACCGGCCACAGCGACGCGACCGGCGCCAGCGTCGACAGGGTCACCGCTTCCGACGAGCCCGAGAGCCGCAAGCGGGCCCGCATCCGCATGGAGCTGGCGGTCGGCTATTTCGAGCAGGGCAAGACCGACATCGCGCTCGACGAGCTCAAGCAGGTCATCGTCAACGACCCGAACTTCCCCGATGCCTACAGCCTGCGCGGCCTGATCTACATGCGCCTGAACGACATGCGCCAGGCCGAGGAAAGTTTCCGCCGCGCGGTGGCGCTCAACTCGAAGGACTCGAACGCCCAGCACAACTACGGCTGGCTGCTTTGCCAGCAGGGCCGCTATGACGAGGCCAATCGCGCGTTCGACACCGCGATGACCAACAACCCGCTGTACACGGACCGCGCCAAGACGCTGATGACCCAGGGCCTGTGCCAGGCACGGGCCGGGCGCAAGGCCGATGCCGAGCGCAGCCTGGCGCGCTCCTACGAGCTGGATGCCGGCAATCCGGTGACGGGTTTCAACCTCGCCAACCTGCTGTACCAGCGCGGCGAATTCCCGCGCGCCCAGTTCTACATCCGGCGGCTGAACAACACCGAGCTGGCCAACGCGGAAACGCTCTGGCTCGGCATCAAGGTGGAGCAGCGCCTGAATGACCGCGTCGCCATGCTGCAACTCGCGGACCAGCTCAGGCGCCGTTTCCCCCAGTCGCGCGAGATCGGTTTGTACGAACGGGGAGCGTTCAATGAATGAGGCGCCTGGGCAGGGGCCCGCGTCCGGGTTCGAAGCGCAGGGCGGCGCCGCCGCGACGGCGGGAGCACTGCTGCAGCAGGCGCGCGAGGAAGCCGGCCTGCACGTGAGCACCCTGGCGGCGGCGCTGAAGGTCCCGGTACGCAAGCTGGAGGCGCTGGAGGCCGACCGCTTCGACCTGCTGCCCGACGCGGTGTTCGTCCGCGCGCTGGCCGCCAGCGTCTGCCGCAACCTCAAGATCGATCCGGCGCTGATCCTGCAACTGCTGCCGCCCACTGCCGGCCCGCGCCTGGCGCCTTCGGGCGGCGGCATCAACGCACCGTTCCGCTCGCCGCGCGACGCCGCCACGCCGACGTGGCGCGACCAGCTGTCGCGCCCGGTCTTCATGGTGGTGGCCGCGCTGTTGCTCGGCGCCCTCGTCGTGGCCCTGCTGCCCCTGCGCAATGACGAAGGCGCCAGCGAGGCTGCGGCGCCGCCGCCCCCGGTCCTGCCCGTGCCCGAAACCACCACTGCGCCGGCAGAGGCCGCCGCCGCGAACGCAACGGCTGGCGCCGACACTGCCGTCCCGGCTGCTGCACAGCCCGCGTCCGCCGCCGTTCCCGCTACTGCCTCCGCACCTGCGCATGCACCTGCACCTGCAGTGGTGCCCGCAGCCGCGGTCGCGACGGCGGCCGCGACGGCGCCAGCCGCTGCCGCCTCCGCCGCGGGATCCACGCCGGCCGGCATCGTGGTGTTCAAGGCCAAGGGAGAGTCCTGGATCCAGGTCACCGATGCAAAGGGCGGTGTGGCGCTGCGCCAGCTGCTGGCCGCCGGCGAGTCCGCTGCCGCCTCCGGCGCCTTGCCGCTGTCGGTCACCGTGGGCAGCGCGACCGCCACCGATGTCCAGGTTCGCGGCAAGCCGTTCGACCTCGCGCCGGTGTCGCGCGACAACGTTGCGCGCTTCGAGGTGAAGTGATGGACCAGCCCTGCCTGCCGGTCGAACCGGCATTTCCCAAGCCGCGCCGCTCGCGCCAGGCGCGCACCGTCTGGGGTTCGCGCGTGGTCACCGTCGGCGGCGACGCGCCGGTGCGCGTGCAGTCGATGACCAACACCGACACGGTCGACGCGATCGGAACGGCCATCCAGGTCAAGGAACTGGCGATCGCCGGCTCCGAAATGGTTCGCATCACCGTCAACACGCCCGAAGCCGCCGCGCAGGTGCCGTACATCCGCGAGCAGCTCGATCGCATGGGCATCGACGTGCCGCTGATCGGCGACTTCCACTACAACGGCCATCGGCTGCTGACCGATTACCCGGCCTGCGCGCAGGCGCTGTCCAAGTACCGCATCAATCCCGGCAACGTCGGCAAGGGCGACAAGCGGGACCGCCAGTTCGGCCAGATGATCGAAGCGGCGATGAAGTGGAACAAGCCGGTGCGCATCGGCGTGAACTGGGGCAGCCTCGACCAGGAACTGCTCGCCAGCCTGATGGACACCAACAGCGCCCGCGCCGAACCCTGGGATGCGAAGCTGGTCATGTACGAGGCGCTCATCACCTCGGCCGTCGAGTCGGCCAGGCGCGCCGAGCAAATGGGCATGGACGGCAGCCAGATCATCCTGTCGTGCAAGGTCAGCGGGGTGCAGGACCTGATCGCGGTCTACCGCGGGCTGGCCAAGCGCTGCGACTACGCGCTGCACCTGGGCCTGACCGAAGCGGGCATGGGCACCAAGGGCACGGTCGCATCGGCCGTCGCGCTGGGAATCCTGCTGCAGGAAGGCATCGGCGACACGATCCGCGTCTCGCTGACGCCGCAGCCGGGCGAATCGCGCACGCAGGAGGTGGTCATCGCCTCCGAGATCCTGCAGTCGCTGGGCCTGCGCAGCTTCGTGCCCAGCGTCACCGCGTGCCCCGGCTGCGGCCGCACCACCAGCACCACCTTCCAGGAACTGGCCAAGCAGATCGACGACTACCTGCGCGCGCAGATGCCGGTCTGGCGCGAGAAATATCCCGGCGTCGAGAAGATGAAGGTGGCCGTGATGGGCTGCATCGTCAACGGCCCCGGCGAGAGCAAGCACGCCGACATCGGCATCAGCCTGCCCGGCACCGGCGAAGCGCCGGCGGCCCCCGTCTTCATCGACGGCCAGAAAGCGCTCACGCTGCGCGGCGAGAACATCGCCGCCGAATTCCACCAGATCGTCGAAAACTACATTGAAAAGCGCTTCGGCCACGCCGCCGAAACCGCCTGAAGAAAATCCATGGCCGAGAAACTGAGTGCCGTCAAAGGCATGAACGACATATTGCCGTCCGCCGTTCCGCGCAGCGAAAAACTGCCGGATTCGGCCCTCTGGCAGTGGTTCGAGACCGCGGTTCGCACCGTGATGGGCCGCTACGGCTACCAGTACCTGCTGACGCCCATCGTCGAGCCCACCGCGCTGTTCGTGCGCGGACTGGGCGAGGTCACCGACATCGTGGAAAAGGAGATGTATTCCTTCACCGACTCGATGAACGGCGACAAGCTGACGCTTCGCCCCGAAGCGACTGCCGGCATCGTGCGCGCCATGATCGAGCACAACGCCCTGTACAACGGGCCGCTGCGCGTGTGGACCCTGGGCCCGATGTTCCGCCACGAGCGGCCGCAGAAGGGCCGTTACCGCCAGTTCTTCCAGCTGGACGCCGAGGCGCTCGGCTTCGCCGGTCCCGACGTCGACGCCGAGATGATCCTGATGGCTCGCGCCCTGTGGCGCGAGCTGGGCCTGGTCGAAGGCGAGCACGTGCGGCTGGAGATCAACAGCCTGGGCCAGACGCAGGAGCGGCTGGCCCACCGGGAGGCCCTGGTGCGCTACTTCGAGCAGCACGCCGCTGCACTCGATGCCGACGCGCAGCGCCGCCTGCACAGCAACCCGCTGCGCATCCTGGACAGCAAGAACCCGGCGATGCAGGCGCTGATCGAGCAGGCGCCCAGCCTGATGGATTTCCTCGGTCCCGAGTCGCGCGCGCACTTCGAGGCCGTGTGCTCGGCGCTCGACGCGGTCGGCCTGCAGTACCGCATCAACCCGCGCCTCGTGCGCGGCATGGACTACTACAACCTGACCGTGTTCGAGTGGGTGACGGACCACCTGGGCTCCCAGGGCACGGTCTGCGGCGGCGGCCGCTACGACGGATTGATCGCGCAGCTGGGCGGCAAGGCCGCGCCCGCGGTCGGCTTTGGGCTGGGCATCGAGCGCCTGCTGCTGCTGGTGCAGGAGCTCGGGCTGCCGATGCCGTCGGCGGCGCCGGACGCCTACGCCGTCGTGCCGCCGGGCACGCCGCTCGCACCGGTGATCGCCACGCTGGAGGCGCTGCGGGCCGCCGGCGTGCGCGTGGTCCAGCACGCCGGGGGCGCGGACGGCCCCGGCAGCATGAAGTCGCAGTTCAAGAAAGCCGACGCCAGCGGCGCCCGTTACGCGCTGATCTTCGGCGCGGACGAGATGGCGGCCGGCGAGCTGACGCTCAAGTCCCTGCGCGACGGCGGCGGGGCGCAGGAGCGCCAGCCGCTGGCCAGCCCGGCTGCATGGGCGCGGAAACTACAATCGGCGGCTTGACAGAAGAATCACAATGGCAAAACACCTCGATCTCGAAGAACAGGAACAGCTTGACCAGCTCAAGCACTTCTGGAACACCTACGGCAACCTGATCACCTGGACGCTGATCGTGGTGTTCGGCGCGTTCGCCGCCTGGAACGGCTGGAACTACTGGCAGCGCAACCAGGCCGCGCATGCCTCGGCCATGTACGAGGAAGTCGAGCGCGCCGCCAGCGGCGGCGACACGGCGCGCCTGGAGCGTGCCTTCGGCGACATGAAGGACAAGTTCGGCGGCACCACGTACGCGCACCAGGCCGGCCTGCTCGCCGCCAAGGCGTTCGCCGACACGGGCAAGCCCGATGCCGCGAAAGCCGCCCTGGTCTGGGTCGCCGACAAGGCGTCCGACGAAGGCTATCGCGCCATCGCCCACCTGCGGCTGGCCGGCATCCTGGCCGACGCCAAGGCCTACGACGATGCCCTCAAGCAGCTCGCGGGCGACTTCCCGGCGGAATTCGAGCCGCTGGCGGCAGACCGCCGCGGCGACATCTACGCCCTGCAGGGCAAGAAAGCCGAGGCCAAGGCCGAATACCTGAAGGCCTGGAAGGGCATGGAAGAGCGTTCCGAGTACCGCCGGCTGGTCGAAGTCAAGCTCACCGCGCTGGGTGTCGATCCCAAGCCCGCCGCCGCCGCAACGCCGGCCGCCGGCGCCGCATCGGCCGGAGCGAAGTCATGAGCCGGCTCGCAAGCCGCGGCGCGGCCCTGGTCCTGGCAGCAGCGCTGGGCGGCTGCTCGATGATGCCGTCCTGGCTGGGCAGCAGCGCCGAAAAGCCCAAGCCGGCCGAGCTCGGCCCCAACACAGCCTTGATCCAGGTCCGGTCCGCCTGGACCGCCCGGATCGGCCAGGTCGGCTTTCCGCTCTCTGTCAGTGTCAACGGTGGCACGGTGGCGGTGGCCAGCGGCGACGGTTCCGTCGCGCATCTCGACGCGGCCAGCGGGCGCCAGCTCTGGAGCGCCAGCGCCGGTGCGCCGGTGTCGGCGGGCGTCGGCAGCGACGGCAAGCTCACCTCCGTGATCACGCGCACCAACGAGATCGTGACCTTCGCGGGCGGGGCCCAGCCGGCCTGGCGCCAGAAGCTGACGGCCCAGTCGTACACCGCGCCGTTCGTGGCCGGCGGCCGGGTCTTCGTGCTGGCGGCGGACCGGTCCGTCTCGGCTTACGACGGCCAGACCGGCCGGCGCCTGTGGAACCAGCAGCGCGCCGGTGAGCCGCTGGTGCTGCGCCAGTCGGGCGTGATGCTCGCGGTCGGCGACACGCTGGTGGTTGGCCTGGCCGGCCGCTTGGTGGGAATGAACCCGCTCAATGGCAGCGTGCGCTGGGAAGCGCCCATCGCGACGCCGCGCGGCACCAACGACGTCGAGCGACTGGTCGACCTGGTCGGCACGGTGAGCCGGGTCGGCACGTCGGTTTGCGCCCGCGCCTTCCAGGCCCGGGTCGGCTGCGTCGATGCGGACCGCGGCACGGTGGCGTGGAGCAAGCCCGCCAGCGGGGCCGAAGGCCTGGCCGGCGACGAGCGCCTGGTGTTCGGCACCGAAAGCGACGGCAAGGTCGTCGCCTGGCGCCGCGACAACGGAGAGCGCGCCTGGTCGACGGACCGGCTCCTGTACCGCGGCCTCACGGCGCCGCTGGCGCTGGGCCGCTCGGTGGTCGTCGGTGACGGCACCGGCCTGGTCCACATGCTGTCGCGCGAAGACGGCACGCCGCTGAACCGGCTGGCCACCGACGGCAGCGCCATCGCAGCCGCGCCGGTGCTGGCAGGCAACACCCTGGTCGTCGTCACGCGCGGCGGCGGCGTGTACGGCTTCACCCCCGAATAGCCCGTTCGTGAAACCAGTCATCGCCCTGGTGGGCCGCCCCAACGTCGGCAAGTCCACGCTCTTCAACCGCCTGACCAAGTCGCGCGACGCGATCGTTGCCGACTTCGCCGGCCTCACCCGCGACCGCCACTACGGCCAGGGCAAGCAGGGCAGGCGCGAGTACATCGTGATCGACACCGGCGGCTTCGAGCCGACGGCCGAGAGCGGCATCTACATGGAGATGGCCAAGCAGACGCGGCAGGCCGTCGCCGAGGCGGACGTCGTCGTCTTCGTGGTGGACGCCCGGGCCGGCGTCTCGGCCCAGGATTACAACATCGCCAACTACCTGCGCAAGCTGGGCAAGCCCACGGTGCTGACGGCCAACAAGGCCGAAGGCATGACCGACGGCGTCAAGCTGTCCGAGTTCTACGAGCTGGGCCTGGGCGAGGTGCACGGCATTTCCGCGGCCCACGGGCAGGGCATCCGCGACCTGGTCGACCTCGCGCTGGAGCCGCTGAACCTGCCCGAGCCGGACGAGGAGGGCGACGAAGTCGACTCCGGCGTGATCAAGCTGGCCGTCGCCGGCCGTCCCAACGTCGGCAAGTCGACGCTGATCAACACCTGGCTGGGCGAGGAACGCCTGGTCGCCTTCGACCTGCCGGGCACGACGCGCGACGCGATCAGCGTTCCGTTCGAGCGCGGCGGCCAGCGCTTCGAGCTGATCGACACGGCCGGGCTGCGGCGCAAGGGCAAGGTGTTCGAGGCGATCGAGAAGTTCTCGGTGGTCAAGACGCTGCAGGCGATCGAATCGGCCAACGTCGTGCTGCTGCTGCTGGACGCGACCCAGGGCGTGACCGACCAGGACGCCCACATCGCCGGCTTCATCCTCGATAGCGGGCGGGCCGTGGTGGTCGCGATCAACAAATGGGACGCGATCGATTCCTACCAGCGCGAGATGGTCCAGCGTTCGATCGAGACCCGGCTGGCCTTCCTGAAATTCGCCGACGTGCTGCCGATCTCCGCCATCAAGCGCCAGGGCCTGGGGCCGGTCTGGACGTCCATCGCGGCGGCCCACAGGTCGGCCATGGTCAAGATGTCCACGCCCGTGCTGACCCGGCTGCTGCTGGAGGCCGTCCAGTTCCAGCAGCCCCAGCGTTCGGGCATGTACCGCCCCAAGATGCGCTATGCGCACCAGGGCGGGATGAATCCGCCGATCATCGTGGTGCACGGCAACTCGCTGGAGCACGTGACCGACGCTTACAAGCGCTTCCTCGAAGGGCGCTTCCGCAAGGAGTTCAAGCTCACCGGCACGCCGCTGCGGATCGAGATGAAAACCTCGAAGAATCCGTATGCCGACAAAGACGGCGACTGAGCGCCCTTGAAGTCCCCCGGGCAGGCCCAACCTGCCGTACAGCCTGGGGGGATTTTCAGCCTCCAGACTACTTGCCGGGCCCTAGTGCTGTGGTAAGGTGCCAATTCCAACACCACTTCCGAACACGGAGAATATCGTGAGCAACAAAGGGCAGCTACTACAAGACCCCTTCCTCAATACCCTGCGTCGCGAGCATGTGCCGGTGTCGATTTACCTCGTCAACGGCATCAAGCTGCAGGGCCAGATCGAGTCTTTCGACCAATACGTCGTGTTGCTGCGCAATACCGTGACCCAGATGGTCTACAAGCACGCGATCTCCACCATCGTTCCCGGACGCGCCGTCAATTTCTCGACGGCCGAAGCCGCCGAGACCGGCGCCGCCTGAGCTGCGCTCGAGGCGCCTGCGGCGCCGCTGCTCCGGGCCTGCCGAACCCCGATTCCCTGGTTTCCAAGTTTGTCCGATTCCCTACTTCCTGACACCCCGGCCCTGCTGGTCGGGGTGGATCTTGGCCTGCCCAATTTCGACTCCGAGCTCGAGGAGCTCGGCCTGCTCGCGCAAACCGCGGGCATGACACCGGTCGCCCGCGTCGCCTGCAAGCGCAAGGCGCCGGACGCCGCCCTGTTCGTCGGCAGCGGCAAGGCCGACGAGATCAAGGCGCTGGCCGAAGAGACCGGCGCCACCGAGGTGCTGTTCGACCAGTCGCTCAGCCCGGCGCAGCAGCGCAACCTCGAACGCCACATCGGCCTGCCGGTCAACGACCGCACGCTGCTGATCCTCGAGATCTTCGCCCAGCGCGCCCGCAGCCACGAAGGCAAGTTGCAGGTCGAGCTGGCGCGGCTGCAGTACGTCAGCACCCGGCTGGTCCGGCGCTGGTCGCACCTGGAGCGGCAGACCGGCGGCGCCGGCGTGCGCGGCGGCCCGGGTGAAAAGCAGATCGAGCTGGACCGCCGGATGATCGGCGAGGCCATCAAGCGCACCAAGGAGCGGCTGGTCAAGCTGAAAAAGCAGCGCCAGACCCAGCGCCGCCAGCGCGAGCGCCAGGGCGCCTTCACCATCTCGCTGGTGGGCTACACCAACGCGGGCAAGTCGACGCTGTTCAACGCGCTGGTGAAGGCCCGCGCCTATGCGGCCAACCAGCTGTTCGCGACGCTCGACACCACCACCCGGCAGCTCTATCTGGGCAACGAGGAGGGCGGCGGCCGCTCGGTGTCCCTGTCCGACACGGTGGGTTTCATCCGCGACCTGCCGCACAACCTGGTCGCCGCCTTCGAGGCGACGCTGCAGGAAGCGGTGGACGCCGACCTGCTGCTGCACGTCGTCGACGCCGCCAACCCGAACCATCCGGAGCAGATCGCCGAAGTGCAGCGCGTGCTGCGGGAGATCGGCGCCGCGGACGTTCCGCAGATGCTGGTGTTCAACAAGATCGACGCCCTGCCCGAAGGCCAGCAGCCGCGGCACGAGAGCGACGTCTTCGAACTCGATGGCCTGACCGTGCCGCGCCTGTTCGTGAGCAGCCGCACGGGCAAGGGCCTGGGCGAGCTGCGCCGCACGCTGGCGCAGGCCGCGGGACCGCGTCCCGGCGCGCCGGCGGCCGAATCCCCTGAAATCCAGGACCACCACGCCTGATTGGGCACAATCGGGCGGCAACAACAATGAGACCGAGCGAATGAACCTCCTTTTCCGCAGCCTGCCGTGGCTCGGGCTGAAGCACCGTATCCGGGGCATGTTCAACCTGAACGATCCGCGGTGGGGGCGTGGCGACGACAACGGGCAGAAGTCCGAAGGCGGCCCGCCCAAGGGGCCGAACCAGGGCCCGCCCGACCTGGACGAACTCTGGCGCGACTTCAACCGCAAGCTCGGCGGCCTGTTCGGCGGCAAGGGCCGGCGCGGCGAAGGCAACGGCGGCGGCTTCGGCGGCGGCAATGGCGGCGGCTTCCAGCCCGACATGCGCAGCGCCGGCATCGGCGCGATGGTGGTCGCCGGCGTGGTCGTCCTGATCTGGCTGGGCACGGGATTCTTCATCGTGCAGGAAGGCCAGCAGGCCGTGATCACCCAGTTCGGCAAGTACCACGGAACGGTGGAGGCGGGCTTCAACTGGCGCCTGCCTTATCCGGTCCAGCGCCACGAAACCGTCAACCTGACGCAGCTGCGCTCGGTGGAGATCGGCCGCAGCAGCGTGGTGCAGGCCACCGGCCTGAAGGAGTCCTCGATGCTGACGCAGGACGAGAACATCGTCGACGTGCGCTTCACCATCCAGTACCGCCTCAAGAGCGCGGCGCAGTTCCTGTTCGAGAACCGCAACCCGGACGACGCCGTCATCAAGGCCGCCGAATCGGCGATCCGCGAGGTGGTGGGCCGCGTCAACATGGACGACCTGCTGGGACGCAACAGCGAGAACATCCAGCGCGACGTCGCCAGGTCGATCCAGCTGCAGATGGACCGCTACAAGACCGGCATCGAGGTGCAGAACGTCAACATCCAGAACGTGCAGCCGCCCGAACAGGTGCAGGCCGCGTTCGACGACGCGCTCAAGGCCGGCCAGGACCGCGACCGCCTCAAGAACGAAGGCCAGGCCTACGCCAACGACGTGATCCCGCGCGCCAAGGGCGCCGCGGCGCGTCTGAAGGAGGAGTCCGACGGCTACAGCGCGCGCATCGTCGCGCAGGCCGAGGGTGACGCGCAGCGTTTCCGCCTGGTGCTCGCCGAATACCAGAAGGCGCCGCAGGTGACGCGCGACCGCATGTACATCGACGCGATGCAGCAGGTCTACACCAGCGTCACCAAGGTCCTCGTCGACTCCCGCCAGGGCAACAGCCTGCTGTACCTGCCGCTGGACAAGCTGCTGCAGCAGGCGGGCGGCCCGGCCGAGGGCGCGGGCGTCGCCCCGCCCGCGACCGCCGCACCTGCGCTGCCGGCCCCGGCCGCCGCCATCCCGGGCGATTCCCGGGCCCGAGACAATTCGCGCAGCCGCGACCGCGAGAGCCGCTGAACCGGCCGGAACCAACATGAACAGAATCGGATTTGTCGTCTCCACGGTGCTGCTGGCGCTTGCGCTGCTCAGCTCGATGCTCTTCGTCGTCGACCAGCGCCAGTTCGGCGTGGTCTATTCCTTCGGCCAGATCCGCGAGGTCATCACCGAGCCGGGCCTGCGCTTCAAGCTGCCGCCGCCATTCCAGAACGTGGTGTTCCTGGACCGCCGCGTGCTCACGCTCGACAGCCCGGAAACCGGCTCGCTGCAGACGGCCGAGAAGAAGAACCTGGTGATCGACTGGCTGGTCAAATGGCGCATCGCCGATCCCAAGCAGTTCATCCGCACCAACTCCGGCGGCGTGAACATCACGACGGCCGAAAACCGGCTGACCTCGGTGGTGCAGGACGCGCTGAAGAACGAGGTGAACAGGCGCACGGCGCGCGAGCTGCTGGCCACCGAGCGCGAAAAGGTCATGCAGGGCGTACAGCAGCGGCTGGCCGACGACGCCAAGACCTTCGGCATCGAGATCGTCGACGTGCGCATCAAGCGCGTGGACTATCCGAAGGAAGTGGCGGATTCGGTGTACCGCCGGATGGAATCCGAGCGCAAGCAGGTCGCCAACGAGCTGCGCTCGATCGGCCAGGCCGAAGGCGAGAAGATCCGCGCCGACGCCGACCGCCAGCGCGAGGTGATCCTGGCCAATGCCTACCGCGACGCGCAGAAGGTCAAGGGCGAGGGCGATGCCAAGGCTTCGGCCACCTACGCCGAATCCTTCGGCCGCGATCCGCAGTTCGCCCAGTTCTACCGCAGCCTGGAAGCGTACAAGTCCAGCTTCAGCAAGAAGAGCGACGTGGTGGTGCTCGATCCCTCGGCTTCGGAATTCTTCAGGTCCTTCCGTGGCAGCGCCGCCCCGGCGCCGGCGGCGGCACGGAAGTAAGCCTTGGACGGCGACCTGCTCTGGGCCGCCCTGGCCCTGATGCTGGTGTTCGAGGGCCTGTTTCCCTTCCTCTCGCCCAAGGGCTGGCGCCGCACCTTCGAGCGCCTGCTCTCCATGCACGACGGCCAGATCCGCTTCTTCGGCCTCGCCAGCATCCTGCTCGGCCTCGGGCTGCTCTGGCTCGTCACCTGAAGGCGGGAGCGGGAACGGGGTCAAGGACGCAGAAAGCGCGAAATAGCGCAGAACCCGCAGAAGGAAACAAAACCCTTCAATGGATTTTTCTGCGTCTTCTGCGTTGCTTCTGCGTGTTCTGCATCCTTGCCCCCGCTTTCAGACCCCGCCTCCAGCACCTGTAAAATACTGTTTTTAACAGCGCCCCAAAACTCATGTCTGCCTGGGTCCTGCCGGATCACATCGCCGATGTCCTGCCATCCGAGGCCCGGCACATCGAAGAACTCCGCCGCGAATTGCTCGATACGGCGCGTGCCTTCGGCTATGAGCTGGTGATGCCGCCGCTGCTGGAGCACCTGGAATCGCTGCTCACCGGCACCGGAGAGGCGCTCGACCTGCAGACCTTCAAGCTCGTCGACCAGCTCTCCGGCCGCATGATGGGCCTGCGCGCGGACACCACGCCGCAAGTCGCGCGCATCGACGCCCACCTGCTCAATCGCCAGGGCGTGACCCGGCTTTGCTACTGCGGGCCGGTGCTGCACACACGCCCCGACCGGCCGCACGCAACCCGCGAACCGCTGCAGTTCGGCGCCGAGATCTACGGTCACGCCGGACTCGAGGCGGACACCGAGGCGCTGCTGCTGGCGCTCGCCTGCCTCAAGGCCAGCGGCATCAGGGAACTGACCGTCGACATGGCGGACGCGCGCATCGTGCGCTCGCTGCTCGAAGGCGTTTCGCTCGACGCGCCGGCCCTGGCGGCGCTGCACGCGGCGCTTGCCGCCAAGGACGCGAGCACCCTGGCGCAGCTCACGCGCGACTTTCCCGCCGCGGCCCGCCAGGGCCTGCTGGCGCTGCCCTCGCTGTACGGCGACGCCAAGGTGCTGGCCGAGGCCGCGAAGGCCCTGCCGTCGACGCCGGCCCTGCGCGACGCGCTGGCCCAACTGCAGTCGCTGGGCAGCCAGGTCGAAGGCGCAAGCGTGAGCTACGACCTGGCCGACCTGCGCGGATACGCGTACTACAGCGGCGCGCGCTTCGCCATCTACACGCCGGGCGCGAGCGACGCCCTGGTGCGCGGCGGCCGCTACGACGAGGTCGGCGCGGTGTTCGGCCGCAACCGGCCGGCCGTCGGCTTCAGCCTCGACGTCAAGGAGCTGGTCGGCGTCGCCGCCAGGCGGCCGCTCAAGGCCGCCATCCGCGCGCCCTGGGGCAAGTCGCAGAGCCTGCGTGCCGCCATCGCCGCACTGCGCGAGCGCGGCGAGACCGTCGTCTGCGTCCTGCCGGGCCACGACAGCGAACTCGACGAGTTCCATTGCGACCGCGAGCTGGTGAGCGCCGGCGGCGCCTGGGCCGTCAAGCCCCTTTAAATTTCTTTTCGGACTGATTTCATGAACAAGACAACGGGTCGCAATGTGGTCGTGGTCGGCACCCAGTGGGGCGACGAGGGCAAGGGCAAGCTGGTCGACTGGCTGACCGAAATGGCGCAGGGCGTGGTGCGCTTCCAGGGCGGCCACAACGCCGGCCACACGCTGGTGATCAACGGCATCAAGACCGCGCTGCACCTGATCCCCAGCGGGATCATGCGGCCGGGCGTCAAGTGCTACATCGGCAACGGCGTGGTGCTGTCGGCCGCCAAGCTGTTCGAGGAGATCGAGGGCCTGGAAAAAGCCGGGGTCGAGGTGCGTTCGCGGCTTCGCATCAGCGAGGCCTGCCCGCTGATCCTGCCGTACCACTCGGCGCTGGACGTCGCCCGCGAGACACTGCGCGAGCAGGGCGGCAGCGAAAAGATCGGCACCACCGGCCGCGGCATCGGCCCGGCCTATGAAGACAAGGTGGCGCGGCGCGCGCTGCGCGTGCAGGACCTGAAGCATCCGCAGCGCTTCGCCGAGAAACTCAAGGTGGTGCTGGACCTGCACAACTTCACCCTGACCAACTACCTCAACGCGGCGCCCGTGGATTTCCAGCAGGTGTACGACGAGGCGATGAAGCACGCGGAACTGCTCAAGCCGATGATGGCGGACGTCTCGCGCGAGTTGAACGAGGCGCACATCCACGGCGACAACCTGCTGTTCGAAGGCGCGCAGGGCACGCTGCTGGACGTGGACCACGGCACCTATCCCTACGTCACGTCGAGCAACTGCGTGGCCGGCAACGCGGCAGCCGGCGCCGGCGTCGGCCCCGGCATGCTGCACTACATCCTGGGCATCACCAAGGCCTACTGCACGCGCGTGGGCGGCGGTCCTTTCCCGACCGAGCTCGATTGGGAAAAGCCGGGCACCGTGGGCTACCACCTCTCCACGGTCGGCGCCGAGAAGGGCGTGACGACCGGCCGCAGCCGCCGTTGCGGCTGGTTCGACGCGGCGCTCCTCAAGCGCTCGGCGCAGGTCAATGGCCTGTCGGGCCTGTGCATCACCAAGCTCGACGTGCTGGACGGCATCAAGGAATTGCAGCTTTGCACCGGCTACGAGCTCGATGGCGAGTACACCGACATCCTGCCCCTGGGCGCCGACGAGATCGCGCGCTGCAAGCCGGTCTACGAAACCATGGAAGGCTGGAGCGACAGCACCGTGGGCGTGACGCAGTACGACGAGCTGCCGGTCAACGCCCGCCTGTACCTGCAGCGCATCGAGCACTTCACCGGTGTCCCGATCCACCTGATCTCGACCAGCCCGGACCGCGACCACACGATCATGATGCGCCATCCCTACCTGGCGTGACGACGATTCGACTCAGAGGAAAAACAACATGTTGACGGAAGACGGCAAGCACCTGTACGTGAGCTACGACGAGTACCACAACCTGGTCGAGAAGCTGGCGATCAAGGTGCACCAGTCCGGCTGGGAATTCGACACCATCCTGTGCCTGGCGCGCGGCGGGATGCGGCCCGGCGACATCCTCTCGCGGATCTTCGACAAGCCCCTGGCGATCATGTCGACCAGCTCCTACCGCGCCGATGCCGGCATGCGCCAGGGCCACCTGGACATCGCCCGCTACATCACGACGCCCAAGGGCGAGATCGCCGGCAAGGTGCTGCTGGTGGACGACCTGGCCGATTCGGGCAAGACGCTGCACGCGGTGATCGACATGCTTCGCAACAACTACGAGCCGATCAGCGAGTTGCGCAGCGCGGTGCTCTGGACCAAGGGCCTGTCGAGCTTCCAGCCCGATTACTCGGTCGAATTCCTTCCCACCAACCCGTGGATCCACCAGCCCTTCGAGACCTACGACAGCATGGGCGCGCAGAAGCTGCTGGAGAAGTGGAAAGTCTGAGGCGCTCCGGGCGCAGCCCCGTCGCGGCTGCGGGAAACCGCCCCGGCGACGGGTCGGTGATCGCCTAGAACTGCGCCGGCAGTTCCTCGAATCTCGCGTCCAGCTTCTGCTGGTAGAACGGGTCGCTCTGCGCGGGCGCCGCAATGACGATGACTTGCTGGTGCGCCGCGGCGGAGGCCAGCGGCAGGCCCACCGGCGCATCGAACAGCTCCACGCCCCGGATCAGCAGCGCCGACGCGACGGCGAGCGCGACGATCAGGCTCCAGCACAAGGCCTGCATGGCGGCGTCGGGCAGCGGACGCGCAAGGTCGCGCGGCATTGCCGCATCCGGGCCCGGTGAAAGAACGGCACTCATGGCATCTCCTTCGCAAAGGAGGGCAGTCTGGCGCGCGCCGGGGGCGTGCACATCGTCCGATCGGGTGAGCCGCGGCCCTCGCGCGCCGGTTGCAGGAGTTGCCGACGCGGCGTCAGCCGTGCAGCGCGCCGAATTCCGACGGCGTCGTCGTCATGCTCACCGCCGTGAGCCGGGTCACCGGGATCTGGTTGGCCATGCCGGCGGTCTGCGCCAGGTGGAACAGGTCCGAGGTGGCCGACCGCAGGGCTTCGACCTTCTCGTACATGCGGGCGATGATGGCCGGGTCCTCGCCCGAACGCGACTTGCTGACCAGTTCGCTCTCCAGCACCCGCAACTTCTTGTACGAACGGCGCCAGAGCGTGAACGTGTCTTCCATGGATTCGGTTTTCACCCGGCCGATTCTATGAACCAGCCGGTCGGCACGCCGGTCGAGGTTGTTGCTGATGTGTCCAACTGTGAGCGCCCGGCGCTCAGGCAAACTTGCGGCGACCATGGCCTTGGACATTTCCCGCGATCTCCAGTTCGGCTCGCGACTGCGCGAGCTGGTCGAAACCAATCTGCGCGATTTCGCCGTGCATGCGGCGGGCCCGGGCGCCCATCGGCCCGCCGCCGTGGCGGTCGCCATCACCGAGGAAGGAACGGGCGCGGACCTGCCCGGCATCGCAGCACCGCCCCGATGGAGCACACGCGCGGCGCTGATCCTGACGCGTCGCGCCGCGGGCCTGGGCAACCACCCCGGCCAATGGGCCTTGCCCGGCGGCCGTGTCGATCCGGGCGAATCGCCGGAGCAGGCGGCGTTGCGCGAAATGGCCGAAGAAGTCGGCCTCCTGCTGGACCCCTGCGCCGTGCTCGGACGGCTGGACGACTTCACCAGCCGCTCCGGCTTCGTCATCACCCCGGTCGTGGTCTGGGCCGGCCGCGCGGCCGAACTCACGCCCAATCCCGCCGAGGTCGCGAGCATCCACCGCATTCCGATGAGCGAGTTCCTGCGCGCCGATGCTCCCTTGCTGGAAACGCTGGAAGGCAGCGAGCATCCGGTGCTGCGCATGCCGGTCGGCGAGCGCGCGATCGCCGCGCCCACGGCCGCCGTGCTGTACCAGTTCCGGGAGGTCTGCCTGTTCGGGCGGCCGACCCGGGTCGCCCATTTCGAACAACCCTTGTTTGCGCGCAAGTGAGCCCGCAGCGCCCGCCCCAGCGCTACCATGACCCCATGAGTCATCTCGCGACCGAACTGATCCACCATCCCTATACGCCGCCCCCCGGTTTCAGCGCTCCGCAGCCGGGCGTCTTCAAGGCCTCCACCGTCATCTTCCCCAATGTCGCCGCGCTGCGCGCGCGCAACTGGAAGGACAAGGACGGCTACACCTACGGCCTGCACGGCACGCCGACCACCTTCCTGCTGGAGGAGAAGATCGCGACGCTGGAAGGGGGAAGGCACTGCCTGCTCGTGCCCAGCGGACTGGCGGCGATCGCCGCCGTCGACATGGCGCTGCTGTCCGCGGGCGACGAAATGCTGCTGCCCGACAACGCTTACGGCCCCGGCAAGGCGCTGGCCGAGGGCGAGCTGAAGAACTGGGGCATCACCTCGCAGCTGTACGACCCGATGAAGCCGGCCGACCTGCAGGCGCGGATCGGCCCGAAAACCAGGCTCGTGTGGCTCGAGGCGCCGGGCTCGGTGAGCATGGAATTCCCGCCGCTCGCGCACCTGGCGCAGATCTGCCGCGAGCGCGGCGTGATCACGGCGCTGGACAACACCTGGGGCGCGGGCCTGGCCTTCAACGGCTTCGACCTCGGCCAGGGCGAGCGCCGCGTTGCCGGCAGCGGCGCCGACATCGTCATCCAGGCCCTGACCAAGTACCCCAGCGGCGGCGGCGACGTGCTGATGGGAAGCATCGTCACGCGCGACGACGCGCTGCACCTGAAGATCAAGCTGGCCCACATGCGCCTGGGCCTGGGCGTCGGCGCCAACGACGCGGAGACCGTGCTGCGTTCCCTGCCCAGCATGCCGCTGCGCTACCGGGCGCACGACAAGGCCGCACGCGAACTGGCCGGCTGGCTGGGGCAGCGTCCGGAGATCGCGCAGCTGCTGCACCCGGCTTTCGAGGGCGCACCCGGGCACCAGCACTGGAAGGCGCTGTGCAGCGGCGGGAACGCGGGCGACGAGGGCCTCGCGGCCGGCCTGTTCTCCGTCGTTTTCCACGAGCGCTACAGCCCGGCCCAGGTGGACGCCTTCTGCGACGCGCTGCGCCTGTTCAAGCTGGGCTTTTCCTGGGGAGGGCCGCTGAGCCTGGTCGTGCCCTACGACATGCAAACGATGCGCAGCGCCGCCCTGGGCACCTGGACCCAGCGCGGCGTGCCGGTCCGGTTCTCGGTCGGCCTGGAAGCGCTGGAGGATCTGCGCGCCGACCTCGAGCAGGCCCTGGGCCGGCTGGCGTCGGCATGAGCACGATGCGCGACCAGGCGGTGTTCGAGGCGATCTCCTACGCTTCGCCGCTGGGCGTGTTCCAGGCCGACGCGGCCGGCGCGCTGGTGCAAGCCAGCGGCAGATGGCAGACCCTGCTGGGCACCGACGCCCGGAGCGCCCTGGGCAGCGGCTGGCTGGCATCGGTCCATCCGGAAGACCGCGAGCAGGTCCAGCGCTCCTGGCAGGCCGCGGTCGCCGCGGGCGTGCCTTTCGACATGGAGTTCCGGGTGCTGCCGGCGCAGGACGGCGACGAACCGGCCCACGTGCGGATGGAGGCGCGGCCGGCGGTCTGGGGCCAGCCGCCGCGGCCGGGCTTTGTCGGCGTCGCCGGCGACATCACCCGGCACAAGCAGGTGGAGCAGCAGCTGCGGCTGGACCACCGGTTCCTGGAGCGGGCGGAGCGGCTCAGCGGCGTGGGCGGCTGGGAGGCCGACCTCGTCAGCCGCAGCGTGAAGTGGACGGACCAGAACTGCCGCATCTACGACCTGGAGCCGGGCCACCAGGCCGGATTCAGCGAACACCTGCGCTTTTTCGGCGAGCAGGCCCAGCGCGCGCTGCTGGGGGCCGTCCGCCGCTCGCTGCGCAGCGGCAAGGCGTGGCAGCTGGAGCTGCCGATGGTGACGGCCACGGGCCGACAGGTGTGGGTGCGGTCCGTCGGGGTGCCGGAATTCGAAGGCGGCCGCGCCGTCCGGCTGGTGGGCACCTTGCAGGACATTACCGAGCAGCAGCTCGCGCGCGAGGCCCTGCGCGAAAGCGAGGAGCGGCAAAAGCGCGCCATGAATGCCTCGCGGCTGGCGCTGTGGGACCTGGACCTGGAAAGCGGCCTGGCCTACCTGTCCGAGAACTGGGCCGAGCTGATGGGCAGTCCGCGCCAGGTGACCGTCACGCCGGTCAGCGAGCTGGTCCGCAGGGTCCCGCTGCACGACCAGGAACGGATCCAGGCTGCGCTCTCGGCGATGCTGGACGGATCGACCGAACAGTACGACGTCGAGCACCAGGTGCAGCGCGACGACGGCAGCACCATGTGGCTCCACAGCCAGGGGCGGGTGTCCAGGCGGGACGCGGCTGGCCGGGCTCTGCGGGCCAGCGGCACCAACCAGGACATCACGGCGCGAAAGCTGGCGGAGCTGGAGCTGGCCCGCGCGGCCGCCATCAACCGCGCCACGCTGGACTCGACCGCCGACGGCATCCTGGTGCTGGGCGGCGACCGCGAGACTTTGCTGTACAACCGCCGGCTGCTGGAATTCCTGCGGATCCCCGACGATCTGCGGGGCGCGCCACGGGAAGTCTGGAGCCAGCTGGTCGCGGACCAGATGACGGAGCCCGAGGCCTACGCGCAGCGCATCCAGACGCTGTATGGCGATGCCGCGACCGAGTCCTTCGACGTGCTGCAGTTCAAGGACGGCCGGGTGATCGAACTTTACGGCCGCGGCGTGGCGCTGGAAGGCGGCGTCACCGGGCGGGTCTGGAGCTGCCGCGACGTGACGGCCCGTCACCGTTTCGAGGCGGAATTGAAGCGCGCCAAGGAGGCAGCCGAGGCGGCGAACCGGGCCAAGACCGATTTCCTGGACACGGTGAACCACGAGATCCGCACGCCCCTGAACGGCGTGCTGGGAATGACCCAGCTGCTGCTGGAGGACGCGCTGCAGCCGCAGCAGAGGCGCTACGTGGAGCTCGCCCACTCCAGCGCCCAGTCGCTGCTCGGCCTGATCAACGACCTGCTGGACCTGGGCAAGATCGAGTCCGGGCGGATGGAATTCGAGCACGTCGAGTTCAACGTGGCGGACCTGGCGCGCGAACTCGGCGACCTGTACGGCCTGCGTGCCCGGGACAAGGGGCTGGGCTTCGAGCTGCGGCTCGATCCGGCCGTTCCGGCGGCCGTCGTCGGCGACCCCGGCCGGCTGCGCCATGTGCTCAACAACCTCCTGGGCAACGCACTGAAGTTCACCGAGGCGGGACGGGTCGGACTGGCCATCGAGCCGGCCGCCGCGACCGGCAACCGGCCGATGCTCGCCTTCACCGTGCACGACACCGGCATCGGCATCCCGCCCGAGGTGCAGCAGGACCTGTTCCACCGCTTCTTCCAGGCCGACAGCTCCACCACGCGCGAGTACGGCGGCACCGGCCTGGGCCTGGCGATCGTCAAGCAGCTGTGCGAACAGATGGGCGGCAGCATCGACCTGCAAAGCGAGCCGGGGCGCGGTGCCGCGTTCCGCTGCGTGCTGCCGTTCGGGCCGGCAGCGCAGCCGGCGGGGCAGGGGCAGCGCGCCGTTGCGGCCGAAACGAGTGCGCGTCGTGCACGCGAGTTGCGCAGCGAACGCATCCTGGTGGCGGAGGACAACGCCACCAACCAGATCGTCGTGCGGGGCATGCTCAAGCTGGCCGGCTACATGGACGTCACGCTCGCCGAACACGGCCAGCAGGTGCTCGATGCCGTCGCGCGGGAACGCTTCGACCTGATCCTGATGGACTGCCGCATGCCCGTGATGGACGGCTACGAGGCGTCCTCCCGGCTGCGGGCCGGCGGCCACCGCCTGCCCATCATCGCGGTCACGGCCAACGTTTCGGGCGAACAGCGCCAGAAGTGCCTCGCCGCCGGCATGGACGACTTCCTGTCCAAGCCGATGGACGCGGCGCAGCTGACGCGGATGCTGGACCGCTGGCTGGCGCCGCTGGCCGAAGCGGTGTTCGCCCGGCAGAAGGCGCTGGACCGGCTGGACGGCGACACCGAGCTGTTCGGGCAGGTGCTGGACTCGTTCGTCGTGCTGGCGCCGCAGCTGATCGACCAGGCCGCTCGGGCGCTGGACGGCGGCGACGCCACCACGGCCCACCGCCACCTGCATTCGCTGGCCGGTTCCGCGGCGATGATCGGCGCCGAGCTGCTGGCCGGACTCGCGCGCGAGTTCGAGCAGCAGGCGCGCGAGAGCAAGCTGCGCGACACGGCGCAAATGGCGGCTGGTCTCCAGTCCGCCTTTCGAGATTTCCTGCTGGCGAGCAAAGCCACTACCGAGGACCGATCCCCATGAGCACTCCACTGGTTCCATCGGCCTCCGACAAGGGCCCGGCCTCGATCCTCGTCATCGAGGACGACCCGATCCAGCGGCTGGCCGTCGTCGGCATCCTGCAGCGGGGCGGCCATCGCGTCCTGTGGGCCGTCGACGGCGAGCAGGGGCTGGAGATGGCGCGCCAGTCGAAGCCGGACCTGATCGTGTGCGACGTCGTCATGCCCGGCATGAACGGCTACCAGCTCGTGACGACGCTGCGCCTGGAGGCGGGCCTGTCCGAGGTGCCGGTGATCATGCTCACCAGCATGGGCGAGCGGGCCCAGGTCCGGGTCGGCATGACCTCCGGCGCCGACGACTACCTGACCAAGCCGCTCAACGCCGGCGAGCTTCGCGAGTCGGTCACGGCGCTGCTGTCGCGGCGCAAGGCGCGGCGCGAGGAGATCGTCGGCGAGATCAAGGACAAGTTCCTCGCGGCCCTGGAAGGGCAGAAGCAGTCGCTGGCCAACCTGTACGAGCAGCGCCTGTTCAAGGAGCTCAACAGCCGCTGGGACGACAGCGGCCGCTACAACGAGGCGCTGGAGTATCCGGACAGCATCGTGCTGGCGGTGGACCTGTTTTCCGCCATCCTGGCAAAGCAGGCCGCCAGCGAGGACCTGGCCGCCGCGGTGCGCCAGGGCTACCAGAACGCCCGCGATACGCTCTATCTCTTCGGCGCCCGCCACCTTGTGCCGCAAGGCGACAGCCTGCTGGCGGTGTTCGTGCCGGTGCCCGACGCGGACTATGCGGCTTTCCGCGTGCGGGCCTTGCGCGGGGCGCTGGCGCTGGTCAAGGCCGGCACGGGCGACAGCGGCATGACGGTTGCGCTCCACACCGGGCCCGCCACCCTGGTGCACGTGACCGATCCACTGCATGGCGACGCCGGCAGCGTGCTGACCGGCGACACCGCGCCGGCCGCGATGGCGCTGCAGCAGTTCGCGCGCGATTCGAAGTGGCGGGTCGCCTGTTCGGCGCCCCTGCTCGAAGGCCTGGCCAGGCAGGTGGTCACTGGCCGCAACGCCCCGCTGAGCGCGGGCACAGCCACCCTGGCCGGCGTCGAAGTGCTGTCGCTGGCTTGAGCCGGCCGCGTTTTCCAACCGGTGTGCAGATGGCTTACAGTGCTCCCATCTGAGTAACTCAACGGAACAGCCTGTGGCCACACCAAATTACGGATACGAGAAGCGGCAGAAGGAGCTGGCCAAGAAGCGCAAGAAGGAAGACAAGCTCAAGGCCAAGAGCGAGCGCAAGACCGGCGCGCCGGAAGGCGAGGGCGCTCCGGAGGACGGCAGCGAAGGCGGCGCCGCGCCGCCCGCCGGCGGCACACCGACGCAAGGCTGATCGCAAGCCGTCGCGTCGCAGGACGACACCGTGGATGCCGTTCATTTCGCGATGACGCCCATCGCGACCACCATCGAATCCGGCCCGGCGGGCCCCGCCCGTCCTGGCGCGGGCGCCCGGTCGTTGCGCGATCCCGAGGGCGTCAGCCCACTGCCGCCGCTCGCGCGGCAATGATGTCGCGCGCCAGCGCGGCCATCGCCTGGGCCGAGCGATCCGCCGGCGCGATCGTTCCAGCGCTTGCGTACTGCCTGAAATTGCGCTCGATCGACGCGGCATAGCCCGGGTCGTAGTGCTTGACCAGCAACTCGCGCACCACCGGCTCGAAGTCGCCGGCCCGCACCTGCGCCTGCCAGCCTTGCACCACCTCGCGGCCGCGCAGCGTCACGAGCGCGTCCAGCCGTTCGCAGAACAGCGCCGGGTCGCTGACGAAGAAGGCGTAGTCCTCCAGCAGCAGCTTGACGCGCTCGTCGTCGGGCAGCTCCAGCCGCAGGCAGGGACTGGCGCGCATCGCCTCGATCAGCGAGCCCGGCACGGCGAGGTTGCCGACCTTCTTGCTCTCGCTCTCGATGTAGACCGGCCGCGCCGGATCGAAGCGCCGCAGCTTGTCCCAGACCAGCGTGTCGAAGCGCTTTTGCGTCGGTTGCACCTGGCCGGGGACCAGGCCCAGCACCGAGCTGCGGTGATTGGCCAGGTCCTCCAGGTCCAGCACCTGGGCGCCGGCCTGCTCCAGCGCCTGCAGCAGCCGGGTCTTGCCCGAGCCGGTCGGGCCGCAGATCACGCGGTATTGGTGGCGCTGCGCCTGCCGCGGCAAATCGACCAGCACCGCGGCGCGAAAGGCCTTGTAGCCGCCCTCGATCACCGAGACCTTGAAGCCGATCTGGTCCAGCACCAGGGCCAGCGAGCCGCTGCGCTTGCCGCCGCGCCAGCAATAGACAAGCGGCTGCCAGCTCTTGGGCGCCTCGATCAGCTCGCGCTCGATGTGGCGCGCGATGTTGGCCGCGGCCAGGGCCGCTCCGCGTTTCTTGGCCTCGAACGGATTGACCTGCGCGTAGATCGTGCCGATCCGGTGCCGCTCATCGTCGTTCAGCGTCGGCCAGTTGCGCGCGTCGGGCAGGTGGTCTTCGGCGAATTCGCCTTCGCTGCGGGCATCGATGACGGCGCTGAAATCTGCCAGGCGCGCGATGGCGTCGGCCGCGGGAATCGCTTGCACTGTCACTGGACCAGTTTCTTCAGTTCCGGCCAGACGTTGGCGAGCATCTGCGGATGGGCCTCGGCCCTGGGGTGGATGCGGTCGGCCTGGAACATCCGCGCCGGATCGTCGACGTCGGCCACGCCCTTGAGGAAGAAGGGCGCCAGCGCCGCCTTGTTGGCCCTGGCGACGTTGCCGAACAGGCCGGCGAAGCGGTCGGTGTAGGCAGTGCCGTAGTTCGGCGGCACCTGCATGCCGACCAGCAGCACCTTGGCGCCGGATTTCTGCGCCGCCTGCGTCATCTGCGACAGGTTGCCTTCGGTCATGTCCAGGGGCAGGCCGCGCAGCGCGTCGTTCGCGCCCAGCTCGATCACCACGACGTCGGGCTTGTGCTGCGTCAACAGGGCCGGCAGGCGCGAGCGGCCGCCCGACGTCGTCTCGCCGCTCACGCTGGCATTGACCACCCGGGCGGGGATTTTCTCGGCGGCGAGCCGGTTTTCCAGCAGCGCGACCCACCCGCTTCCGCGCTTCAGGCCATACTCGGCGCTCAGCGAGTCGCCCAGCACGAGGATGCGCCTGTCACCCGCCGCGAAGGCTTGTCCCGAGCTTGTCGAAGCGGCCAGCGCACCGACTGCAAAAGCCGCCGCGATCCAGCTGCGGCGCGTCCAATCACCACGAAAAACCATGTCTGATCCCATCATCTCCGTCGAGCACGTCCACAAGTCCGTCACAGACTCGACCGGCACCCTCGACATTTTGCGTGATATCGATTTCACGCTGGCGGCCAGGGAGACTGCGGCCATCGTCGGCGCCTCCGGCTCCGGCAAGAGCACCCTGCTGTCCATCATCGCCGGCCTCGACACGCCGACCAGCGGCACGGTCAGGCTCGCCGGCCAGGACCTGTTCGCCATCGACGAGGACGATCGCGCCGCGCTGCGGGCGCGCAAGGTCGGCTTCGTGTTCCAGAGCTTCCAGCTGTTGGGCAATCTCACGGCCCTGGAAAACGTGATGCTGCCGCTGGAGCTGGCGGGCCGGCGCGACTCGCGCAAGGCCGCGGCCGAGATGCTGGCCCGGGTCGGGCTGGCGCAGCGCCTGGGACACTATCCCAAGGTGCTTTCCGGGGGCGAGCAGCAGCGGGTCGCGCTGGCCCGCGCCTTCGTCGTGCAGCCGGCCGTGCTGCTGGCCGACGAGCCCACCGGCAGCCTCGACTTCGCCACCGGCGAGACGGTGATGGCGCTGATGTTCGACCTCAACCGCGAGCTCGGGACGACGCTGGTCCTGGTGACGCACGACAACGGCATCGCGGCCCGCTGCGAGCACCGTATTACCATCGAGGCCGGTCGCATCAGCCGCTGACGCGCGGCTGCTTTCCAGAACAATCCCAGGAGACATCCATGTTGGTGAACCATCGATTCGTCGGCGCGCTCGCGCTCGGCTTTGCGGCACTTGCCGCAACCGGCAATGCGGCCGCCCAGGCCGCTTCGACCAGCCCGGGGCAGGCATTCCCCACCAAGCCGGTGAAGATCGTCGTGCCGCAGACACCGGGCGGCGCCTCGGACGCGCTGGCGCGCATCATCGGGCAGAAGCTGTCCGAGCGCTGGGGCCAGCCGGTGGTGGTGGAGAACAGGGCGGGCGCGGGCGGCAACGTCGGCACCGATTTCGTCGCCAAGTCGCCGGCGGACGGCTACACGCTTCTCATGAGCTACGTCGGCACGCAGGCCATCAACGGCAGCATCTACAAGAGCCTGACCTACGAGCCGTACAAGGACTTCGCCCCGGTGGCGACGCTGGCGACGGTTCCGTTCGCGCTGGTGGTGAACCAGAACTTCCCGGTCAAGACCGCGGGCGAACTGGTGCCCTACGTCAAGGCCCATCCCGGCACCGTGAATTTCGGCTCCGCCGGCAACGGGTCGCTGAACCACCTGCTGGGCGAGATGGTCAACATGAACCAGGGCACGAAGCTGGTCCACGTCCCGTACAAGGGCGCGGCCGGCGCGCTCACCGACACCATCAGCGGCCAGATCCAGATGACGTTCACCAGCCTGCCGTCGGTGGCCGGCCACATCCGCGGCGACAAGCTGCGCGCGCTGGCGGTGACCGGCGACAAGCGTTCGGCGACCTTTCCGAATGTCGCGACCTTCGCCGAATCCGGCATCGGCGGCTTGGAGCTGAGCCCCTGGTTCGGGCTGCTGGCTCCGGCAGGGACGCCGCCGGCGATCGTGAAGAAGATGAACTCCGACATCGGGGAATTGCTGCGCGACAAGGACGTGCTCGAGAAGTTCGCCGGCCTGGGCGCGGATCCCTACATCACCCAGCCGGAGCAGTTCGGCCGCATCCTGCAGGACGACATCCAGAAGTGGGCGCGGGTGGTGAAGGCCTCGGGCGCGCGGATCGACTGATCGCGCGGCTCAGTCGGGCACGCGGCGCGCCGGCAGCGCACGCCGCAGCGCCTGCAGGAACAGCTGGCGCTGCTGCGGGTGCGCGATGCCTTCGGTCAGCGCGGCGACCAGATCCGCGAATCCCACGCACAGCTCGATTTCACGGCGCACCAGCGGCTGCGCCAGCGGCCCGATGAAACGCCCCAGCGTGCCTTCGATGATGGCCAGTTCGGGCGGCGCGATGTCGACCTGGCGGGTCGCGCCGGAGCGCGAGTCGTGCGCCGGCGCCGAGCGGCGCTCGCCAGGACGCGGTCCGGGCGGCAACAGTGGCGCAGTCTGGAACAGCTTGCGCGCCTCGGGATTGGCGATGGCGACGGCCAGCGCGTCGCGCAGTTCCTGGGCGCTGGCGGCGCGGCGGCCGATCTTGCGCACCAGCGTCGCGGCCATCGGCCCGATCGAACCGCGCAGTTCCTCCTCGATCTCCCGCACCACGCCCGGATCGAGCACGCTGCCGTCGAGCAGCGGCGCGGGCTGCGTCACGAGGCGCGGCGGGGCCGGTTCGGGCAGGGTGCTGACGGGCGCCACCGGCGCGGCGTACAGCTTGACCGGCTGCGGCTCGCCCGGTCGCTGGTCGACGAAGCGGCCGGCGATGGCGGGATCGAGGTGCGAGAGCAGCTGGTGATAGCTGTGGGAGACCAGCAGTTCGTTCGGCTGGGCCCGGTCCCTGACCCTGGCGGCGCTGCGCACACCGTCGCCCGTGACCCGCAGCTGCTCCTGCGCGTCGACCTCCACTTGCACCGTTCCCATCTCCAGTGCGACCCGCACGGCGAGCCGGCCCGCATAGCGCTGCGACACCTGGTCGCGCAGCACCAGCGCTGCGTGCAGCGCGTCCTGCGGATCGCCGACGAAGCAGACCACGGCGGAGGCGCCCGATTCGACCGCCAGGCGGGTGTCTTGCGGCAGTCCCCGCAATGCCTTCCCCAGCAGGCCGTGGACCCGTTTCTTGAGCACGCCGGCATCGACAGGTGGTGTTTGCGGCGGGACCGTGAAGTCCAGCAACATGACCGCACACAGGGGGAGGGGAGTCGCCGGCATTGCAAACTATTTTATACAGGAGGTGGCAGAAAGCCGGCCGGGGATAATCGGGTAGATGTCCGCTCCCAAAGTCCTGTTCGGTTTCCACGCGGTCGGTGTCCGCCTGAAGACGACCCCCCGCTCCATCGTCGAGATCTACTACGAGCCGACCCGCCGCGACGCGCGGATGCGGCAGTTCATCGACCGCGCCACCGAGGCCGGCGTGCGCCTGATCGAGGCCGATGCGATGCGCCTGGCCAAGCTGGCCGGCAGCCATGGCCACCAGGGCGTGGCCGCCCGGGTGGAGGCGCTGCCGCAGGTCCATTCGCTCGACGACCTGCTCGATGCCGTCGAAGGACCGCCGCTGCTGCTGGTGCTCGACGGCGTCACCGATCCGCACAACCTGGGCGCCTGCCTGCGGGTGGCGGACGGCGCCGGCGCCCACGCCGTGATCGCGCCCAAGGACCACGCCGCCGGCATCAATGCCACGGTCGCCAAGGTGGCCAGCGGCGCGGCGGAGACGGTTCCGTATTTCATGGTCACCAACCTGGCGCGCACGATGGGCGAGCTCAAGGAGCGCAGCATCTGGTGCATCGGCGCCAGCGACGACGCGCCCAACACCATCTACCAGACCGACCTCAAGGTTGCGGTGGCGCTGGTGCTCGGAGCGGAAGGGGCCGGCATGCGCCAGCTCACCCGCAAGACCTGCGACGCGCTGGCAAGCATCCCGATGCGCGGCGCGGTCGAAAGCCTGAACGTCTCGGTGGCCAGCGGCATCTGCCTGTACGAGGCGCTGCGCCAGCGCTCATGAACGACGAGGTCCGCGGCTGGATCGGGTCGGCGCGGCGGATCGCCGTTCTCACCGGCGCCGGGATGAGCGCCGAGTCGGGCGTGCCGACCTTCCGCGACGCGCTGACCGGCCTGTGGGCGAAGTTCGATCCCGCGCAGCTGGCCACCGAAGAGGCTTTCCGCGCCAATCCGGCCCTGGTGTGGAACTGGTACGCCTCACGCCGCGAGGCGATCGCAAAGGTGGAACCGAACGCCGGCCACCGCGCGCTGGCGGACTTCCAGCAGCGCCATCCGGGCCGGCTGACGCTGGTCACGCAGAATGTCGACGGCCTGCACCAGCGGGCCGGCAGCACGGGCGTGCTGGCGCTGCACGGCAACATCGCGGCGGACAGCTGGCTGGACCTGCCGCGCAACTGCTGCAGGGAGGACGACGTCCAGGCGGGCACGCCGCCGTCCTGCAGCGTCTGCGGCAACCTGCGCCGGCCGGCCGTGGTCTGGTTCGGGGAGGCGCTGCCGCCGGCTGCGCTGGGAGCCGCCCAGAACGCCGCGGCCCATTGCGACCTGATGCTGGTGGTCGGCACCTCCGGCGTCGTCTATCCGGCCGCCGGCCTGGCCCGCCGCGCTCCCGGCAAGGTGGTGATCGTCAACACCGGCCCCACGGACCTCGACGAGGTGGCCGACGCCGTGCTGCGAGCTCCGGCGGCGCAACTGCTGCCGCAGCTGCTGGCGGCTACTGCGCGCTAGCCTGGTCCAGCAGCCTGATGTCCTCGGCCGAGACCTTGATGCGCAGGGCGGCCTCGATTTCCGCGAGTTGCGCCAGCGACGATGCACTGGCGATCGGCGCCGTGACGCTGGGCCGCGCCAGCAGCCAGGCGATCGCGACCTGGCCCGGCTTGCTGCGGGTGCGGGCCGCCACGGTGTCCAGCGCGGACAGGATGCGCAGGCCGCGCGGGTTCAGGTACTTCTCCACCGTCTTTTCGCCGCGGGCGCTTTTGGCCGTGTCGGCCGGCGAGCGGTACTTGCCGGTGAGGAAGCCGGCGGCGAGCGCATAGAAATTCATGACGCCGACGTTGTGCCGGCGGCAGAGCGGCTCCAGCTCCTGCTCGAAGACGGCGCGGTCGTACAGGTTATAGAGCGGCTGCAGGCTTTCGTAGCGCGGCAGCCCGTGCTTGCGGCTGATCTCCAGCGCCTCGTTCAGCCTGGGCGCGCTGTAGTTGGAGGCGCCGATCACGCGGACCTTGCCTTGCTTGACCAGCGCGCCGAAGGCTTCCAGCGTCTCTTCCAGCGGCGTGGACTCGTCGTCCTGGTGCGCCTGGTACAGGTCGATGCGGTCGGTCTGCAAGCGGCGCAGCGAATCCTCGACGGCCTGGCGGATGTAAGCCGGTTTGAGTCCGACCTTGCCGTCGCCCATGTCCATGCCGACCTTGGTGGCGATGATCACCCGGTCGCGCTTGCCGCCGGCCTTGAGCCACTTGCCGATGATCGTTTCCGACTCGCCGCCCGTGTGGCCGGGAACCCAGCGCGAGTAGACGTCCGCCGTGTCGACGAAGTTGAATCCGGCGTCCAGCCAGGCATCGAGGATCGAGAAGGAGGTGCGTTCGTCGACGGTCCAGCCGAACACGTTGCCGCCCAGGCAGATCGGCGAAACCTTCAGCGGCGAACGGCCGAGGGTGCGGTAATCCATGTCAGTTTTCCAGCAAAAAAATCAGCCCTCATTGTGACCCGGAGCGGCCGGCGTCAGGCCAGCTGCCAGAAGCGCATCACCACCTGGTCGGGATGGCGCGCGCCGGCGCCGACGAACATGCGCTCGGTGATCCACTGCAGCGATGGCGAGGCGGTTTCGAAGCTCGGGCTGCAGCGAAAGTAGATCCGCGACGGGTCGACCGGCTCGCCCCGCACCAGCCTGGCCATCAGCTCGGGCGGGCCGGAGCGGATCGCGCGGTTCTGCACATAGATCAGCTCGCCGGCGTCGGTCTCGAGGCAGTAGCGCGCGTCGAGTTCGGCCAGGGTGTCGGTGATCACCAGCTGGAAGTCCGCGCCGCCGGGCAGCACGCGCGCGCGCCAGCCGTCGCCGCTTGCTTCGCCCCCCAGGATCGGGATCAGCCGCCGCAGCCCGCGCGCCGAGCGTCCGACCTCCTGCGGCTTGTCGACCCGCACGGCGAGGTCGGCGAAAAACTGGAGTTGGGGAGCGGGCAGTTCGGTCATGCGGCGATTATCGGCCGCGTGATCGGGCGTCCGCACTCGCGCCGGGGTTCTTGGCGGGGTCGTTTCCGGGGGAGACAATCGAGACGGTCTTCCCTGCGACGGCCCGTGAGATCAGCAACCCCTCGAGGAGCGAGCCCATGGCGATCCATCTCGACCACCTGATGGTGCCGTCCCGCGACAAGCTGGCTGCGGCCAGGCTGCTCGCCGGGCTGCTGGGCGTGCCGTGGTCCGCAACCGGCATCGGGCCCTTCGCTCCCGTGTACGTGAACGACGGATTGACCCTCGATTTCGACCAGTGGACCGACGACGTGCCCAGGATCCACTACTGCTTCCGGGTGGACCCGCAGGCGTTCGATGCCATCCTGGATCGCATCCGGGCGGCAGGCATCCCGTACCGCAGCAGCGTGCACGGACCCGCCGACGGGCAAGTCGACACGCAGCACGGCGGCAGGATCGTCTACTGGAACGAGCCGGACGGGCATCAGTGGGAACTGTTGACGATCAGCTACGCGCGCGAGCCGATCCGGACCTGAAACGGCGGCATTGCGGCCTTGCCGACGGACAATGGCCGCGGAGGAGCGGCAGCATGAAGAACATTCTCTTGATCCTTGTTCTTGCAGCCCTGGGCTGGTACGGCTGGGGCAAGTACGAAGCCAAGGTCAGGGCCGATGGCAAGGCCGAGGTGGAACGCTCGGGAAAGCAGCCGCTGCCTTCCTCGGGCAGCGGTGACCAGGGCGTCGTCTTCTTCACCTGCGACGGCCGCAACACCTGCGTGCAGATGACCTCGTGCGCCGAAGCGAAGTTCTTCGTCCAGAGTTGCCCCGGAATGAACACGCAAGGCAACCGGGAGGGCACGACCTGCGAGCAGCAGTGGTGCAAATGAACATGGAAGCTAGAAGACTGCGGGTCGGCCAACCGATCACGCCCGAAGAATTCGACGAACTGAGCGACGAGCAACTCGTGCGGCTGGTGCCGCGCGCCTACCGCGAATTCTTTCCGGGCAAGGACTTTTGCGCCGACGGCCACTTCTACCTGCACGACGGCAGCGCCTGGAGCTTCTACCGCGGCGACCTGCTGGACCAGTAGCTCAGACGAGGCCGAACCATCCGAGCACGGCGCCGGCGCCGAGCAGCCACAACAGGTGCAGCTTGGTGCGCCAGACGATCAGCGTCGTCACCCCGGTGACCAGCCACAGCGGCCAGTCGCGTACATCGTACTTGCTGCCGGTGGCCAGGATCCAGCCGGTTGCGACGAGAAGGGCGACCACGATCGGCGCCATCCCCTGCTTGAAGGCGCGCACGGCGCGCAGTTCGCGGTTCGCCTGGCCCCACTTGGCGGCCATGTAGGTGAGGGTGGTGCTGGGCAGCAGGATGCCGACCATCGCCACCACCAGCCCGAGGGCGGCGAGCGGCAGGCCGCCGGCGTTCAGGCCGACGTTCCAGCCCATGAGCGCGACGAACAGCACGTTCGGTCCCGGCGCCGCCTGCGCGATGGCGATCGAGGCGCTGAACTGCGGGTCGGTCAGCCAGTGCCGGGTGTCCACCAGGTAGCGATGCATGTCCGGGGCCGTGGTGATCGCGCCGCCCACGGACAGAAGCGAGAGCGTCGCGAAGTGGGCGAACAGGTCCAGCCAGTCGCTGCTGCTCAGCGCGGTCATGGCCTGAGCTTTCGCCAGGTCAGGACGCAGGAGATGCCGCCCAGTCCCAGCAGCACGGTCACCAGCGGCAGGCGCAGCAAGGCGATGGCGACAAAGGCGCAGACGCCGAGTACGGCGCACAGCGCGATGCCCAGCGGATGGCCCTTGAGCGCGCCCGCCAGCTTCAGCCCGGTCGCGGTGATCAGGCCCGCAGCAACGGCGCCCATGCCGCGCAGGGCGTTCGCGACCTGCGGGTTGCCGGCGAACTCGGCGTAGATCAGCGCCAGCGCCAGCACCACGACCAGCGGCATCAGGAGCAAGCCCGCCAGGGCGGCGACGGCGCCGCGGATGCCGAAGTAGCGGTCGCCGATCACCACCGCGAGATTGATGACGTTGGGACCGGGCATGATCTGCGCAACCGCCCATTCCTCGAGGAATTCCTCGCGCGTCAGCCAGCGCTTCTTCTCGACCAGTTCTCGCTGGACGACGGCGAGCACGCCGCCGAAGCCCTGCAGCGCCAGCAGGGTGAAGGAAACGAACAGATCGGTGAGGGATGTGGGTCGCGGCCGCGGCTCGGGTCCGGCCGGCCCCGGCGCAGCGGGCGGAAAACTCATCGCCCGATTATCGTTGGCGCGGCGGCGCGGTCCGCGTCGCGAGCCAGAGGCCGGCGGCCACCAGCGCCGTCGCGCCGCCGGCCGACGCGGTGAGCGGCTCGTGCAGCAGCCAGGCGCCCAGCAGCGCCGCGGTCACGGGATTGAGCGCCAGGAACACGGTCACCCGCGTCGGCGACTCGTGCTTGAGCGCATACAGCCACAGGAAGTAGCCCAGGCCGCTCGACAAACCGATGAAGCCGACCACGGCCCAGGCCTGCGTGCTCAAGGCGCCGACGCGCGCCGGCCAGGCCTCGGTGAGCGCCATCAGCGCAAGCACGGCGACCGACGCAAGCATCGCGAAGGCGGAGACCGGTACGGTGGGATAGCGTTGCAGGTAGGGCCGGTACAGCACGCTGCACAGCGCACCCGTGCACGCCGCCGCGACGACGGCCAGTTCGCCCCACCATCCGCCGCCGCTCGCGCCGGCAAGTTCCAGCCTGGGCCGCAGCGACAGCGCGACGCCGGCGACCGACAGCAGGACGCCGAGCAGCAGGACCGGCGTCGGCTTCTCGCGCCCGAGCGCTGCGGCGAGCAGGAGCGTGAGCAGGGGAAACAGGCTGAAGATCACCGCGGCCTGCGCGGAGCCGACGTGCTGAAGGCCGTAGTTGAGAAGCGCGATCAGCAAGCCGAACTGGCCGACGCCCAGGGCCGCCATCGCCAGCAGGTCGTGCGTCCACGAGCGTCCGACCCAGTCGCTGCGCCGGCTGCCCGCCGCTCCACGGCGCAGCGCGCTCCAGGTGAAGGGCAGCAGGCACAGGAAGCCGATGGCGTAGCGCAGCATCGCCAGAGTGAGCGGCGCTATCTCGGCAAGCACGAAGCGGGATGCGACGATGGCGGCGCCCACCTGGACGCCGGTAGCCGCCGCGGCCAGCAAGGGGAGCCTGGAGGACCGCCCGGGCGGGGCGCCGTTCAGAGCCTGAGCTCCCAGGTCTCTCCGACGAGGTCTTTCCTGCCGTAGCCCTGGAATTTTTCGCTCGCGGTGAGCTCGAAGCAGCGCGACTTGTAGATGGCGCGCGCCGCCAGCAGGTGGCCGTTGGTCCACAGCATCATCTTGCGGTAGCCGCACGAGCGCGCGAAAGCGATGCATTCGTCGACCAGCCGTGCGCCCAGTCCCTGGCCGCGCACGCCGGCAGCCAGGATCAGGAGCCGCAGCTGCGCCACCGTTGCGCTCTTCTGGACGACGAAGACCGAGCCCACGCGCTCGCCGGCGATCTCGGCGATCCAGCCCTTGTCGCGGCCCGGCTTGAAGTTCTTGACGAAGCCGGCGGCGATGTCGGCGACCAGCGCTTCGAACTCCCAGTCGAAGCCGTACTCGCGGCCGTACACCTCGCCGTGCTGCATCACGACCCAGCCCATGTCGCCGGGGCGGGGATCGCGCAATTGCACGGCAGGCGCCGGCACGGCGTCTGCCTCCAGCAGCCGGTGGACGGTGTTCATCGCCTCGATGACGCGGGTCCGGTCGGGCGCTGCCAGCGGCGCCAGCAGACCCGCCGCTTCGTCGCGCGAGCGCTGCTGCAGCGGGGCGAAGGCCTCGTGCCCGGCTTGGGTGAGTTCGAGCAGGCTTTGGCGTGCGTCGGCGGGGGAGGTGGTGCGGGCCAGCCAGCCCTGGGACTGGAAGCGGCGCAGGATCCGGCTCAGATAGCCGGCGTCCAGCATCAGGTCGCGTCCGAGTTCGCTGGCGGTCGGGTGTTTGCGGTGCGCCAGCTCGTACAGGACGCGGACCTCGGTCAGCGACAGGTCGCTTCCGAGGTAAGGCGCCAGAACCCCGATGCGCTGCGTGTAGAAGCGGTTGAAACCGCGCACGGCCTTGACCTGCGCGGGGGCGACGGGAATTGCATGGGCCTGCATCTGGCCCGGATGCTCCCGCAAATCGTTGCCTCAGTCAAGTATCTGGCAGGCCGACCGCGCCTGTCCGATGCGGTGAGAGCTAGTTGAAAGCGAGCGAGCTCTTCGCGCCGAACGGTCGCCACTCGCCCTCGGGTTGGGCCAGGCGGTCCGTGATCGCTTCCAGCGCCCTGGGATGGGCCGGCAGCCCGCGGTGGGTTGCGCCGTCGATCTCCACGTTCTCCGATTGCGGCGTTTCCTTCTCCAGGCACAGCTGCCAGGGCACCAGGCCGTCGCTCCTGCTGTAGATCGAGGTGGACGGCACAGGTGGACTCTGGCTCAGCCGGTGACGCAGGTTGACGGCCAGGTTGCCGTAGCCGCTTTCCAGCACCTTCAGCAGCGGGCAGCGCAGATGCGCATCGGCCTTGGCATTGAAGGGCGTGCCCAGCGTGATCACCTGGCGCACCAGCGGATTCGTCCGCTTGGACAGCTCGCGGGCGTAGATGCCGCTCAGGCTCCACCCGAGCAGGGTGACGGCGGATCCCTCGGCCTCGGCGACGTCGATCACCCTTTCCTCCAGGTCGCGCAGCCAGCGGCTGAGGTTGCGGTCGCGCGGGCCGGTGTCCACGCCCATGCCCCAGTCGTAGGTCACGAAGCCCGCATCGTCGAGGATGCGGCGCAGCGGGGCCGTGCTGTCCGGCCCGCCACCGAGCACCGGAAAGACGATGACCGGCTGGCCCTGGCCCAGGTAGATGACGGAATCGCCTTCGCGCCGGGCAGACGGGGCACAGCGCTTGAGCAGTGCGCGTAGCGGCAGCCGCAACGCGTCGAAAGCGGGCACCGCTGGCTGAACCACGGACCTGAGAGTGCTCTGAGACAACATCTGACTTCCTTGCCGCCGGACAGCGGCGTTCTGGCCACGATGCTAAGAAGCTGGGCATTGCCGGGTTCCCGGCGGGCGCCGCTTTATCAGGTAGGAAGGCGCCTACGCACACGTCAGGGTCATCTCAGACCCATGGGTGCGATTACCAGGCCGGCTGGTATTTGCGGATGGCGTCCCCGACCGCGGGCGTGACGACGAAACCGGCGCCGTGCCTGCCTGCGAGCGCCTCGGCCCGCGCAATGAACGCGTCGATGCCTGTGCCGTAGATGAACTGCATGGCGCCGCCGGTCCAGGCCGGAAAGCCGATGCCGAAGATCGAGCCGATGTTCGCGTCGTGCACGCTGGTCAGCACGTTTTCGGACAGGCAGCGTGCCGTCTCCACGGCCTGGCGGTACAGCAGGCGGTCCTTCAGCTCCTGCATGTCCCACTGCGCGCCCGGTTTCTCGAACAGGGTCTTGAGCTGAGGCCAGAGCGATTTCTTCGCGCCTTTCTCCTCGGGATAGTCGTAGAAGCCGGCGCCGGCCGCGCGGCCGTTGCGGTCGAACTCCTTGACCATGCGTTCGACCAGCAGTTCGCCGGGCGTCGCGATATAGGTGCGGCCGTCGGCCCGGAAGTCGGCGCGGGTCTGGTCCAGTACGTGCACCGATAGCGACAGGGCGGTTTCGTCCAGCACGGCCAGTGGTCCCACCGGCATGCCGGCCAGCAATCCCGCCTGTTCCACCACCGCGGCGGGGATGCCTTCACCAACCATCGCCGCACCCTCCATCACGAAAGTGCCGAACACCCGGCTGGTGAAGAAGCCGCGCGCATCGTTGACCACGATGGGGATCTTGCCGATGGCCTGCACGTAGTCATAGGCCCGCGCCACCGTCTCGTCGTCGGTGGCCTTGCCGCGGATGATCTCCACCAGCTTCATCCGGTCGACCGGGCTGAAGAAGTGGATGCCGACGTATTTCTCCGGCTTCGCACTCGCCTTCGCCAGGCCAGTGATGGGCAAGGTGGACGTGTTGCTGGCGAAGAAGCCGCCCGGCGCCAGCAGCGGCTCCGCCTCGCGCGTGACCTTCGCCTTCAGCTCGCGGTTCTCGAACACGGCCTCGATGATCAGGTCGCAGCC
>JAQGNJ010000086.1 GCA_028291885.1 Ramlibacter sp. | reverse complement strand
ACGGCGCAGTGGCCGGCGCGGAGGCACCAGTCGCGCCTGTCGCCGCCGCCGGCGCGCCGAGGCTGTAGAAGACCGCGCTGGCCTGGCGCTGCGCGGGAGTCATCGCGGTCGCGATCGGCTGCATGATGGGATTGACCCGGCTGCCATCCGCGTAGCTCTCCAGCTGGTGCACCAGGTACTGCTTGCCCAGGCCCGCGAGCCGGGGAAAACCGGCTTGCGCGTTGCCCTCGCCGGCCGCGCCATGGCAGCCCGCGCAGGCGGCGACACCTTGCGCGCCGCTGGTGGCGAGCTGGCGGCCCGGCTCCGGATCGTCCTTGGCGCCGGCTGCGACCAGCGGCACGTCGGTTGGAACCAGGGGCGGCGCGGCCGCGGCGGGAGCGGATGCGGCAGGCGCCGGCGCGGAGGCAGCCGATGCGGCCGATGACGCGGTGTCGACGGTCGTGCCGCCGTTGCGGTTGCAGCCGGCCAGAGTCAGCAGCACCAGCAGCGCCAGCAGCGCGAGGCTGCGACCGCGTGGCGCGTTCATGCCAGCAGCCCCGGCGCCTTCAGGTAGCGGTCGACGATCGCGTCGGCCGACCAGTAGGCCAGGGCGCCCAGCGTGCCGGTCGGGTTGTACGACGCGTTCTGCGGGAAGTTGGACGCGCCGATCACGAACACGTTGGGCACGTCCCAGCTTTGCAGGTAGCGGTTGACGACGCTGGTCGACCGGTCGGTCCCCATCACGGTCCCGCCGGTGTTGTGCGTGGTCTGGTACTGCGTGACGGTGTACGGCGACTTGCGCGGTGCGCCGGTCACCTGGCGGGCGCCCATGGCGCGCGCGATGCCCATCGCCTTGTCGGTCACGTAGGCCGACATCCGCAGGTCGTTGACCGGAAAGTCGAAGGTGATGCGCAGCAGCGGCTGGCCCCAGGCGTCCTTGTAGGTCGGGTCCAGGTCCAGGTAGTTGGAGGCGACGGCCAGCGAACTGCCGTGGATGTTGAGGTTGCTCGTGTGGTTGTAGTGGCGCACCACGGCCTGCTTCCAGGCCGAACCCCAGGAGGGCGTGCCCGGCGGCGTGGGGTGGAACTCGATCGGCCGGCCGTGGCTCATCACCTCGCCGACGTAGGCGCCGCCCAGGAAGCCCAGCGGCCCGTGGTCGAAGTTGTCGCTGACGAAGTCGGCGATCACCGTGCCGCAGGCGCCCGAGCGCATGAACGGGTTGATGTTCACCTTCTCGTCGAAGAACGCCTGCACGCCGCTGGTGGTCTGGTAGGCGTAGCTGCGGCCGACCACGCCCTTGCCGCTGGCCGGATCGTAGGGCTGGCCGATGCCCGAGAGCAGCAGCAGGCGCACGTTGTTGAGGGCGAACATGCCGACGATCACCAGCTTCGCCGGCTGCTCGAACTCGCGGCCGGCGCCGTCGACATAGGTGACGCCGGTGGCGCGCTTCCTGTCGCTGTCCAGGTTGACGCGCAGCACCTGGCACTGGGTGCGCAGCGTGAAGTTCTTGTCCTGCAGCAGCACCGGCAGCAGCACGGTCTGCGGCGAGGACTTGGCGTAATGTTCGCAGCCGTAGCGCTCGCAGAAGCCGCAGAACATGCAGGTGCGCAGCGTCATGCCTTCCGGGTTGGTGTAGACCGAGCTCAGGTTGCACGACGGTTGCGGGAACGGGTGGTAGCCCAGGCCGGCCGCGGCCTTGCGGAACAGCACCGAGCCGTAGGGCTCCTTCTGCGGCGGTGTCGGGTACTCGCGCGAGCGCGGATCCTCGAAGGTGTTGCCGCCGGCGACCTTCGTCCCCTTGAGGTTCCCGGCCTTGCCGCTGGTGCCCATCAGGTACTCGAAGCGGTCGAAATAGGGTTCGAGCTCGGCGGCGCTCACGCCCCAGTCCTGCACCAGCATGCCGGGCGCGATCATCTTCTGGCCGTAACGCTCGATGGTCCGGGTGCGCATGCGCAGGTCGCTATCCTGGAAGCGGTAGGTCTGGCCGTTCCAGTGCACGGCCGCCCCGCCGACGCCGGTGCCAGGCAGGAAGCTTTCGAAGCGCCGCACCGGCAGCGCGGTCTGGCTCGCGCTGTTGCGCAAGGTGACGGTCTCGCGCGCCGTGTCCTGGATGATCCCCTTGCGGACCGAATAGCGCAGCTCGTCGTGCATGTGCGGGCCCTGGAAGTCCGGCACCGTGGCGCGCGGCTGGCCGCGCTCGAGCCCGACCACCTTGAGGCCCGCCTTTGTCAGTTCGCGTCCCAGCATCGTGCCGACCAGGCCGACGCCCAGCAGCACGGCATCGACTTCGGGCAAGCGGGTGGCGGCCATCAGCGGCTCCCCTTGCGCTGGCCCGGCCCGGCCGCGGGCCTGGCGACGGGCAGCGGCTGCACATGGCCGGCCGCGTCCTGCGCCAGGCTGCGCGGCGGCACGTTGAAGGCCACGCCGTGCCGGTCGACCACCTCGTAGTAATTGCCGTAAGCGCCGGGAAAACCGATCATCGCCCAGGCCGCCATGCCCTTGTTGCCGCCATAGGCCGGATCGCAGAAGTAGCCCTCCACGGTCATCGCCAGCAGCGACTCGAAGAACACCCTGGCGGGGACGCCTTCGAGGTCCTGCACGCCGTTCTGCAGGCCGGTGAGGTAGGCGTCCTGCTCCGGCCCGGCCATGCCGGCGAAGTCCTTGCCGGCACGCTGCAAGTCCATGGCGACACCGCGCAATGCGTTGCGGAACAGCTCGGCGGGCGTGAACGGCAGCTGGTAGCCCTGCGACGGCGTGCCGGCCGCCCAGGGGCCGCTGCGGTACAGCCGCTCGCCCGCTCCCCAGGCGCCCGCCAGTTGCAGGTCCATGAACTCGGGAACGCCCGCCTCTCGCGCGCCGGGACCCAGTGCATCCGGCGGGATCAGGCGGTCGACGGCGGGCTCGACGAAGGCCGCTTCGACGGCGCTGAAAAAGAGATAGCTGCCCGCCCGTTGCGCCCCGGGCGCCGCGCTGCGGGCGGCATCATGGCCGTGCGCCGGTGCGGCCGGCGCCGCTGCATGCAGGCCGGCGGGCGTTAGTGCGGCGGCGCCGCTGACCTTCAGGAAAATGCGACGCGACTGTCGGTCCATGGCGGCTCCGGAAGTGGGAACCGCTGGAGGCAAGCCGCGTGCCTGTCGCCGCGGTTCAGCGGCCCGCTTCGTCCAGCTGCCTGCGCCGGTGCTCGCCCTGGCGCTCGAACATCCAGCCGGGATACTCGGCGGCAGCCGGCTGGCTTCGTCGATCCTTGCGAGCTCGTCGGCGCCCAGCGTCAGGCCGGTGGCGCCGATGTTGTCGGCCAGCTGCTCCGGGCGCTTCGCGCCGACGATCACGCTGGTGACCTGCGGCTGGTGCAGCAGCCAGGCGAGAGCCACCTGGGCGACGGAGGTGCCGCGCGCCTGCGCGATCGGCCGCATCGCGTCGATCGCGTCCCAGGCGCGCTCCTTGTCGACCGGAGGAAAGTCGAAGGCGACGCGGCGACTGCCGGCTTCGGCCTGCTGCTCGCGCCCGTACTTGCCACTGAGCAGGCCGCCGGCCAGCGGGCTCCAGACCATTAGGGCGTGTTCACGCTATTTCCGGGGGACGCGTTGCTCGTCAAAAAGGTCATGCGCAAGGCGCGAAACGCAGCCGGGGTCGACCCCGGCAAGGCTTCGTAACGCGGCGCCTGGCCGGTGATCTGCTCGGAGACCCCGCCGGCGTAAACATCGGCCGTGTCGATGAAGTTGATCCCGGCGTCGATGGCCTGGCCGACCAGCCGTTCGGCGTCGGACTGCTGCAGCTCGCCGAT
>JAQGNJ010000080.1 GCA_028291885.1 Ramlibacter sp. | reverse complement strand
CGTGCTGGCGCGCGACATCCCCGGCGATCCGGTGCTGGCGACCTATGTCCACGACGAGCCGGTGTTCGCCATCGACACGGTGCAGCACATCGGCCAGGTCGTCGGTCTCGTCGTCGCCGACACGGTGATGCAGGCCCGGCGCGCGGCGCGCAAGGTGCAGCTGAAGATCGAGCCCCTGCCCGCCGTGCTCACGCCGCGGCAGGCCCATGCGGCGCAAAGCTATGTGCTGCCGCCGGTCATCGTCCGGCGCGGCGAGCCCGAGACGGCGCTGCAGAAATCGCGGCACACGCTGACCGGCCGGCTCGAGGTCGGCGGCCAGGAGCACTTCTATCTCGAAGGCCAGGTCGCCTACGCGCTTCCCCTGGAGCAGAACCAGTGGTGGATCCATTCCAGCACCCAGCATCCGGGCGAGGTCCAGCACTGGGTTGCCCACGCGCTCGGGCTGGAGAACAACGCGGTGACGGTGCAGTGCCGGCGCATGGGCGGCGGCTTCGGCGGCAAGGAAACGCAGGCCGGCCATCTCGCGGTCTGGGCGGCGCTGGCGGCGAACAAGTTCAAGCGTCCCGTCAAGCTGCGCCTGGACCGCGACGATGACTTCATGATCACGGGCAAGCGCCATCCGTTTGCCTACGACTACAGCGTGGGCTACGACGACAGCGGCCGGCTCACGGCGCTCAAGCTCACGATGCTGGCCAATTGCGGATTCTCGGCCGACCTGTCGGGCCCGGTGGCGGACCGGGCCATCTTCCACACCGACAACGCGTATTTCCTGGGCGACGTCGAGATCGCCTCGTACCGCTGCAAGACCAACACGCAGAGCCACACGGCCTTCCGCGGTTTCGGCGGGCCGCAGGGCGTGATCGTGATCGAGGCCATCCTCGGCGACATCGCGCGCAAGCTGGGCCTCGATCCGCTGGACGTGCGGATGCGAAACCTCTACGGCATCGACGAGCGCAACACCACGCACTACCAGATGAAGGTGGAGGACAACATCCTCGAGCCGCTGATCTCGCGGCTGGAAGCGACGAGCGACTACCGCGAGCGCCGCGCCGCCATCGCCGCGTGGAACGCGGAAAGCCCCGTCATCAAGCGCGGCATCGCGATCACGCCGGTCAAGTTCGGCATCAGCTTCACCGCGACCTTCTTCAACCAGGCCGGCGCGCTGGTCCACGTCTACACCGACGGCAGCGTGCAGGTGAACCACGGCGGCACCGAAATGGGCCAGGGCCTGAACACCAAGATCTCGCAGATCGTGGCGCAGGAGCTGGGCGTGCCCTTCGAGCGCGTGCGCTGCACCGCGACCGACACCAGCAAGGTGCCCAACGCGTCGGCGACCGCGGCGTCGAGCGGCACGGACCTGAACGGCCGCGCGGCGCAGTACGCGGCGCGCAACGTGCGCGACAACCTCGCGGCCTTCGTCAGCGGCCTCGATTCCTGCGGCGCGGGCGCGGTGCGCTTCCAGGACGGCAAGGTGATGTCGCCCAGGACGACCCGCAGCTTCGACGAAGTGGTCAAGGGCGCTTACGCCAACCGCATCCAGCTGTGGAGCGACGGGTTCTACCGCACGCCGAAGATCCACTACGACAAGGTGACGCTGACCGGCCGGCCGTTCTACTACTTCAGCTACGGCGCGGCCTGCAGCGAGGTGGCGATCGACACGCTCACCGGCGAGAGCCGGGTGCTGAAGGTGGACATCCTGCACGACGTCGGCACCAGCATCAATCCGGCGATCGACATCGGCCAGATCGAGGGCGGCTTCGTCCAGGGCATGGGCTGGCTGACGACCGAGCAGCTGGTGTGGAACGACAAGGGCTATCTCGCGACGCATGCGCCCAGCACCTACAAGATCCCGGCGACGGGCGATATTCCGGGGCACTTCAAGGTGGCGCTCTGGCACGAGGCCAATCCGGAAGACAACGTGTTCGGCAGCAAGGCCGTGGGCGAGCCGCCGTTCATGCTGGCGATCAGCGTCTGGGAGGCGCTGCGCGACGCGGTCGCGTCCACCAAGCCGGCCGGCGAGCTGGTGTCGATGGAGGCGCCCGCGACGGCCGAGAACGTGCTGGCCGCGATTACGAATCGTTGCTGAACCGCCCCGGGCCGTGCTTTCTCCTTCATCATGGGGGGCAAGCACAAGAAGGAGATCGAAGATGGCCCTGCCCCACGCCCAGCCGCTGGACGTCATCAATGTGAGCCCGCTCGGCGAAGAACTCGAAGGCCAGGTCAGCACCAGCCTGATCAAGACCGATCGCCTGCAGTTGCTGCACCTGATCCTGGCCGAGCACCAGGAGCAGCCGCTGCGTCATGTGGCCGACGAGTGCACCATCCACTGCCTCGAAGGGGAAGTCGAGGTGGTGATGCCGGGCGGCGTGCGGCGCCTGCGCTCCGGCAACGTCGTCGTGCTGCCGGCGCAGCAGAAGCATTCGCTGCGCGCCCGCAGCACCTGCGCCGTCCTGGTGACGCTGCTGCTGCTGAACGGCGACGCCGGCGACAAGGGCGGCGCCGGGGCGCAGACGCTGCAGGCCTGAGCCCAGGGCCGCACGGGCCTCGGCCGCGGCGGACTCCTAGAGGTCGACCTTCATTTCCAGCACGTAGCTGCGCTGCGGATAGGGGTGGAAGTTCCAGTATCTGTCGTTGTTCAGGTTCTCGATGCCGAAGGCGGCGCTCACATTCCTGTTCACCTGGTAGCGCACCCGGGCGTCGACGGTGAAATACCTGCTGACGCCCTGGTAGGTCGCGCCGTTGACGTCGCTGTTGTCCAGCGTGCGGAACTGCCGGCCGCTGTAGCGCGCGCCCAGGCTGGTGGTCCACTTGTCGTTCCAGCGATAACTGGCCAGCGCGGTCGCCCGCCATTTGGGGATGTTCGGTTGCTGCTTGCCGATGGTGTCGCCCGGCGTGGCGACGAAGCCGCTGTTCGCCCGGATCGTCGAGTCGGCGTAGGTGATGCTGCCGCCCAGGTCCAGGCCCCGGGCAAGCACGTCGTTGCCGTTGTACGCCAGCTCGACGCCCCGCGTGACGATGCGGTCCACGTTCTGGACCCGGCCGATGTTCCTGTTGGCCGCGGCGTCGAAGCTGGTCTGCGAGTACAGAGCGTCGCGCGTGGTTTCGGCGAAGAACGTCAGCCGCGCCAGCGCGTTGCCCAGGTCCTTTTCGGCGCTGAGCTCGGTGGTCCATGATTTTTCCGGCCTCAGGCCCGGATCGTTGATGAAGAGCGCATTCACCGTGGAGGTGGCGCCGTACAGCTCGCCGACCGTCGGGAACCGCACTGCACGGCCGAGCGCCGCCTTCAGCGCCGTGTCGGGCAGCCATTGCCACGAGACGGCCGCCTTGGGCGAGACATGCGACTGGCTGCGCGCCGGCCACTGGATGTCGCCCGCGGCCGTGCCCGCAATGCCGGTGTGGCCCTGCCAGGCGGTCCAGCGTTCGGCCCGGCCACCGAGGACGGCCTTCCAGCGCGGCGCAAAACGCCAGGCGTCCTGCGCGTACACGCTGCGCAGCCGCGTCCTTCCGCCGACGCTGCTCGCGACCGCGGCCGGCGGACCGGCGATCCAGTCGGTGTCGATGTTCGAGGTGAGATAGGCGAGCCGGAAGCTGTCCTGCTGCACGCCGAAGTCGACGACGTGCGCGCCCTGGATGCCGTCCGGCCGCCAGATGCCCTTGAAGGCCAGCGTGTTCCAGCCGGTGCCGGCGCCGTCGGCAAGGGTCCCGCCGCCCCCGCTCGCCGCGCCCGGCAGGATGTTCGCGGCGCCGTTCTGGCGCTTGCTGTCCTGGTCGTAGTCGTACAGGCTGGCCGCCACTTCCCAGTCGAAGCTGCCCTGCGTCCTGCTCCTGACGGACAGGCCGTGCATGAAGTGCGTCAGGCTTTCGCGGGTCAGCGCGAAGTCGGCGCCGGTGACGGCGGCAAAGGAGCGTCCCTCGATGTTGATCGCGCCGCCGTAGACCGGCTGGCCGGCGGCGTTGCGCAGGTAGGAAACGGGTTTGCCGTCCGCCGTGTTCTGCCACAGGCCGAAGGTGTAAGCCGCCCGGACCGTGGACGAGACGTCGTAGGCCAGCTTCACCTTGAGATGGTCCTGCACCGTGTGGTACTGCGTGCCCGTGCCCAGGATCCAGATCGGCGCGTTCGCGTTGTTGCGGTCGCGCACCGCGCCGGTCACCGGTGTGCCGGGCGCGCCGGGCGTGCCCGCGGCGACCAGGCGGGTGGCGAAGGTCAGCGGCTGGCCCTCGCTGTCGGTGCGGCTGACGTTGAAAAGCCAGGCCCAGTCGCCGGCCTTGTTGCCCATGGACAGGCTGGCCTGCCGTGCGTGGTAAACCGCGTCGGTGTTGTACAGCTCGAAAGGCTGCGTCACGGAACCGACCCGGGCATGGGCCTCGAAGCGGCTCGGCATGCGCGTCACGTAGTCGACCACCGCGCCGACCGAGTTGCCGGGATACGCCGCGGAGAACGGCCCGTACATCACGTCGACGCGCTCGATCTCCTCGGGTGTGACCAGGCCCCAGCGCGGCGGGAAGCTCAGGCCGCCGACGCCGTTGCCGAGGTAGTTGGACAGCAGGATGCCGTCAGCGTACACGGCCGACCGGGCGCTGTTGCCGGTTCCCGATGCGCGGCTGGACAGGATCGCGTGGTTGTAGTCGCCGACGTAGCGCTTGCGCACCAGCAGGCTGGGGAAATACTTCAGCGCGTCTTCGCTGTCCGTCGCGTTGATGGACTGCTCGATCTGCTCGCGCGTGATCGCCTCGGTCGTGGCGGGGATCTGCGAAGGCAGGGACGACGGCTGGCCGCCACGGACGACGACGTCGCCCAGCGCCTTCTCGGACCGTCCGCCCGCGTCCTGTGCCCAGCCGCTGGCCAGCTGCAACCCTGCGGCGACGCAGGCCGCGACACGTGTGATGCGCATCGCGCGATTATCCCCAGCGCGCGGCGACAATCCCGGCATGAGCGACCCTTGCCTGCCACTGCTGAACGCCGATGACCTGATTCGCCTGGCGAGCGCCGCCTCGGGCCCCTGCCCGCTCTGCGCGGCGATCTCGGCCCGCGGCTGGGAATCCGTGCCGGGCGCCTTCGACCGCAAGGCGCTGCGCCAGCTCGGCACGCTGCGCCAGCCGGGCGACGAGGAGCCGACGCTGCAGGAACACCATCCGGCGGGCACCAACGCCTGGTCGGGAGATGCGCCGATCGCGCCGGCGTTCTTTCCGTACAACCGCTGCGACGTCTGGGAATGCACCGGCTGCCGCCGGCCCTTCCTGCGCTACACGGAATACGGCGGCTACTACGTCGAGGAGCGGATCCGGCCCGTGGACGCGGCGCTGGTCGTCGACTCGCCGCTGTAGCCGGCGCAGGCGCTGGCTCGCCCGTCTTTCCTGCGCAGCAACTGCGACAGGTTGGTGCGATTGCGCCACAAACGGCCCGGTTTCTGCCCACAAGAGGTGCCTGGCTCATGCATGAGGCACATAATACATATTGAAACATTTGCCAGCCAAGCCATCTTTCCACTGCGGGCAAGGGAGAGTCCATGTTTTCCAACCTCAAGATCTCGGCAAAGCTGTCCCTGCTGATCGGCGCCCTCATCGCCGCGATCCTCTTCGTCGGCATCTACGGCATGCATTCGGTGCGACAGGCGCAAGCAGCCAGTGCGGCGAACTTCCAGGTCGCCAGGGACATGATGCGGGCCGTCGATTCGGCCCGCGCCGCCGAGGTGTCCGTCAAGAGCCAGGTCGAGGATTTCAAGAACGTCCTGCTGCGCGGCCACGCCGAGGCCGACTATGAGAAGTACCTGGATTCGTTCAAGAAGCACAGCGCCACGATCGGCCGGGAGTTCGACGAGGTCCAGGCGGTGATGAAGCAGCTGGGCGTGCCCACGGACGCCGTCACCGATGCGCGGCGCATGCATGGCGAAGTCGTCCAGCACTACCTGCAGGCGCTCAAGCTGTTCGAGCGGGGTGTCGCCGAGTCGAGCCAGGTGGCGGACACGGTGGTCCGGGGCAAGGACCAGCCGCTGCAAGCCAGGATCGAGGCCATCGTGGCGTCGCTGGAGAAACTCAGCGAGACCGAGGGCGCACGGCTGACCGAGAAGGCGGCCGCGGAGTCGAAGCTGGTGATGGCGTCGCTGGCGCTGGTGATCGGCCTGGTCGTGGTGGCTGCCATCGTGTTCGGCGCCGTGGTCTCGCGGGGCATCACCGGCCCGATCCGCGCGGCCGTCTCGGCGTCGCGCCAGGTCGCGGACGGCGACCTGACGGTGCAGGTGGAGGCGACCGGAACGGACGAGACCGGCCAGTTGCTGCGCGCCTTGTCGGAAATGACGCGCAACCTGCGCAAGCTGGTCGGCGAAGTCGCTGGCGGCGCCCGCGCCGTGTCCGAAACCAGCGCGCAGATCGCCCAAGGCAACGTCGACCTGTCGCAGCGCACCGAGGAACAGGCCAGCACGCTGGAGGAGACCGCCAGCTCGATGGAAGAACTCACGGCCACCGTGAACCAGAACGCGCAGACCGCGCGCCAGGCCAGCGAGCTCGCGGTCGGCGCCAGCGACGTGGCACGCAAGGGCGGCCAGGTCGTCGGCCAGGTGGTCAGCACCATGTCCGGCATCTCGGAGTCGTCCAGGAAGATCGCCGACATCATCGGCGTGATCGACGGCATCGCCTTCCAGACCAACATCCTCGCGCTGAACGCGGCCGTGGAAGCGGCGCGTGCCGGCGAGCAGGGCCGCGGATTCGCGGTCGTCGCCGCCGAGGTGCGCAACCTGGCGCAGCGCAGCGCCGCGGCGGCCAAGGAGATCAAGGCCCTGATCGGCGACTCCGCGCTGAAGGTGGAGGCCGGCACGCGGCTGGTCGGCGCGGCGGGCTCCACCATGGAGGAGATCGTCGCCGCGGTCGGCAAGGTCAGCGAGCTGATCGCGGAGATCGCCGCGGCCAGCCAGGAGCAGAGCTCGGGCATCGAGCAGGTGAACACCGCGATCACGCAGATGGACCAGGTGGTGCAGCAGAACGCGTCCCTGGTGGAAGAAGCAACGGCTGCGACCGAATCCATGAAGGAGCAAGCCGGTTCGCTGCTGCAAATGGTGTCGCGCTTCCAGCTGGGAACCGGGCAGGACGGCGAGGTCCGCCTGCATGCGCCCGCGCCGGCCGTCGTCGGCAGGGCGGTCCCCGAGATCGCGGCGCCGGCGCGGATCAGGGTGCGCGGCAGTCCCGGCGTGCCGTCCGGCTTCGCGGCCCTGGCTGCGCCCGCAAAGGCACAGGCCAGCGGCGAGTGGAAGGAATTCTGAAGGCCGGCACCTCCCGCGCCGAGGGCAGGCTCAGTACGAGCCGCCGCTCGCCTTCGGCGGCTGGCCGGAGCGCATCTTGGCCATCACCTGTTGCGCGCCCGCGGCGATCAGCCGCGCGTCCGAGCTGACCGTCACCAGCTGGAAGCCCTTGGCCTGGCGCCGGAGCGCCGACTCCGGCCCGGCGTTGTGGATGCCGGCGACGACCCCGTGGGCCCTGGCCCGCTCCAGGATGTGGTCGATGGCCTGCGCCGCCTTCGGGTCGACGTCGTCCAGCGTCGGCGTGCAGCCCAGCGACAGCGACAGGTCGGACGGCCCGATGTAGATCGCGTCCAGCCCCTCGACCGAGAGGATGGCGTCCAGGTTGTCCAGCGCCTGCGCGGTCTCGATCATGGCGAACGCGACGATGGTGTCGTTGGCATGCTGCGGGTAATCCGCGCCGCCGTACAGCAGGGCCCGGATCGGCCCGAAGCTGCGCACACCTCGCGGCGCGTAGTGCGTCCAGTCGACCAGCTTCTGCGCGTCTTCGCGGGTGTTGATCATCGGGCAGATCACCCCGTAGGCGCCGGCGTCCAGCGTCTTCATCAGGATGCCCGGCTCCAGCCAGGGCACGCGCACGATCGGCACCGTGTCGGTGGTGGAGATGGCCTGCAGCATGGCTAGCATCGCCTGGTAGTCGACCACGCCGTGCTGCATGTCGATGGTCAGCGAGTCCCAGCCCTGGTGGGCCATGGTCTCGGTGGCGAAGCCGTTGGGGATCGCCAGCCAGCCGTTGACGGCCGTGCCGCCCGACTTCCAGATGTGGCGAAGGCGGTTTTCTCTCATGGTGTTGCTCCTGGTTCGTCGGCGGGGCTGACCCTGAAGCGATGGTAGTGCAACGACCGCTGCGTGCCGGCGATCGACGCTCCGCTAGAACCGGTGCGACAGGCTGACCCGGAACGAGCGCGATTCGATCGGGTGGAAATGGATGTCGGCCACCGGCGCGGCCTCGCCGCGCAGCCGCGACTCGTAGAAGCAATCGATCGCGGAGGCCTTGCGGTTGGTCAGGTTGAAGCCCTCCAGCTCGATCTTCGTGTCGGCGCCGATCTTGTAGCCGATGCGCCCGTTCAGCGTCGCCGTGCCCCTGGAGCGGACGCTGTTGTCCTCGATCAGTGGACGCGGGCCGAAGTAGCGCAGCTGCAAGGCGCCGAACCAGGGACCCACCTTGTCGACGGCGAGCGCGATCGAGGCCACGCCCTCGACCGCGCCGGGGATCCGGTCGCCGGCCGGATCGCTGCCGCGAAAGCGCGCCCTCGCGTACGCCAGGTCGGCGTCGATCGTCAGCCAGCTGGTGGCTCGGTTGTAGTTGGAGAACTCGAAGCCGACCCGGCGGCTGGCCCGGCCGGCCACGGTCGTTCCGGCGTCGCCGACGAAGAGCAGCTCGGACCCGACATCGAGCCGGTAGACCGAGAACGTGGATTGCAGGCCGGGAACGACTTCGCTGCGCACGCCCAGCTCCAGGCCCCTGGAGCCGACCAGCGGCGTGACCTTGCCGGCCCCCCCGCCGGAAGCGGGATCGATGGTGATCGTCGTGCCGCGCGCATCGTTGCTGTGGAAGCCTGTGCCGGCGCTGGCGTAGAACTCCGTCTTTGCCCAGGGGCCGAAGATCAGGTTCAGCTTGGGGCTGACCCGGCTGTCGCCGGCGCGGCCGGAATTGGCCGCCAGGTCGCTGCGCACGTCGAAGCGATAGCTGTCGGCGCGCAGGCCGGCGACCGTGCGGAACTTGTCGCCCCAGCGGGTCATGTTCTGCAGGTAGACGCCGACGCTGCTTTCCAGGATGTGGTCCTGCCGCGTGGTCGACAGCGTTTGCCGGGCCCGCGTGCGCCGCAGCGCGTTGAAGATGTTGTCGTGCTGCACCTGCACGCCGACCGTGCTCTCCGAGTCCCTGCCGAACCAGGGCGTCTCCCAGGTGTGGCTCGCGTCCAGGCCGGTCGTGACCCGCCGGTCCGGCTGGGCGAACTGGTCGCCGTTGACCGGGTCGTCCAGGAAATAGGTGAAATTGGAAAAGAGGTCGAGCTTGTTGCGGATCACATAGGCGTTGACCTGGCTGGACGACGTGCCCGGGTGCGGCGCCAGGCGCCGGAGAGGCTGTAGCGCTCGGCCGCGCCGCCGTCGGTCTGGTCGATCGCGCCGAAGCGGCTGGAAAGCGTTCCGTCCGCGAGCGCCCGCACCGGAATCTGGTCCGTCGCATGCCACTTCGCGCGGTACGCCATGGCCGTCACGTTGAAGCCGTTTGCGTTCGTGCCTTCGCTGTAACGCAGCGCGCCGTTGATCTTGCGGTAGTTGTCGGGCGTGACGAAAGGGCCGTCGTTGTGGAACAGCTCGAGCGCGTAGAGCAGGTTGCCATTGCCTGCTTTCGGCGAATCGGCGAGAAAGCTGCGCGCATAGCCTTTTCCGCCCAGGCATAAACACCGGTCGCGCGCTACTTCTTCGGGCGTCCGCGCTGCATCGACTGCTGGTTTTTCAGCTTGAGCTCGCCGATGGCCCGGTCGAGGAGCTCCCTGCGCTTTTGCAGCGGCAGTGACGGGTCCAGCCAGGACGGCGGATCGTCGTGCCGGCGCGAGCCTCCGGTCCCGACCGAGGCGGTCACGCGCTTTTCCGTCAACGGGTCGGACTTCTCGCTCATGTGACCAATATCACGTTCGTCCCGGGTCTCATCCGTGGGACCACAGGGAGCCCTCTTGTCGGCCAAGGACTGCAGCCCATGCAAGCAGTGGCCTGCGCGACCGCTCGCAAGCCGGGTTGCGGCCGGGCTGACCGCCGTCCGCGCCGTGCCGGACAGCCGTACGATGGGCCATGGAAGCACTCGACCACGTCCGCGCCGGCGTCCTGGACATCTACTACGCCGCGAGCGGACCGGCCGACGGCGCGCCGGTGTTCCTGATGCACGGCTTTCCCTACGACATCCACACCTATGCCGAGGTCGCGCCCATCCTTGCCGACGCCGGCTGCCGCGTCGTCGTCCCCTACCTGCGCGGCTTCGGACCCACCTGCTTCCTCAGCGACGCCACGATCCGCTCGGGCGAACAGGCGGCGCTGGGCGCGGACCTGCTGTCGCTGATGGATGCGCTCGCCGTTCCGCAGGCCGTCCTGGCCGGCTACGACTGGGGCGGGCGGGCCGCCTGCATCGTCGCCGCGCTGTGGCCCAAGCGCTGTGCCGGGCTGGTTTCCTTCAACAGCTACAACATCCAGGACATCGCGCGGGCGATGGAGCCCGACACGCCGCACAACGAGCATCGCCTCTGGTACCAGTACTACTTCCACAGCGAGCGCGGCCGCGCCGGCCTGGCGAAGGACCGCCGCGGCCTCACCCGGCTGCTCTGGCAGCTCTGGTCGCCGACCTGGAACTTCGACGACGCAAGCTTCGAGCGCAGCGCCGCCGCTTTCGACAACCCCGATTTCGTCGACGTGGTGATCCAGTCTTACCGCCATCGCTTCGGGCTGGCGCCGGGCGATCCCGCCTACACCGACATCGAGGAGCAACTCGCCGCCCAGCCGCCGATCTCCGTGCCGGCCATCACCTTCGACGGCGCGGACGACGGCGTGCGGCCGCCCGCTGACGCCGGCGCGCACGCGCACCGCTTCAGCGGCCCGCGCTCGCACCGCATCGTTGCCGGCGTCGGCCACAACATGCCGCAGGAAGCGCCGCGTGTATTCGCGCAGGCCGTGCTGGAACTGGTGGGAAAGAACTAGCGCGAACTAGCGCGAACCGAGATCGCCGACCACGTCGGCGATCGAGCCGCCGGCGCTTTCCAGGCGGCGCCGCGCGTCGTCGGCGCCCAGGGAGAGCCTGGACATCACGATGGCGGTCTTGACGTGGCCGCCCGACGCGTCCAGCAGTTGCGACGCCTGCTCGCGCGTGACGCCGAGCGAGTCCATCAGGATGCGCTCGCCGCGGTCCTGCAGCTTCTGGCAGGTGACCTGCAGGTCGACCATCAGGTTGCCGTAGACCTTGCCCATGCGCACCATCGCGGTGGTGCTGAGCGTGTTCAGTACCAGCTTGGTGGCGGTGCCGGCCTTCATGCGCGTCGAGCCGGTGACGACCTCCGGGCCCACCAGCGGCGCGATCACGACGTCGTGCGCCTGCAGCAGTTGTTCCGACGGGTAGGTGCACAAGAGGAAGCCGGTGCGGGCGCCGCGTTCCCGCGCGCGCTGCAGGGCGCCGTGCACGTAGGGCGT
>JAQGNJ010000070.1 GCA_028291885.1 Ramlibacter sp. | reverse complement strand
TGGTGGACACCACTGCCGTCTTGCCGCCGGCCGAGAACTTCTTGATGTCGGCCACGATGGTCTGGTAGTCGCTGTGCCCGAACGGCGTGTACTTCTCGTCGATGTCCGTTTCCTTCACGCCCTTGCTCTTGAGGTAGGCGCGCAGGATCTTGTTCGTCGTGCGGGGATAGACGTAGTCGGTGCCCAGCAGCACCCAGCGCTTGGCGCCGCCGCCTTCCTTGGACATCAGGTAGTCGACGGCGGGGATGGCCTGCTGGTTCGGAGCGGCGCCCGTGTAGAACACGTTCTTGGAGAGCTCTTCGCCTTCGTATTGAACCGGGTAGAACAGCAGGCCGTTCAGCTCCTCGACCACCGGCAGCACCGACTTGCGCGAAACGGAGGTCCAGCAGCCGAAGATCACGGCGACCTTGTCCTGCGTCAGCAGCTGCTTGGTCTTCTCGGCGAAGAGGGGCCAGTTGGACGCCGGGTCGACGATCACGGGCTCGAGCTTCTTGCCCAGGACGCCGCCCTTGGCGTTGATCTCGTCGATGGCCATCAGCACCGTGTCCTTCAGGACGGTCTCGGAAATCGCCATCGTGCCGGACAGGCTGTGCAGGATGCCGACCTTGATGGTGTCGTTCGATTGCGCGAAAGCGCTTCCGGCCAGCCCCATGCCCAGGGCGATGGAGGCAGTCAGCAGTTTGAGATTTCCTCGACGATTCATGGCTTTCTCCGAAATGAGAGGTGCGACCCCACATTGGGTCGCCGATGAATACGCAAGGGGTATGCCAAGCTCTCGCGGCCACGGAGCCGCACCAAAACGAGCGCGACGCCCGATTCGGTTGCATGAGCTTGTCCAGATTGGGTCGCGCGCACCAAAATACGTTTCGCCGCCGTCGATCCGGCGACAATCCCGCCGCCGCCCAATGGCACGTGACTTGCGACACCGCCTCCAAATCAAGAGAGCCCGATGGAACTGACCCCGCGCGAAAAAGACAAGCTGCTGATCTTCACCGCCGCCCTCCTCGCCGAGCGCCGCAAGGCAAGGGGACTGAAGCTCAATTACCCGGAAGCGATGGCGCTGATCTCCGCCGCCGTGATGGAAGGCGCGCGCGACGGCCGCACCGTCGCCCAGCTCATGAGCGAGGGACGCGCGGTCCTGACGCGCGACGACCTGATGGACGGCGTGGCCGACATGATTCCCGACATCCAGGTGGAGGCCACCTTTCCGGACGGCACCAAACTGGTCACGGTGCACCAGCCGATCGCCTGAACCGGTCACAAGGAGAAAAGAACGATGCAGTCAATCAGGCCGGGCGAGCTGCTCGAGGCGCCGGGCGACCACGCGCTCAATCCGGGACGCCGCACCGTCACGCTGGTCGTGCGCAACACGGGTGACCGGCCGATCCAGGTCGGATCGCACTACCACTTCCACGAGACCAACGGCGCGCTCGGCTTCGACCGCGACGCCGCCCGCGGCATGCGGCTGAACATCGCGTCCGGCACGGCCGTCCGCTTCGAACCGGGGCAGCAACGCACGGTGGAACTAGTCGACTTCGGCGGCGACCGGGTGGTCTACGGCTTTCGCGGCCTGGTGCAAGGAAAACTCTAAATCCGTTCGGGCCGAGCCTGTCGAAGCCCCAGAAGGAACAGCAAGATGGCAACCATTGGACGGCGCGCGTACGCCGAGATGTTCGGCCCCACGATCGGCGACCGCGTGCGGCTGGCCGACACCGAGCTGGTGATCGAGGTCGAGGACGACTACACGCTGCGCGCCGGCGGCTACGGCGAGGAAGTGAAGTTCGGCGGCGGCAAGACCATCCGTGACGGCATGGCGCAATCGCAGCGCACCAACGAGCAAGGTGCGATGGATTGCGTGCTGACGAACGCGCTGATCGTCGACCACTGGGGCATCGTCAAGTCCGACATCGGGTTGAAGGGCGGCCGCATCGCGGCGATCGGCAAGGCCGGCAACCCCGACACGCAGCCCGGCGTCGACATCGTCATCGGCCCCGGCACCGAGATCATTTCCTGCGAAGGCAAGATCGTCACCGCCGGCGGTATCGACAGCCACATCCACTTCATCTGCCCGCAGCAGATCGAGGAGGCGCTGGCCTCGGGCGTCACCACGATGCTGGGCGGCGGCACCGGGCCGGCGACCGGCACCCTCGCGACGACCTGCACGCCCGGACCCTGGAACATCGAGCGCATGCTGCAGGCGGCGGATGGCTTCGCAATGAACCTCGGCTTCCTCGGCAAGGGCAACGCCAGCCGGCCGGAAGCGCTGCGCGAGCAGATCGACGCCGGCGTGATCGGCCTGAAGCTGCACGAGGACTGGGGCACGACGCCGTCGGCCATCAGCAACTGCCTGGACGTGGCGGAAGAGACGGATACGCAGGTCGCGATCCACAGCGACACGCTGAACGAATCGGGCTTCGTCGAGGACACCATCGCGGCGACCAAGGGAAGAAGTCTGTGCGCGTTCCACACGGAAGGCGCGGGCGGCGGCCATGCGCCGGACATCCTGCGCGTCGTGGGAGAAGAAAACTTCCTGCCGTCGTCGACCAACCCGACGATGCCGTACACGGTGAACACGCTGGACGAGCACGTCGACATGCTGATGGTCTGCCATCACCTCGACCCGGGCATCGCCGAGGACCTGGCTTTCGCGGAGAGCCGCATCCGCAAGGAAACGATCGCCGCCGAGGACGTACTGCACGACCTTGGCGCGATCAGCATGATGTCCAGCGACAGCCAGGCCATGGGGCGCGTCGGCGAGGTCATCCTGCGGACCTGGCAGACCGCGCACAAAATGAAGGTGCAGCGCGGCTGGCTCGCTCCTCCGTCCCCCGCCGGGGGAGGGCAAGGGTGGGGGCCGGCCGCCCAGACGCGAAACGACAACTACAGGGTGCGGCGCTACATCGCCAAATACACGATCAACCCCGCCATCTCGCACGGCATCGCCCACGAGGTGGGCAGCATCGAGGCGGGCAAGTTGGCCGACCTGGTGATCTGGAAGCCGGCGTTCTTCGGCGTCAAGCCGGCACTGATCGTCAAGGGCGGCTTCATCGCGATGGCCGCGATGGGCGACCCGAACGCGTCG
>JAQGNJ010000055.1 GCA_028291885.1 Ramlibacter sp. | reverse complement strand
CGAGGCCGTGTACTTGCGTACACAAGGAGGCCGTAACAACGCATGGCAGCGATTGAGGCACCGGCCCGAAGGGTTGGGCCGATAAGGGGCCGTATGCGTCGTTACGAAAACGGGGCAAGCCGTCCAGGCTTGACCCGCTTTCGCGCCTAGCCTCCAGCCCCTTCTCGACCCAACGCAGGCCCGTTTCTCTGCCGCGCAGGCTCCTTGCGGCCGCCGGAAAGCGGAAAACCCGCCGGATTGCTCCGTCGGGTTTCGCGTTTGCGGCCCTTGCGGGCGCGCCGGCTTACAGGCTGCTGGCTTCGCCGGACGAGATCTTGCCCAGGCGCAGGGCTTGCGCGGCTTGTGCGCGCACGTCGGCACGGGTGGCCTTCGATGGCACGGCGGCCACGCCCAGGGCGGCGAGTTCCTGGCTGCGGTCGCCGACAGCGGCGACGGCTTCGGCCCTGACTTCGGCGCGGGTGCGCTGGCTGGTGACCTGCACCGCGAACTGCGAACCGTCTGCCTCGTCGGCCTGGGCGGCGATGGAGGTGACTGCGGCGAGCACGGCGAGAGCGGAGACGGCGACGAATTTGGATGCGTTCATGATGGTTCCTGTGAAGAGAAGTTGATGACGGTTCCGGGCATGGGGGGCTCGTGTGGGTCCCTCTGTCCAGCTCGGTGAGTCGTCGTCTTGCTTGACATCGGCTCATCGATGTAGTGACTGTATTCTTCGCACTTCAATCAAAAAATACCGCTCAACTCAATTTGCTGTTGACGAATCAGCAATAATCGAACCGAAGGAGGTTCGCGATGGACCGATTGCAGTCGATGCGCGTGTTCCAGCAGGTGGTGGACGAAGGCGGCTTCGCGGCCGCAGCCCGCAAGCTGGACCTGGCGCCCGCGGTCGTGACGCGGCTGGTCACGGACCTGGAGCAGCACCTGGGCGTGCGCTTGCTGCAGCGCACGACGCGGCGGCTCTCGCTGACCGACGCCGGCACCGCGTACCTGGCCAGGCTGCGGCTGATCCTGAGCGACATCGACGAAGCGCAGGGCGTCGCCCAGTCCCACACGCAGGAGATGGCGGGCAGCTTGCGCATCCTGGCGCCTCCGGTGGCGGCCACCCACATGATCGCGCCGCTGGTCGCGGGCTTCCGCAAGAGGCACCCGGGCGTGGTGATCGAAGTCGACGTCGACGACGGTCCGCATCCGCCGGTGCACGAGTACGACCTGGCGGTGCTCAATGGCACGACGCAACTGGACGCCGACGTCGTCGTGCGCACCATCATCCTGAGCCAGGCGGTGTTCTGCGCCGCGCCGGCCTACCTGCGGCGCAACGGCACGCCCAAGGTACCGCAGGACCTGCTGCAGCACCAGTGCCTGAGGCTCAGGACACGGGGCATGCGGCTGCGCCCCATGACGCTGATCGACCCCAGCGACGGCGACCGCACGATCGAGCTCGACCTGCCGGCGGTGCTGACGGCCAACCACACCGACACCTTGCTGCGGGCGACGCTGGAGGGAGCCGGCATCAGCAGCCAGCCGATCGACCTGCTGGCGCCCCTGCTCAAGGCCGGCCAGTTGAAACGGGTGCTCTCGCCCTGGATCACCAACCGCCTGAGGCTGGTGGCGGCGCTGCCCAGCCGCAAGTTCCTGCCGCTGCGCACGCGCGCCTTCGTGGACTACCTCGTCGAGGAAACGCGCCGTACGGTCGCCGGTCTGGGCCGCGATGCGCCGCCCGCGGCGGACGCCGACTGAAGGCGGCGCCGCTCAGTCCGTCGCCGCGAAGCCGTTCTGCCGCCAGGCTTCGAACACGGTGACGGCGACGGCGTTGGAGAGGTTCAGGCTGCGCTGGCCGGGGCGCATCGGCAGCCGCAGGCGCTGCGCCGGCGCGAAGGATTCGCGAAGCTCCGGCGCCAGGCCCCGCGTCTCCGAGCCGAACACCAGCCAGTCGCCGGCTGCAAACGAAACATCGTGCACGGCACGCGTGCCGCGCGTGGTGAGGGCGAACATTCTTGCGGCGTCCGGCTGCGCCGAATCGACGAACGCCCGCCAGTCCGGATAGCGCATGACCTGCGCGTACTCGTGATAGTCCAGCCCGGCGCGCCGCATGTGCTTGTCGTCCATCGAGAAGCCGAGCGGCTCGACCAGGTGCAGGCGGCAGCCGGTGTTGGCCGCCAGCCGGATCACGTTGCCGGTGTTGGGCGGGATCTCGGGTTCGACCAGGACGATGTTGAACATGGGCGGCTATTGTGGCGCGGCCTCGTCGGGCGCGTCGGTGCGGGCCAGCACGATCGCGGTGACGTGCAGGACGCCGGCTTGCCGCAATGCGGATGCGGCGGCGAACAGCGAGGCGCCGCTGGTCATCACGTCGTCGACCACGACGACGCGCTTGCCCCGGACCTGCTCCACCTGCAACGGCTCGATGGCGAAGGCGCCCTTCACGTTGCGCAGCCGTTGCGCCAATCCGAGTTCCGCCTGCGCGGGCGTGTGCCGCACGCGCAGCAGCAGATCCGGGCGGACCTTGGCCGGCGACAGCGCGCGAGCCAGTGCCAGCGCCTGGTTGAAGCCGCGCTCGCCCAGCCGCTCGCGCGACAGCGGCATGGGCAGCACGTGGTCGGCTTGCTCGATCGCGGCTTCAACCCAGGGCGCGCTTCGCATCAGCGCCGCAAGCGGACCGGCCCAGCCCGGCTGGCCCTGGAACTTGAACCGCGCGACCAGGCCCGACCAGGGGTAGTCATAGCTCACGGCTGCAAGGCAGCGGTCGAGCGGGGGCGGTTCGCGCAGGCAACGGCCGCAGTGAGCGACGCCGTCGGGCACCGGCAATGCGCAGGTGAAACAGCGCGGCTGCGGCTGGGCGAAGCGCACGACGCAGGCTTCGCAGACCGGCTGCGCGGGCCAGGAGTGGCAGACCGCGCACTGGCCGGGCGTGGCTGCTTTCAGCCTGTCGATCCAGTCGCGCAGCATCGGCTCAATATACTCGTCGCACCTGTCCGTCCTGCCCATGGCCACCGAACGCCCGCCGACCATCGACCCCGTCGCCGCCGCCCGCTGGGAGCGCGCGGCGCCGCCGCATTCCCCTTGGCTGCACGAGGAAGTGGGGCGCCGCATGGAAGACCGGCTGCAGTGGATCCGCCTGAAGCCAGCGTGCTGGGCCGACTGGGAGCCGGTGCGCGGCGGCCTCAAGGCGCATGCGCTGGTCGAGGCGCGTTATCCCGAGGCGCAGTGCTTCGTCGCGGCCGCACATCCGGAAACCACGCGCGAGGCGCTCAAGGCTTTCGCCCGCCCGTGGTGGCGGCGCCTGGGCACACCCGCGGCCCAGGTCGGCGCCTTGCCGGACGGCCAGGCCCAGATGCTCTGGGCCAACATGGCGCTGCACGCGACGGCCGATCCGCAGGCGCTGATCGCGCAGTGGCACAGGGCGCTGGCGGTCGACGGCTTCCTGATGTTTTCCTGTCTCGGGCCTGACAGCCTGCGCGAACTGCGGCCGCTGTATGCCGCGCTGGACTGGCCGCCGCCGGCGCATGAGTTCACCGACATGCACGACTGGGGCGACATGCTCGTGGAGGCCGGCTTCGCCGAGCCGGTGATGGACATGGAGCGCATCACGCTGACCTGGGACTCGCCGGCCAAGCTGCTGGCCGAACTCGCGCAATTGGGCAGCAACCTGCATCCCCGGCGCTTCCGCGCGCTGCGCGGCAGGCGCTGGCGCAAGGAGCTGGAGGCGGAACTGGTCTCCGGGCTTGGCGGCGTCGACGGGCGGCTCGCACTGACCTTCGAGATCATCTACGGCCACGCGCTCAAACCCGCGCCGCGCGTCAGGATGAGCGGCGAAAGCGCGGTGTCCCTGGAGGACATGCGCTCGCTGCTGCAGTCGGGCAAAGGCCCCCGTGTCTAAGGTCGCCGCGCAGCCGAAGGCCGGGATAACCCGAGCTACAATGCGCGGTTGATTTTGTGAGCGTCACCCGTGTCGAACCCGGTTTTTCGTTTCGCCACCGTCCAGGGCCAGAACATCCACTGGTTTTTGCAGCGCAACTGCTCGGTCACGCCGGTGCAACTGGCCTGGCTGTATGCCTCGCTGTGCGTGGTGTCGCTCGGAATCGGAACGGTTTTCTGGTGGCACGGGGCGACGCTGGTTCTTCCCTTCGCCTGGATCGAGCTGGCCGCGGTGGGCGCGGCATTCGTGGCGTATGCGCGCCACGCAGCCGACGGCGAGAGGATCTCGCTGCAGGGCCGCCAGCTGGTGGTGGAGCTGGAAAACGCAGGACGCCTGGAGCGGGCCGAGTTCGACCGCGACTGGGTCCGCGTGGAGCCCAGCGCGGCCGACCGGTCGCTGATCGAGGTGTCCGGACGCGGCCGCTCGGTCAACGTCGGGCGCTACGTGCGCCCGGAGCTGAGGCCGGCGCTGGCACAGGAAATACGAAGGGCCCTGCGCGAAGTCGCGTGAGGGCGCCCGGCGCGCCGGGAGGACGACGGGATTGGTTCATTTGAGGCTTAAGGCACAGTCAAAACTATGAAGAGCATTTCCAACAAGCTGGCTTCGCTGCTGCTCCTGGCGGGCGCATTCAACGGCGCCGCCTGGTCGGCGACGAACGACTTGCCCGGCGGCCCCGGTGTGCGCCAGCTCAACCTGCATGCCGCAGCCACCCGGATCGCGGTGGAGCAGGCCTGGCTGCACTGGTTCATGCTGATCGCCTGCATCGTGATCTTCATCCTGGTGTTCAGCGTGATGTTCTATTCGATGTGGAAGCACCGCAAGTCGGTGGGCCACAAGCCGGCCAACTTCCACGAATCGGTGACGGTGGAAGTGATCTGGACCATCATCCCCTTCATCATCGTGATCCTGATGGCGCTTCCCGCCACCAAGGTGCTGGTCGCCTCCAAGGACACCAGCAACGCCGACCTGACCATCAAGGCCACCGGCTACCAGTGGAAGTGGGGCTACGACTACCTCAACGGCGAAGGCCAGGGCGTGTCTTTCCTGTCGACCATCGACTCGACCCACCGCGAGATGTCCAACGACGGCGCCAAGGGCGACGTGCCGGACAACTACCTGCTCAAGGTCGACAACCCGCTGGTGGTGCCGGTCAACAAGAAGGTCCGCATCATCACGACCGCCAACGACGTGATCCACGCCTGGGGCATCCCGGCCTTCGGCGTCAAGCAGGACGCCATCCCCGGCTTCGTGCGCGACACCTGGTTCCGCAGCGAGAAGACCGGCGACTTCTACGGCCAGTGCTACGAACTGTGCGGCAAGGAGCACGCCTACATGCCCATCCACGTGAAGGTGCTCTCGCAGCAGGACTACACGGCCTGGGTCGGCGACCAGCAAAAGAAGATGGCCGCGAAGATGGACGATCCGGCCAAGGTCTGGGAGCTGCCCGCCCTGATCGCCCGCGGCGAGAAGGTCTATGCCGCCAACTGCGCCGCCTGCCACCAGGCCAGCGGCAAGGGCGCCGGCCCGATCCTGCCGCTGGATGCTTCGCCTGTCGTCCTGGACGCCGACAAGACCAAGCAGATCCACGTCGTGCTGAACGGACGCGGCGCGATGCCGCCGTGGAAGCAGCTGTCGGACACCGACATCGCCTCCGTGATCAGCTACACCAAGAACAACTGGTCCAACAAGACGGGCCAGCTCGTGCAGCCGGCCGAAGTGCTGGCCCAGCGTGGCAAGTGATCGTCGAGCGCTCTCCGATCACAAGCTGCAAAGCAAAGAATTGACAAGGAAATCACGATGAGTGCCGTTCTCGACCATCACGATCACGCCGACGACCACCACGACCACGCCCCCACCGGCTGGCGGCGCTGGGTCTTCGCGACCAACCACAAGGACATCGGGACGCTGTACCTGCTGTTCTCGTTCGCCATGCTGATGGTGGGCGGCCTGCTGGCCATGCTGATCCGCGCCGAGCTGTTCCAGCCCGGCCTGCAGCTGGTCAATCCCGAGCTGTTCAACCAGCTGACCACCATGCACGGCCTGATCATGGTGTTCGGCGCGATCATGCCGGCCTTCGTCGGCTTCGCGAACTGGATGGTGCCGCTGCAGATCGGCGCGGCCGACATGGCCTTCGCGCGGATGAACAACTTCAGCTTCTGGCTGCTGATCCCGGCGGCGCTGATGCTGGTCGGCTCGTTCTTCATGCCCGGCGGCGCACCCGCGGCCGGCTGGACGCTCTACGCGCCGCTGACGCTGCAGATGGGCCCGTCGATGGACGCCGGCATCTTCGCGATGCACATCATGGGCGCCTCGTCGATCATGGGTTCGATCAACATCATCGTGACCATCCTCAACATGCGCGCGCCCGGCATGACGCTGATGAAGATGCCGATGTTCTGCTGGACCTGGCTGATCACGGCTTACCTGCTGATCGCCGTGATGCCCGTGCTGGCCGGCGCGATCACCATGACGCTGACGGACCGCCACTTCGGCACCACGTTCTTCAATCCCGGCGGCGGCGGCGACCCGGTGCTGTACCAGCACATCTTCTGGTTCTTCGGCCACCCGGAGGTCTACATCATGATCCTGCCGGCGTTCGGCATCGTGAGCCAGGTGGTGCCGGCGTTCGCGCGCAAGCGCCTGTTCGGCTACGCGTCGATGGTGTACGCCACCTCGTCGATCGCGATCCTGTCGT
>JAQGNJ010000339.1 GCA_028291885.1 Ramlibacter sp. | reverse complement strand
GATCCCGCCCTTGCCGATCTGGCTGACGGTGCACCGGGAAATCCGGACCAGCCGCCGCATCCGGGCGGTGTACGATTTCCTCACGCAGGCCGTCCCGCAGGCGCTCTGACCCGGAGAGGAAAGCCGTGCACCCGAACCAGCAGACCATCGAGACCTTCTACGCCGCCTTCGCCCGGCTCGACCCCGCAGCCAGGGAGAACCTGTCGCGCTTTCTTCGAGGGGACGCCGCATGAGCTGGTTCGAGGGCTTCGATGAGGACGTCTTCCACGTCAACGGCACGGAGATCTTCGCGCGCTTCGGCGGCGACCGGTCCAGGCCCGCGCTGCTGCTGCTGCACGGCTTCCTGGAAACGCATGCCGCGTGGCACCGCATCGCCCAGAGGCTGAAGGACGAGTTCTTCGTCGTGGCGGCGGACCTGCGCGGCTACGGCGATTCGCTCAAGGAGCCGGGCGCCGCCGACCACGGCAACTACAGCAAGCGCACCATGGCCGCGGACATGGCGGCCGTGATGCACAGCCTGCGCATGGACAATTTTTCGGTGTGCGGCCACGACCGCGGCGCGCGCGTGGCGCACCGCCTGGCGCTGGACTACCCGGACGCCGTCGCCAGGCTTTGCCTGATCGACGTCGTGCCGACGCTGGATTTGTACGAGAACACCTCGATGGAGCTGGCGCGCCACTACTTCCACTGGTTCTTCCTGATCCAGCCCGCGCCCCTGCCCGAGCTGATGATCGGCCCCAATGCGAAGGCGCTGCTGCACATGATCCTGGGCGGCTGGGGCGCGGGCGGGCTGGGCGCGATCGAGCCGCAGGCGATGGCCGAATACGAGCGCTGCTTCTGCCGCTCGGAATCGATCCACGCCTCCTGCGAGGACTTCCGCGCCAGCGCCGGCATCGACCTGGTCCACGACCGCGAGAGCCGCGAACGGGGCGACAAGATCGCCTGCGACACGCTGGTGCTGTCCGGCCAGCAAGGCCTGGTCCACCAGCTGTTCGACGCCAGGGCGCTGTGGCAGGCCCAGTGCGCCAAGCCGGTCGACTACCGGACCCTGCCCTGCGGCCACTACATGGCCGAGGAACTTCCGCAGGACACGGCGCTGGCACTGCGCGGCTTTTTCCTTTGAACACCTGGATGGTGTCCCGCCTGTCCTCGCTCGCGCCGCAGCGGTTCGCGACCCTTGCCGTGTGCGCGCTGGGCTTGCTCGCATCGGCAATTTCCTGGTTCTGGCTGGGCACGGGGCTGGCTGCGGGCTTGCTGTTCGCCCTGCTGGTCGCCGTGGGCATCCATGACGTGGTGCAGACGCGCCACGCCATCCTGCGCAACTATCCGGTGATCGGCCACCTGCGCTTCCTGTTCGAATACGTGCGGCCGGAGGTGCGGCAGTACTTCATCGAGAGCGACAGCGAGGCGGCGCCGTTTTCGCGGGCCCAGCGCTCGCTGGTCTACCAGCGCGCCAAGGGCGAGCCGGACAACCGGCCCTTCGGCACCCAGCTCGATGTCGGCCAGCGCGGCTACGAGTGGATCAACCACTCGATGATGCCGACGCACCTGGCGTCGTCGGACTTCCGCGTCACGATCGGCGAGGAACGCCCGCAGCCCTACGAAGCCAGCATCTTCAACCTCTCGGCGATGAGCTTCGGGTCGCTCTCGGCCAACGCGATCATGGCGCTGAACAAGGGCGCGAAGCTCGGCCACTTCGCGCACGACACCGGAGAAGGATCGATCTCGTCGTACCACCGCGTGCACGGCGGCGACCTGATCTGGGAGATCGGTTCGGGCTACTTCGGCTGCCGCGACGAGCAGGGCCGCTTCTGCCCCGAACGCTTCGCCGCCAACGCCCGCGACCCGCAGGTCAAAATGATCGAGATCAAGCTGAGCCAGGGCGCCAAGCCCGGCCACGGCGGCATCCTGCCGGCGCCCAAGGTGACGCTGGAGATCGCCGCCGCGCGCGGCGTCGCGCCATGGGTGGACTGCATCTCGCCGTCGGCCCACAGCGCTTTCAGCACGCCGGTCGGCATGATGGAATTCATCGTCAAGCTGCGCGAGCTCTCGGGCGGCAAGCCGGTCGGCTTCAAGCTGTGCATCGGCCATCCCTGGGAATGGTTCGGGCTGGTCAAGGCGATGCTCGCCACCGGCGTCACGCCCGATTTCATCGTCGTCGACGGCGCGGAAGGCGGCACCGGCGCGGCGCCGCTGGAATTCAGCGACCACGTCGGGGCGCCGCTGCAGGAAGGGCTGCTGCTGGTGCACAACACGCTCGTCGGCACCGGACTGCGTAGCCGCATCAAGATCGGCTGCGCCGGCAAGGTGATCACCGCCTTCGACATCGTGCGGATGATGGCTCTGGGCGGCGACTGGTGCAACGCGGGGCGCGGCTTCATGATGGCGCTGGGCTGCATCCAGGCCCAGACCTGCCACACCGGCATGTGCCCGACCGGCGTGACGACGCAGGACCCGCTGCGCGAGCGCGCGCTGGTGGTTCCGGACAAGGCCGAACGGGTGTTCAACTTCCACCGCAGCACGCTGATCGCGCTCAAGGACCTGGTGCAGGCCGCGGGGCTGGAGCATCCGCGCGGCATCACGGCCCACCACATCGTGCGGCGCATCAGCGACACCGAGGTGCGGCTGCTGTCGAACCTCGTCATGCAGGTGGAACCTGGCTCGCTGCTTTCGGGCAAGCTCGAGAACCAGCACAACGTGTTCAAGCTGTACTGGCCGCTGGCCAAGGCGGAGCGGTTCGGGGTGTAGGCCCCGGAGTGCGCGAGACCGGATACGGAAACCGGATACCGTCGATCAGGAAGAAAACCGCGGAGCTTGGCGCTGGGGCAGCGGCCTTGCCACAAGGATGCCGCGGCTTGCCTCCTCCTCCTTGGTCGACGGATGTCCGCCTCTTGCTTCAGGTCAGCGCCGGCCCCGCCCGCACTTGCAGCGCCGCCAACCTTTTCCTCAGCGCCAGCACCGCGCGGTCCTTGGACAGCAGCAGCGCGCGATGGGCGACAGCCAGGTCGATGAACTTCTGGTCGTCGGG
>JAQGNJ010000326.1 GCA_028291885.1 Ramlibacter sp. | reverse complement strand
GGCAGCGTCGTCTTCGGGCGTCAGCAGGCGCAGTTGCTCGCGCGGCACGAACCACAGCAGCGAACCCTTGCGCGCGCACATCGAGCAGTTGCAAGCCAGCCCGGCGTCGACGGTGCCCTCGACTTCGTAGCGGATGCGGCCGCAATGGCAGCTTCCCGTATAGACCATGTGTCGCTCCTTTACTAAACCACTCGGTTAAGTTTAGAGCGACTGGCGGTCCTGTCAACCGCCGCTCGTCGACCGCCCTACTTCGCGCCCAGCCCCATCGCGCGGGTGATCACCTCTTTCATGATCTCGTTGGTGCCGCCGTAGATGCGCTGCACGCGCGCGTCCGCATAGGCGCGCGTGATCGGCACTTCCCACATGAAGCCGTAGCCGCCATGCAGCTGCACGCATTCGTCCATCACCTTGCACTGCAGGTCGGTGGTCCAGTACTTGGCCATGCTGGCGGTCGCGGTGTCCAGCTGGTCCCGCAGCACCAGCTCCAGGCACCTGTCGACGAACACCCGCGCCACCTGCACTTCGGTCTGCAATTCGGCCAGCTTGTAGCGCGTGTTCTGGAAGGCGGCCACGGGCTGGCCGAACACGCGCCTGTCCTTGACGTACTGCACCGTCCAGTCGATCGCCGCCTGCGCCGCGGCCACGGCCGTCACCGCGATCTGCATGCGTTCCCAGGGCAGCTGCTCCATCAGGCAGATGAAGCCGCGATTGCGCATCGGCTCGCCACCGAGCAGGTGCGTGGCCGGCACGCGCACGTTGTCGAAGAACAGCTCGGAGGTGTCCTGCGCCTTGAGCCCCAGCTTCTTCAGCCGCTTGCCGACCGCGAAACCGGGCATGCCTCGCTCCACCAGCAACAGGCTGGTGCCCTTGGCGCCGGCGGCCGGATCGGTCTTGGCGACGACCACCACCAGGTCCGCGTGCCAGCCGTTGGTGATGAAGGTCTTGCTGCCATTGAGCAGGTGGCTGCCGTCCGGTTGCCTGATGGCCGTGCTCCTGACGCCTTGCAGGTCGCTGCCGGCGGCCGGCTCGCTCATCGCGATCGCGCCGACCATCTCGCCGCTGGCCAACCTGGGCAGGTAGCGCCGCTTCTGGTCCTCGGTCCCGTAATGCAGGATGTACGGCGCGACGATCTCGCTGTGCAGGCCGAAGCCGATGCCGGTGAAGCCGCCGCGCGCCAGCTCCTCCATCTGCGCGACCGAGTAGAGCTTGTCGCCGCCCGCGCCGCCGTATTCCTCGGGCATCGTCAGGCACAGGAAGCCGTTGGCGCCGGCCTTGCGCCAGACCTCGCGGTCGACATAGCCCTGCTCCTCCCAGGCCTCGTGGTGCGGCGCGATCTCGCGGTCCATGAAGCGGCGGAAGCTGTCGCGGAAGGACTCGTGCTCGGGGCTGAAAATCGTGCGTTCGATCATTGGGGCCTCAGGTCTGCCGTGCGCCATTCATCGCCTGGCGGACGATGCGCGTGTAGTTGCCGGTGAAAACCGCATTCAGTGTCGCCTCGGGCAAGCCGCGCCGGACGAGGTTGTCGACCACGTCGCGCAGGTCACCGTAGTCGTTCATCATCCGGCCCGGCCACACGCCCTCCATGTCGGTCCCGAACGCCACGTGCTCCGGGCCGACGGCGCCTCCGCGCGCGGCGATCTTCTTCGTCGATGCGAGCGAGAGCGAACGGGCGACGTAGCCCGGATCCATGTAGTTGCCGCCGGACGGCGAGATCCATGAATGCGACCAGACCACCGCACCATCCGATGCGTCCAGTGCGGCGTCCACTGCCGACGCGGTCGCGTGGGCGAGATCGAGGACGATGCCCAGGCGCTTGCATTCGGCGACCACCTGCGCGCCCACCGCGCTCAGCCCGCCGTTGCGCGGCTCCGCGGTCTGGTGGTCCACCAGGGGGCTGTGCATGTAGTGCACCAGCTGCAGGTGGCGCACGCCCATGGCATGCGCCTGCGCGAGCCGCTGCGGCTGCCCTTCGAGGAAGTTCGCCGATTCGCAGGCGAGCAGCACCCGCGGCTCGCCCGCCAGCGCAGCGTCGATGTCCGCCGGCGCCAGTGCGAGCTTGACGTTCCACTTGCGCAGGCGCTCGCGGGAGTCGGCCATCAGCTTCTCGAAGTTGGCCCAGATCTGCCCCGACTGCGGCTCCGCCACCTGCCGGTTGCCCCCTGCCGTCGACGCCATCCACGGCCTGTCGTCGACCACCGCCCAGGCGAGCAGCGCGACGCCGTTCTCTCGCATGTGGCGGTTCAGGTCCAGGCCGAACATGCGCGGCAGGAACATGCCGTAGTGCGAATGCATGTCGACGACGAAGGGCCTGCGAAGCGGAGCCTGCGCCAGCGAGAGCGTGGGGCCGGAGCCTGCGACAGCAGCCGCCGCGAGCACGCCGAAACGGCGGCGCGTGAGACGAGTCTTGGACATGGCCCCTCCTGTTGCCGCGCCGGATTTTCACAGAGCGGTTGCTTGGCTGAAATGAATATACTGCCTTTGCCCAAGCCCCTGGAGGACACATGACCGAAGCCTATGTGTACGACGCGATCCGCACGCCGCGCGGCAAGGGCAAGAAGGACGGAAGCCTGCACGAGGTCAAGCCGGTCGACCTGCTGGCCGGCGTGCTCACCGAACTGCAGCGCCGCAACGGCTTCGACACCGGCCAGGTCGACGACGTCGTGATGGGCGTGGTCTCCCCGGTCGGCGAGCAGGGCTCGGTGATCGCCAAGGTGGCGGCGCTCAAGGCGGGCTGGGACTTCCGTTGCTCCGGCGTGCAGCTCAATCGCTTCTGCGCCTCCGGACTGGAAGCGGTCAACATGGCGGCGCAGAAAGTGCGCTCCGGCTGGGAAGACCTGGTCGTCGCCGGCGGGGTCGAGAGCATGAGCCGCGTGCCGATCGGCTCCGACGGCGGCGCCTGGGCCCAGGACCCCGAGACCAATTGCGCCACTTCCTTCGTGCCGCAAGGCATCGGCGCCGACCTGATCGCCACGCTCGAAGGCTTCAGCCGCGACGACGTCGACGCCTTCGCGCTGGAGTCGCAGCAGCGGGCGGCGAAGGCGCGCGAAGGCGGCTTCTTCGCCGGCTCGATCGTGCCGGTCAGGGACTTCCTGGACCAGACCATCCTGGCCGAGGACGAATTCATCAAGCCGCGCACGACGATGGAAGGCCTGGCCTCGCTCAAGCCCGCGTTCGAGCAGCTTGGCGCGATGGGCTTCGATGCGGTGGCGATCAGCCGCTATCCGCAAGTCGAGCGTATCAACCACGTGCACCACGCCGGCAATTCGTCGGGCATTGTCGACGGCGCCGCCGCGATCCTGATCGGCAGCGAACAGGCCGGCAAGACGCACGGCTTCACACCGCGGGCTCGCATCGTCTCGGTCGCCCTGTCCGGTGCCGACCCGACCATCATGCTGACCGGTCCGATGCCGGCCGCGCGCAAGGCCCTGGCCAAGGCCGCAATGAGCATCGACCAGATCGACCTGTTCGAGGTCAACGAGGCCTTCGCCGCCGTCCCGATGCGCTTCATGAAGGAGATGGGCGTGCCGCACGAGAAGGTCAACGTCAACGGCGGCTCGATCGCTATGGGGCATCCGCTGGGCGCGACCGGCGCGATGATCCTGAACACGCTGATCGACGAACTGCACCGGCGCAAGCTGCGGTTCGGCATGGCGACGCTGTGCGTCGGCGGCGGCATGGGAATCGCGACCATCGTCGAGCGGATCTGAAGCGATGAAGACCATCCAATACGCGCTGCAGGACGGCGTCGCGACGATCACCTTCGACGAGGAGGGCTCGCCGGTCAACACGATGTGTGCGCAATGGCAGCAGGACCTGGTCCATGTGACGGCGCAGGTGTTGAAGGACAAGGACGCCATCCGCGGCATCGTGCTGGCGTCCAACAAGAGCAGCTTCTTCGCCGGCGCCGATCTCAAGGCCACGATGCGCTTGCAGCCCGAGGATGCGCCGCGTGTGTTCCGCGAGATCGAGCAGACCAAGAAATGCTTCCGCACGCTCGAGACCCTGGGCAGGCCCGTGGTGTCGTGCCTGAACGGAACGGCGCTGGGCGGCGGCTGGGAGGTGGCGCTGATCGGCCACCACCGCGTCGCCGTCGACAATCCCAAGATCCAGTTCGGCCTGCCCGAGATCACGCTCGGCCTGATCCCGGGCGCCTGCGGCATCAGCAAGATGACCCGCCTGCTCGGCCTGGTCGGCGCCCAGCCCTACATCCTGGAAAGCAAGCTGTTCAGCCCGCGCGAAGCCCTGGACCTGGGGCTGGTCCATGAACTGGTCCCCGACGCGCAGGCACTGCGGGCGGCCGCACTGGCCTTCATCGCGGCGAATCCGCAGGCCCACCATCCCTGGGACGACAAGGGCTACAAGCTGCCCGGGGGCACGCCCGCCGATCCCAAGATCGCCGGAATGCTGGCGGTAGCGCCGGCCATGCTCAGGCAGAAGACGCGCGGCCTCTATCCGGCGCCGGAAGCCGCGCTGGCCGCGATGGTCGAAGGCGCGCTGGTGGACTTCGACACCGCGCTTCGCATCGAGTCGCGCTACCTGGCCAGGCTGATCGCCGGCCCGGTCGCGAAGAACATGATCAACACGTTCTTCTTCGACATGAACGCGGTCAGGTCGGGCCGCAGCAGGCCTGCCCTGGCGCAACGCTACAAGCCGCAGAAGGTCGGCGTCCTGGGCGCCGGGATGACGGGCGCGGGGATCGCCTACGTCCAGGCCAGCCGCGGCGTGGCCACGGTGCTCAAGGACGTGACCATGGACAAGGCCGAAGCCGGCAGGTCCTACAGCGCCAGGCTCACCCAGCCCCGGGTCGAAAAGGGCCGCATGAGCGCCTACGACCAGACCGCCCTGCTCTCGCGCATCACCGCGACCGACAAGGTGCAGGACCTCGCCGGCTGCGACCTCATCATCGAAGCCGTGTTCGAGAACCGGGAGCTCAAGGCCAAGGTGACGCAGGAGGCGCAGCCGCTGCTCGCGCCCGGCGGCTTCTTCGCCAGCAACACGTCGACCCTGCCGATCACCGGCCTGGCGAAAGCGAGCACCAGGCCCGAGAAATTCGTCGGCATCCACTTCTTCAGTCCGGTCGACAAGATGAAGCTGGTGGAGATCATCCGCGGCCGGCAGACCGACGACGAGACGGTCGCCCGAGCCTTCGACTACGTGCAGGCGACCGGCAAGATCCCGATCGTGGTCAACGACGCGCGCGGCTTCTTCACCTCCCGCGTGTTCGGCACCTTCGTGATGGAAGGGGCGGCCATGGTCGGAGAAGGCATTCCGGCAGCCGTCGTCGAGCAGGCCGGCATCCAGGCCGGCATGCCGGTCGGCCCGCTCGCGGTGCTGGACGAGACCGCGCTGTCGCTGTCGGTCCACGTGCTGGACCAGACCCGGGCGGACATTCGCGCCGAGGGCGGCACCTACATCGCGACCCCGGGCGAATTGCTGGTCGAGCGCATGGTCAAGGAGTTCGACCGCAACGGCCGCGCGGCCGGCGCCGGCTTCTACGAATACCCGCAGGACAAGGGCGCGAAGAAGTTTTTGTGGCCGGAACTGGCCGGCTTGTTCGGCAAGCCGGACGTGCAGTGGAGCATGCCGGAGCTGAAGGACCGGCTGCTGTATCGGCAGTCGGTGGAGACGGCGCGCTGCCTGGCCGAGGGCGTGCTGACCAGCGTGCACGACGCCAACAT
>JAQGNJ010000288.1 GCA_028291885.1 Ramlibacter sp. | reverse complement strand
TGCAAGCCGGCCTGCAGCGTCGTTGCCAGGGGCACGGGCGGCTGCGTGTTGCCGCGGCTTGCGCTGGCCTGGGCGTCGAGCGTGGGCAGCAGCGCCGCGCGCGCCGCTGTGCGTGTGGCGCGGGCTTGCTCGATGCGCGAACGCGCCGTGGCAACGGTGGGGCTCTGCGTCTGGGCCGACTCGATCAGCCGGACCAGCAGCGGATCGTTGAACTGCTGCCACCACAGGCTCAGGTCGGACAGCGCGCCGTTGTGCGGCAAGGGCGCATACCACTGGGGCGGCGCCGCCGCAGCTGGTGGCGGCAAAGATGCCGGCGTGGCGCAACCGGCCAGCCACAGCGGCAAGGCCAGTGCTGCAATCAGGTGGGTGTTTCTCATCGATCTTTTCGCGGGCTGGCGGTCAGCCACGGCATCAGGGGCGGCAGGCACGGGCCGCCTGCGTAACGCGCTAGCCTACCATCGGCCCGGGTCCGGAGTCAGGCCGCAGCCCGGGTGAGGCCGCGTGCAACGGGACGCTAGGCGAATGCGGCCTGCCACAGCGCCAGCACGGCCTCGCGCTCCCGGGCCACCGCCTGCGGCGGCACCTGGGTCGGCTCCTCGTTCAGCCGCGCCCGGTGCTGGACCCGGCGCAGCTCGCGGTAGGCGTTGGCTGCCGCCTGTCCGACGCCGGGGGGCAGCAAGCCTGCCGCCTCCGCACGCTGCAGCAGCGCGATGTTGCCGACGTTCGGGATCAGCTCCGGATGCTCCGCCGAATGGGCCAGGACCAGGAACTGCACCGCGAATTCAGCGTCGACCATGCCGCCGCGGCTGTGCTTGACGTCAAAGTTGTCGCCTTTGACCGGGTGGGCGGCGCCCACCTTGTCCCGCATGCTCACGATCTCCTGCTTGAGCGCCGCAAGGTCGCGCGGCGCCGTGATGACGGCCTGCCGGACGGGGTCGAAGCGCTCCCGCAGCGATTCCATGCCCAGGACGAAGCGGGCGCGGGTCATCGCCTGGTGTTCCCAGGTCCAGGCCGTGTTGCTGCCGCGGCGCTGCTGGTAATTGGCGTAAGCCTGGAAGGTCGTGATCAGCAGGCCCGAATTGCCGTTCGGGCGCAGCGCCGTGTCGATCTCGAACAGGTCGCCTTCGGCTGTCTTTGTGGTCAGCCAGTTGATCAGCTTGCGGACGAAGGCGGCATATGCCTCGGGCGCGCGCTCGTCGTCGTCCTCGTAGACGAAGACGATGTCCAGGTCGCTGCCGTAGCCCAGCTCCTTGCCGCCCAGCTTGCCGTATCCGATGATCCCGAAGCTCGGCGTATCGCGATGCGCGTTCTTGAGCCGCTGCCAGGCCCAGCGCGCCGTGATGCGCAAGGTCGCGTCGGCCAGCGCGCTCAGGTCGTCGGCCACCTGCTCCACGGTCAAGCGGCCCTCGACGTCGCGCGCGAGGGTGCGGAAGACCTCGGCGTGGTGGGCCCGCCGCAGCAGGTTCAGCAAGGCTTCGTCGTCGTCTTCGCCGGTGATCTGCAGCGACTTGCGCCGGTGCTCCAGCTCGCCGTCGAATTCGTCCGGCACGAAGCGGTCCGACAGCAGCGCGTCGCTGGCCAGCTCGTCGATCACGCCGGGGTGCTGGAGCAGGTAGCGGGCCGGCCAGCGCGCCGCGCCCAGCAGCCGCAGCAGCCGCTCGTGGACGCTGGGTCGCTCCACCAGCAGCGCGAGATAGCTTTCCCGCCGCAGCAGCGGCTCCATCCAGTCGGCCATCCGCAGCGCGGCTTCCTCACTGACGCGGCCTTCCTGCAGCCAGGTCGCCGTCCGCGCCACCAGCCGGGCCAGCCGATGCCGCGCGTCCTCGCGCAGCGCCAGCACCCGTGGATGTTCGCGCCAGCGGGCCACGCGCTCGCGCACCTTCGGCGGCAGCTGCGTCAGCAGGGTCTCCAGGTCGGGCGGCGGCGCCTTGGCGCCGCGCGGTCCGACGCAGGTCTTGCATTCCGTCGCGCCGCCTCCCAGCAGGGTGTCGAATTCCTGGGCGACGAACTCGCGGTGCGTGTCCAGCTCGTGCAGGAAGGGACAGCAATCCGCGTAGCCCATCGTGCGGGCGATCCATGCCAGGTCGTCGTCGCAGGACGTGAGCACATGGGTCTGCTGGTCGTCGAGGTACTGGATGCGGTGTTCGACCCGCCGCAGGAATTCGTAGGCGCGGGCGAGCGCTTCGGCCGTCGCTTGCGACATCAGGCCGGCATTGGCGACCCGCGGCAGCGCCTGCAGGGTCGGCCGGGTCCGCAGCTCCGGGAATTGTCCGCCGCGCACCACTTGCAGCAACTGGACGATGAACTCGATCTCGCGGATGCCGCCGCGCGACAGCTTGACGTCGTTGGCCCGCTCCGGCCGGCCGGCGCTGCGGCGCGCCGCATGGTCGCGGATCTGCTTGTGCAGCACGCGCAGCGAGTCGAAGACGCTGTAGTCCAGGTATTTGCGAAAGACGAAGGGCAGGACGACGGCGCGCAGCGCGGCGGCCGAACCGTCCTCGATGCTGGCCGCGGGCGCCACGACGCGGCTCTTGAGCCAGGCGAAGCGTTCCCATTCGCGGCCCTGGACCTGGAAATATTCCTCCAGGGCGCCGAGCGACACCGCCGGCGGGCCGGAATTGCCGTTGGGACGCAAGGCCAGGTCGACGCGGAACACGAAGCCATGCTCGGTGGTCTCGCCGACCAGCGTGTAGATGGTCTTGACCATCTTGTTGAAATACTCGTGGTTCGAGATGCGGCTGCGGCCGGCGTCGCCCGTTCCCACAGTTTCGCCGTCCTGGTCGTACACGTAGATCAGGTCGATGTCGCTGGAGACATTGAGCTCGCGCGCGCCCAGCTTGCCCATGCCGATCACCCACAACCGGGCGCGTTTGCCGTCCTCGCCCACCGGCTCGCCATGCAGCGCGTCCAGGTCCTGCCGGGCCTGCCTGCAGGCGGCGTCGAGCGCGAACTCCGCCAGCTGCGTCACGGTCTGGGTGACGACCGAGAGCGGCGCCTGGCTGTCGCAGTCCAGCCGCATCAGCCGTTCCATCACGACCTGCCGCAGGATCCGCAGCGCGGTGCCGGTGTCGTCGCCGCGGGCGCGCAGGGCGCCATAGGTCTGCTCCATCAGCGCCCGGTCGGGGGTTCCCGCGGCAAGCAGCGGCAGCTCCGCGCCGTAGCGGCGCCGAAGGCGCTGCGCGAAGCGGGAGAAGCCGGAGAGCGGCTCCGCGTCACCGGAGTGCATGGGAGCGGCACAAGCGCCGTTGTCCGACACGGAGCACGCTGCCACGGGTGAACCCGATGGACCGCCGAGGGTCATAATTCCTGCCAGATCCAAGTATTCATGAACGAGTCGCCGCCGTCCCCATCACGCCTGTTGAAGGCATCCGCCAGGATCGCGCAGTGGGCACTGTGGCTTCTTGCGACCGCGTGGCTGCTGCTTGCCCTGGCCTGGGGAGCGCTCCATGGCTGGATTGTGCCCCGAATCGGAGAGCTTCGCCCCGGCCTGGAAATCGAGGCCGGACGGGTGCTGGGGGTGCCGGTTCGGATCGGCAGCATCAGTGCGCAAGGCGGCGGCCTGATCCCTTCTTTCGAGCTGTCCGACGTCGTCCTGCTCGATGCGCAGGGAAGGGAAGCCGTGCGGCTGCCGCGGGTCGTCGCGGCCCTCACGCCGCGGTCGTTGTGGAACCTGGGCTTCGAACAGCTGGTGATCGACCGGCCCGAGATCGACATCCGCCGCTCCGCCGACGGCCGCATCCATGTCGCCGGCCTGGACTTCAGCAAGGCGGAGACCGGAGACAGCCGGGCCGCCGACTGGTTCTTCGGCCAGACCGAGTTGCTGGTGCGGCAAGGCACGGTGCGCTGGACCGACGAACTGCGGGCCGCGCCGCCGCTGGCCCTGAGCGGCGTCGACTTCACGATGCGCAACTCCACCCGCCGCCATGCGCTGCGGCTCGACGCCACGCCGCCGGCTGACTGGGGCGACCGGTTCACCGTGACCGGCCAGTTCCGCCAGCCCCTGCTGTCGCGGCACAGCGGGCTGTGGCAGGAGTGGGACGGCCAGCTGTTCGCCGACTTCGCACGCGTCGACGTCTCGCAGCTTCGCCGCTACGCCAACCTCGGGATCGAGGTGACGCAAGGCCGCGGCGCGTTGCGCGCCTGGGCCGACGTGGCCAAGGGGCAGCTGACAGGCGCGACCGCGGACGTCGTGCTCGCGGACGTGGAGGCGAAGCTGGGGCTGGACCTCGAGCCGCTCGCGCTGCAGTCGGCGTCCGGCCGGCTGGGTGGCAAGCGGCGCGAAGGCGGCTTCGAACTGCAGACCGAGGGCCTGCAGTTCCAGACCCGCGAAGGCCAGCGCTGGCCCGGCGGCAACGTGTTCGTGGCCTGGAACCAGGCCGAAGGCGGCAAGCCGGCCCGGGGCGAACTGCGCGCCGACAAGCTGGACCTGGAGGCGCTGGGCCAGGTCGCGAGCCGCCTGCCCCTTGGCACCGTCACCCATGCGGCGATCGAGGCCTATGCGCCCAAGGGCCTGATCGAAACCGTGCAGGCGAAGTGGCAGGGGCCGCTCGACGCCATGGTCGGATACGAAGCCAAAGGCCGCGCGTCGCAACTCGAGCTCGCGTCGCGCCCAGGCGTTGCGCCAGCCACCCCGGCCCCGAGGCATCCGCCGGTGGGCAGCCCCGGGATCCGCGGCGCCGCGGTCGATTTCGACCTGACCCAGGCGGGAGGCAAGGCCCGGGTCGACCTGCGCAAGGGCGCCCTCGATTTCCCGGGGGTGTTCGAGGAGCCGGTGATCCCGTTCGACCAGTTCGCCGCCGACCTGGAATGGAAGCTCAAGGGCCAGGAGATCTCGGTCTCGGTGGCGAACCTGAAGTTCGCGAACGCGGACGCGCAGGGCGAGGGTCAGGCCAGCTGGCACACCGGCAACGCGGCGAAATCCGCGACCCGCTCGCGTTTTCCCGGCGTGCTCGATCTGCAGGCCAGCCTGAGCCGCGCCGACGGCACGCGCGTGCACCGCTACCTGCCGCAGACGATCTCGAAAGCGACGCGCGACTATGTCCGCGAGGCGGTGAGCCAGGGCATCGCCACGAGCACGAAGTTCCGGGTCAAGGGCGACCTGCACGACTTTCCCTTCGGCGACGGCAAGGCGGGCGAGTTCCGCATCGCGGCCGATATCCGCAATGCCACATATGCCTATGTGCCGCGCAGCATGACCCATGGATCGGGCGCCTGGCCGGCACTGACGCAGCTCGCGGGCGAACTGGTGTTCGACCGCAACAGCATGCAGATCAAGGGCGCGCAGGGCCGGTTCGCCGGGTCCGGCGGACTGCAGTTCAAGGCGGAGGCGCAAATCCCCGACCTCTCGGCGTCGACGGTGATGGTCAAGGGCGAGGTGCGCGGTCCGCTCGCCGAATCGCTGGCCATCGTCAACACCTCGCCCCTGGCTTCGATGATGGCCAATGCGCTGTCGAAGGCGACCGCGAACGGCGGCGCCGACGTCCGGCTGCAGCTGGAACTGCCGCTCGCGCACCTGGACAAGTCGCGGGTGCAAGGCAGCGTCACGCTGGCCGGCAACGACGTGCAGATCTCGCCCGACACGCCGGTGCTGGCGCGTTCGCGCGGCGTCGTGGGTTTCAGCGAGAGCGGGTTCAACGTCGCCGGGGTCCAGGCACGCACGCTGGGCGGCGAGCTGAAACTGGACGGCGGCAGCCACGCCGTCGCCGCCGGCAGCAACGAGCCGACGCTCGTGCTGCGGGCCCAGGGGACTGCCAGCGCCGAAGGCTTGCGCCAGGCCGGCGAGCTCGGCTTGCTCTCGCGCATCGCCAGGCAGGCCAGCGGCAGCGCGGGGTACAGCCTCACCTTGTCGCTGCGCCGCGGCATCCCCGAAGTCAGCGTCACCAGCAATCTCCAGGGGCTGGCGCTGAACCTGCCGCCGCCGCTGAACAAGAGCGCCGAGCAGGCGATGCCGCTGCGATTCGACAACTCGCTGGTGCGCGAATCGCTGGCCGGCAATCCGCCGCGCCTGCAGGACCAGCTGGTGCTCGATCTCGGGCGGGTCGCAACGATCGCCTATGTGCGTGACATCTCCGGGCCCGAGCCGCGGGTTCTTCGCGGCGGCATCGGCGTCGGCCTGGGCGCGGGCGAGTCGGCGCCGCTGCCCGAGCAGGGCGTGATGGCCAACATCAATCTGTCTTCGGTGGACATCGACGCCTGGACCCGCACGCTGGAAGCCGCGGCGGGACCGGCGACGGCGGGCCCGAGACCGGGCGGCGGCAGCGCAGTCGCGGCCGGGTACTTGCCCACGGTCATGGCCATCCGCGCCCGGGAGCTGACGGCGGAAGGCCGCAAGCTCCACAACGTGGTGGTGGGCGGTTCACGCGACGGCCTGGTCTGGCGCGCCAACGTCGATGCCACGGAGCTCAATGGCTATGTCGAATACCGCCAGGCCTCGGGCGCCGGAGCGGGCCTGGTCACGGCGCGGCTGGCGCGGCTGAACATCGCGGCCTCGGCGGCGGGCGAGGTCGAGGCGCTGCTCGAGGAGCAGCCCACCAGCATCCCGGCGCTGGACATCGTGGTCGACGACTTCGAGCTGCGCGGCAAGAGGCTGGGGCGGGTCGAGATCGACGCGGTGAACCGGCCGGCCGGCCAGGGCGTGCGCGAGTGGCGCCTGAACAAGCTCAATGTGAGCATGCCGGAAGCAAGCTTCAGCGCCAGCGGCAACTGGGCGGCCCTGAATGCGCAGGCTCCCGCCGTGCGAACCGGCGCCCGGCTGGCCGAGCGCCGGCGCATGGTGATGAACTTCCGCTTCGACATCGCCGATTCCGGCATGCTGCTGGCCCGCTTCGGCATGAAGGACGTGGTGCGGCGCGGCAAGGGCAGGGTGGAAGGCCAGGTCTCCTGGCTGGGGTCGCCGCTGTCGCTGGACTATCCCTCGATGAACGGGACCTTCAACGTGAGCATGGAGGCCGGCCAGTTCCTCAAGGCCGACCCGGGGCTGGCCAAGCTGCTGGGCGTGCTGAGCCTGCAGTCGCTGCCGCGCCGGCTGACGCTGGATTTCCGCGACGTCTTCACCGAGGGCTTCGCCTTCGATTTCGTCCGCGGCGACATCACGATCCAGCAGGGGACGGCCGCCACCAACAACCTGCAGATGAAAGGCGTCAACGCCGCCGTGCTGATGGACGGAAAGGCCGACATCGCGCGGGAGACGCAGGACATCAAGGTCATCGTGATCCCCGAAATCAACGCCGGCACGGCGTCGCTGGTGGCGACGGTCATCAATCCGGCGATCGGTCTGGGCACCTTCCTGGCGCAGATGTTCCTGCGCGAACCGCTGATGCGCGCCGCGACGCAGGAATTCCACATCGACGGCACCTGGGCCGATCCCAAGATCACCAAGGTGGCGAAAAAGACGCCCTTCGACGGCCGCCCGGACGCGCCGCCCGCCAGCAAGCTGGGAGCGAGCAACCGATGAAAGCCGCAGCGCTCCAGATGGTGTCGGGGCTGAGCCTCGATGGCAACCTGCAAGCCGCGCGCACGCTGCTGGAGCAGGCGTCGCAGACCGGCTGCGAACTCGCTGTGCTGCCCGAATACTTCTGCCTGCTTGGCCGCAAGGACACCGACAAGCTGGCGCTGCGCGAACGCGCCGGCGAGGGCCGCATCCAGCGGTTCCTCGCCGACAGCGCGCGCGAGCTGGGCCTGTGGCTGGTCGGCGGCACGCTGCCGCTGGAAGCGGCCGACGACGGCCATGTGCGCAACACCACGCTGGTGTATTCGCCGGCCGGCGACTGCGCCGCGCGCTATGACAAGATCCACCTGTTCCGCTTCGACAACGGCCGCGAGCGCTACGACGAGGCGCGGGTGATCGAGCCAGGCCACGAGCCGGTCGCTTTCGAGCTCACGGCGCGCGACGGCCAGTCCTGGCGGATCGGGCTGTCCGTGTGCTACGACCTGCGCTTTCCCGAGCTGTACCGGCGCCTGCGGGCCAACGTGCTGCTGGTCCCCAGCGCCTTCACCCACGTCACGGGCCAGGCCCATTGGGAGACGCTGCTGCGCGCCCGCGCGATCGAGAACCTCGCCTACGTCGTGGCGCCGGCGCAGGGCGGCGTGCACGAGAACGGACGCCGGACCTGGGGGCAATCGATGGTGATCGACCCCTGGGGCGAGATCCTGGCGCAGCAGGCCGAAGGGCCGGGCGTCGTGTCGGCGACGCTGGAGCGCTCGCGCCTGGCGCAGGTGCGCCAGCAGCTGCCCGCCCTCGAGCACCGCGTGTTGTGAGCGCCCTGCCGTTTCCGCGGCTGTCGATCCCGCCGCGCCTGTCCGCCTACCTGCGCTGGTCGCTGTGGGCGCTGCTCAGCGGCCTCGTCGCCGCGGTGCTGGTCACCCTGGTCTGGCTGGCCGGCCGCTACGAGGCCAGCCAGGTCCAGAGCAAGCTGGACCGGGACACGGCCGATGCGCTCAGCGACATCCGCTCCGCGTTCACCCGCAACGTGCAGAGCCTGCAGGCGCTCCATGCGGGCCATCCGCGTCCCGAAGTCTGGGCGTTTGAGGCGCAGGCGCTGTTGCGGGAACATCGCGAATGGCTGCGGCTGGAATGGCGCGACAAGGCCCTGGTGCTGCAGGAGGCGGCCGACACGCCGTTTCGCTCGCCGGTGTTCGCGCGCCTGGGTCGCGGCAGCGCGCAGGCGGACGTCGCGCTGGCCTGCGCCAACGCGCGCCGCGTCAGCGGTCCGGCCTATTCCAGCAGCTACTTCGTGCCGCAACCCGACGGCCTGGGGATCGAGGTGATGGAGCTGTGCCTGCCGCTGGTCACGGCGGGTCAGCTCACTGGCTACTCGATCGCAACCTACTCGCTCGGCGAGATCCTGACCGGCCTGGTTGGCCCGCAGCTCACGCGCAGCCAGGAGGTGTCGTTCACCGAGGCCGACGGCACCCGGCTGGCGATGCACGGCTCGGCCCGGCGCGGCACGCGGGTGTTCAGCTCGCAGCAGCTGCTGGACCTGCCGGGCAACACCATGGTGCTGCGGATGGACAGCTGGCGCGGCGCGCCCGACCTGTTCCCCAACGTGCTGACGGCGCTGGTGACGGCGATGTCGATCGCGCTGGTGACGGTGCTCGTCATGCTCGGCAAGGACATGCGGCGGCGGCTGCGGGCCGAACACGACCTGGCGGACGCGCTGGCCTTTCGCAAGGCGATGGAAGACTCGCTCGTGACCGGCCTGCGGGCCCGCGACCTGCAGGGGCGCATCACCTACGTCAACCCGGCGTTCTGCGCGATGGTGGGATTCGAGCCCGAGGAACTGCTCGGGCACAGCACGCCGGCGCCCTACTGGCCGCCCGAGCTGGCCGACGAATACCAGAAGCGCCAGGAGGTGCGGCTGGCCGGCCAGCATGTGCCGCCGCGCGAGGGCTTCGAATCGATCTTCATGCGCAAGGACGGATCGCGTTTCCCGGTGCTGATCATCGAGGCGCCGCTGATCAACGCGCTCGGCCAGCAGACCGGCTGGATGAGCGCCTTCCTCGACATCAGCGAGCAGCGCCGCGTCGAGGAGCTCTCGCGTGCGAGCCAGGAGCGCTTGCAGGCGACCGCGCGTCTCGCGACCGTCGGCGAGATGGCTTCGCTGCTGTCGCACGAACTGAACCAGCCGCTGGCCGCGATCTCGAGCTACGCGACAGGCTCGATCAACTTGCTCAAGACACAGGCGGCTTTCGCGGGGACGTCGGAGCACGAGCCCCTGGCCGACATCGAGGTGGCGATGCGCCGCATCGCCGAGCAGGCGGAGCGCGCGGGCAAGGTGATCAAGAGCGTGCACGACTTCGTGCGCCGCCGCGACCAGGAGCGCGAGCCGGTCCACCCGCAGGCGCTGATCGACGCGGTGATGCCACTCGTGTCGCTGCAGGCCCGCAAGCTTGGCGTGCGCGTCCACACGCACGTCAGGCAGGGGCTGCCGGCGGTGCTCTGCGACCGGACGATGGTCGAACAGGTCGTGCTGAACCTCGCGCGCAATGCGATG
>JAQGNJ010000268.1 GCA_028291885.1 Ramlibacter sp. | reverse complement strand
TCTTCCACCACCACCAGATGCAGAACCGCGAATACCGGCGCTACAACATCGACGGCATCACGCCCGGGGACGACTACGCGGCGATGCGGCAGGTGCTGGCCCGCCGCTATGCGCGGCTGGCGCAAGCCGGTCGGGATTCGCCCAACGCCACGCCATCGGCGCAGGAGGACGCGCAGCTGGCCGAAGCCTTGGCGGACGAGCCTGCGACCGACGTGAGCCTGCAGGCGACCGAATCGCCCGAGCAGGTGGTCGCGCTGGAAGCCGCGGCATTGACAGCAGCCGGAAACGACGCGGCGTCAGCCGCTCCCAAGCGTGCCAAGCCGGGCGGTGGAGGCAGCGCGCTGCGCCTGCCCGACCTGGTGCTGGTGGACGGTGGCCGCGGCCAGGTGAGCATGGCGCGCGAGGTCTTCGCCGAACTGGGGCTGGACCTGTCGGTGATCGTCGGGGTGGAGAAGGGCGAAGGCCGCAAGGTCGGCCTGGAGGAGCTGGTGTTCGCCGACGGCCGGGAGAAGGTGGGCCTGGGCCGCGATTCGGCCGCGCTGATGCTGGTGGCGCAGATCCGCGACGAGGCGCACCGCTTCGCCATCACCGGGATGCGCGCGCGGCGGGCCAAGGTGCGGGTCGGCGGCAGCAAGCTGGAGGAGATCCCCGGCATCGGCGCCAAGAAGCGGGCGCGGCTGCTGCAGCGTTTCGGCGGCATCCGCGGCGTCGCCGCCGCCGGTGTGGACGACATCGCAACCGTCGAAGGCATCTCCCGGGATCTGGCGGAGGAGATCTACCGGGCGCTCCACTAGTTGAAAGCGGGGGCAGCGCGCACTCCGCAAGTCCGCTTGCGGTTCTGCCAGAATCGGGGCCTCATGTTTTTCACGATTCCCACGATCCTGACCTGGACGCGCATCGTCGCCATTCCGCTCATCGTGGGGGTGTTCTACCTCGGGCTGCGGCCCGAAACGCAGAACATCGTCGCGACGGTGATGTTCATCGTCTTCGCGGCGACCGACTGGCTGGACGGCTACCTGGCGCGCAAGCTGAACCAGACCTCGGCCTTCGGCGCCTTCCTCGACCCGGTCGCCGACAAGTTCCTGGTGTGCGCCTCGCTGCTGGTGCTGGTCCACCTGCAGCGGGCCGACGTGTTCGTGGCGCTGATCATCATCGGCCGCGAGATCGCGATCTCGGCGCTGCGCGAATGGATGGCGCAGATCGGCGCTTCCAAGAGCGTGGCTGTCCACATGCTGGGCAAGCTCAAGACCGTGGCGCAGATGATCGCCATCCCCTTCCTGCTGTTCGACGACGGCCTGTTCGGCGTGATCGACACCCGGCTCTGGGGCACGGGCCTGATCTGGGTCTCGGCCATCCTCACCGTCTGGTCGATGGTCTATTACCTGCAGAAGGCACTGCCGGAAATCCGCAAGCGGGTGAAATAGCGCATGGCTTCCGATTCGCGCCAGGGCGCCCTGGTCTGGGCCATGCCGGCCGTCTTCGTCGTGATCTGGGCCTCGGGCTTCGTCGTGGCGCGCTTCGGCATGCCGTACTCGCCGCCCATGAAGTTCCTGGCGCTGCGCTACGTCCTGTCTGTGCTGTGCTTCGCCGCCTGGGCGCTGCTGGCCCGCGCCGCCTGGCCTTCGAGCCGCCGCCAGGTCGGGCATCTCGCCGTCGTCGGCGTGCTGATGCATGCCGGCTACCTGGGCGGCGTCTGGTCGGCGGTGAAGCTGGGAATGGGCGCAGGCCTGGCTTCCCTGCTGGTTGGCCTGCAGCCGGTGCTGACGGCGATCTGGGTTTCTTCCTGGGGCGGCCGCGTCACGAGCAGGCAATGGACCGGCCTCGCGCTCGGCTTCGCCGGTTTGGGACTGGTGGTCTGGAACAAGCTCGGACACGGCGAGGTCAGCCCCGCCAACCTGCTGTGCGCCTGCATTGCGCTGGTCAGCATCACGGTGGGCACGCTCTACCAGAAGCGCTTCGTCGCGCCCTGCGACGTGCGCACGGCCAGCCTCGTCCAGCTCTCGGCGGCCTTCGCGGTCACGCTGCCGCTGGCGCTGCTCGAGACCGAAACCATGAACTGGGCTCCGGAGCTGGTCGGCTCGATGGCATGGTCGGTGCTCGGCATGACGCTCGGCGGCAGCTCGCTGCTGTACCTCCTGATCCAGCGCGGCGCGGCCACTTCGGTGACGAGCCTGCTCTACCTGGTGCCGCCGACCACGGCGCTCATGGCATGGCTGCTGTTCCGCGAGCCGATCACCGTCCTGACCCTGGCCGGCATGGCCCTCACCGCCTTCGGCGTCAGCCTGGTCGTGCGGGCTGCGGCGCCGGCAAAAGCCTGACGCTGCCGTCGGGCAGTGACAGAATCGAGCGATGCTGGAAGCGTTCGACGCCTTCGAAGTGAACCGCGGCGGCGTGCGCCTCGCGGCCGGCCGTGCCGGCAAGGGTCCGCCCTTGCTGCTGCTGCACGGCCATCCGCAGACCCATGCCATGTGGCACCTCGTCGCGCCGGAACTGGCGCGCAGTTTCACTGTGGTCTGGATGGACCTGCGCGGCTACGGTGACTCGGCGCGGCCGCCGGACGACCAAGCGCATCTGGCGTATTCCAAGCGCGAGATGGCGCTGGACGCGCTGGCGCTGATGAAGCACCAGGGCTTCGACCGCTTCCAGGTGCTGGCGCATGACCGGGGCGCGCGGGTCGCCCACCGGCTCGCCGCCGACCATCCGCAAGCCGTCGAGCGATTGCTGCTGCTGGACATCGCGCCGACGCTCGCCATGTACGAGCAGACGTCGCGCGCCTTCGCCACGGCCTACTGGCACTGGTTCTTCCTGATCCAGCCGCCGCCGCTGCCCGAAGCGCTGATCGAATCGGATCCGGTGCGCTATCTGCGCAGCGTCATGGGCAAGCGCCATGCCGGGCTGGATGCTTTCGCGCCGCGGGCGCTGGCCGAATACGAGCGCTGCATCCAGCTTCCCGGCAGCGCGCAGGCGATGTGCGGCGACTACCGCGCCAGCGCCGGCATCGACCTGGAACACGATCGCGCCGATATCGCGGAGGGCCGCAGGCTGGAGCAGCCGCTGCGGGTGCTCTGGGGCGAGCATGGCGCGGTGGGCAAGTCGTTCGATGTGCTGGCGCTGTGGCGCGAACGCGCCGCCCACGTCAGCGGCCGCAGCCTGGCGTGCGGCCACTACATCGCGGAAGAAGCGCCCGCGCTTCTTCTGGAGCAGGCAATGGATTTTTTCAGGAGATCGCAATGAGCAAGAAAAGAATCGCAGTCATCCCCGGCGATGGCATCGGCAAGGAAGTGATGCCCGAGGGCGTGCGGGTGATGGAAGCGGCCGCCACCAAGTTCGGCATCGACCTGCAGTTCGACCACTTCGATTTCTCGAGCTGGGACTACTACGAGAAGCACGGCCGGATGATGCCGGAGGACTGGAAGGACAAGGTCGGCGGCCACGACGCGATCTACTACGGCGCCGTGGGCTGGCCGGCGAAGATCCCGGACCACGTGTCGCTGTGGGGTTCGCTGCTGCTGTTCCGCCGCGAGTTCGACCAGTACATCAACCTGCGGCCGGCGCGCCTCATGCCCGGCATCATCGCTCCCGTCGTGCGCAAGGACGGCACGCCGCGCGAGCCCGGCGAGATCGACATGTACATCGTGCGCGAGAACACCGAAGGCGAGTACTCCAGCATCGGCGGCCGCATGTTCGCCGGCACCGAGCGCGAGCTCGTGATGCAGGAGAGCATCTTTTCGCGCTTCGGCGTCGACCGGGTGCTGAAGTTCGCTTTCGAGCTCGCGCAGTCGCGGCCCAAGAAGCACCTGACCAGCGCCACCAAGTCCAACGGCATCGCGATCACCATGCCGTACTGGGACGAGCGCGTCGAGGAGATGGCGAAGATGTATCCGCAGGTCAGGCAGGACAAGTTCCACATCGACATCCTGACCGCGCATTTCGTGCAGCGGCCCGACTTCTTCGACGTCGTCGTCGCGAGCAACCTGTTCGGCGACATCCTCAGCGACCTCGGCCCGGCGTGCACCGGAACGATCGGCATCGCACCAAGCGCGAACCTCAACCCCGACCGCAAGTTCCCCTCGCTGTTCGAGCCGGTGCACGGATCGGCGCCGGACATCGCGGGCAAGAACATCGCGAACCCGGTCGGGCAGATCTGGTGCGGCGCGATGATGCTCGAGTTCCTGGGGCACAAGGACGCGCACGATGCCGTGCTGCGCGCGATCGAGAAGGTGCTCGCCCCCCACAGCGGTGCGCCTCGCACCAGGGACCTCGGCGGCACTGCGAGCACGAGCGACATGGGCCGCGCGATCGCGTCCGCGCTCTAGTGCGGGCGGCGCGTTTCGAAGCGTGAAGTAATGCGCCGGGCCGCGCGCAAATCGGCCGCAAACCCGCATGGATGCTCGCTGGAAGCGTCCCGGCTGCGCGCCTCGTGTTGTAAAGCTGCATGTCGTATTGACACGGTGTGACTCCGTGGCTTTAATCGCTCAGTGGCTTTGCGCCGCGACAAAAAAGTCTCCCGCTTCCCTGTACCAGACGGCATGTTCCGGGTACGGGGTTGGGGAGACAAAAAATTTTTGAAGAGACAACCTGACATCAACTCTTTCTCTCAACGAGGGGCCCCTGTGAATAAAACCGAACTGATTGAGCACATCGCAAAACATGCCGACATCTCGAAGGCCGCCGCGACGCGCGCCCTGGAATCGATGATCGGCGCCGTGAAGACAACACTGAAAAAAGGCGGCTCGGTCTCGCTCGTCGGATTCGGCACTTTCGCTGTCGGCAAAAGGGCTGCTCGCAGCGGCCGCAATCCCCGCACCGGCGCAGCGATTAAAATCAAGGCAGCCAAGGTTCCCAAGTTCCGTCCGGGCAAGGCGCTGAAGGATGCGCTGAACTGAGCGGAACCCTTTTTCCCCCGGTGGGGTGCTTAGCTCAGCTGGTAGAGCGGCGCCCTTACAAGGCGTAGGTCGGCGGTTCGAACCCGTCAGCACCCACCACCCAAAGAAAAGGCGAACAGATGTTCGCCTTTTGTGTTTTCAGACTAGAGAGTTACGAGCATGTTTGATTTCGTCCGCAAGCACACCAAGGTCATGCAGTTCGTGCTGTTCCTGCTGATCGTCCCCTCGTTCGTGCTGTTCGGCCTCGAGGGCTACAACCGCTACAAGGACCAGGGCGAGCCGGTCGCGCGGGTCGACGGGCACGACATCCTGCAGGGCGAGTGGGACAACGCACACAAGGCAGAGATCGAACGGATCCGCCAGGGCATGCCGACGCTGGATGCCAAGCTGCTCGATTCGCCGGAAGCGCGCTATGCGTCGCTCGAGCGGCTGGTGCACGACAGGGTGCTGTCGGCGGCGTCGGTGCAGTCCAAGCTGGTCACCAGCGACGCGCAGCTCGCGCGCGAGCTGCACAAGAACCAGGCGATCGCATCGCTGCGCGGGCCCGACGGCAAGCTCGATATGGAGCGCTATCGCCAGCTGGTCGGCGCCCAGGGCATGACGCCCGAGATGTTCGAGAACGGCGTGCGGGCCGAGCTGTCGACGCGCCAGGTCCTGGCCGGTGTCGGCGGGACGAGCTTCGCACCGCCGGCCGTCGCGTCCGCCGCGCTCAACGCCTTCTTCGAAAAGCGCGAAGTGCAGGTGGCGATGTTCGCCGCACCGGCGTTCGCGGCCAAGGTGAACCCGACGGACGCCGAGCTGGAGTCCTATTACAAGCAGAACGCGGGGAGCTTCCAGGCGCCCGAAGAAGCGAGCATCGAATACCTGGTGCTGGATCTCGACTCCGTGATGAAGGGCATCACCGTCAGCGAATCCGACTTGAAGACCTATTACGAGCAGAACGCGCAGCGGCTCGGCGGGCAGGAAGAGCGCCGCGCCAGCCACATCCTGATCGCCGTCCCGAAGACCGCGTCCGCGGCTGACCGCGAGAAGGCCAAGGCCACGGCCGAGAGCCTGCTGGCGGCCGTGAAGAAGGCGCCCGACAGCTTCGCCGACGTCGCCAGGAAAAATTCGCAGGACCCGGGCTCCGCGGCCAACGGCGGCGACCTGGACTTCTTCGCCCGCGGCGCGATGACCAAGCCTTTCGAAGACGTCGCCTTCTCGCTCAAGAAGGGCGAGATCAGCAACCTGGTCGAGACCGAGTTCGGCTACCACATCATCCGTGTGACCGACATCAAGTCGCCCAAGCAGAAGACCTTCGAAGAGATGAAGCCCGAGCTGGAAACCGAGCTGAAGAAGCAGCAGGCCCAGCGCAAGTACGCCGAAAGCGCTGACGCGTTCAGCAACGGTGTGTACGAGCAGGCGGACAGCCTCAAGCCCGTCGCCGACAAGCTCAAGCTGGAAATCCGCACCGCCAACAACGTGAGCCGCGTTCCCGCGCCAGGCGCCAAGGGACCGCTGGCCAGCCTCAAGTTCCTCGGCGCGGTGTTCAGCCCCGACGCGGTGGAGAAGAAGCGCAACACGGAAGCGATCGAGACCGGTCCCAACCAGCTCGTCTCCGGCCGCATCGCCAAATACACGCCGGCGCGGACCCTGCCTTTCGCCGAGGTCAAGGACCGGGTGCGCGATCGCTACGTCGCAAGCCGCGCCGCCGAACTGGCGCACGCCGAGGGCATGGCGAAGCTCGCCGCGTGGAAGGCCCAGCCGGCCGCCGCGGAACTGCCCCTGACTGCCACGGTATCGCGCCAGGAAGCACAGAAGCATCCGCCCGGACTGGTGGAGGCCGCGCTGCGCGCCGATCCCGCGGCACTGCCCGCCTTCGTCGGCGTGGACCTGGGCCAGCAGGGTTATGCGGTGGTCAAGGTGACCAAGGTGCTGCCGCGCGAGGCGTCGAATGCCGACGCCGCCAAGCAGGAGCTGCAGCAGTACGCGCGCGCCTGGGGCTCCGCCGAGAACGTCGCCTACTACAACCTGCTCAAGGAACGCTTCAAGACGCAGGTCAAGGTGGCCAAGCCGGCCGCGCGCACCGAATCGTCCCCGACGCAGTAAGCGCGCTCAGGGGCCGGTCACCAGCTGCGGCCGGCTGAACTCCGAGGTCTGGCCGCTGGAAAGGCGCGTCGCCGTCGCCGTGAAGTAGACGCTTCTCGTGCCGTCGCTCAGCGGCCGGCTGGTGCCGGTCGGGAACGAGAAGCTCGCGCTTCCCGAGGCGTCGGTCGTGACCTCGGTCCGGCCGAGGTACACCTCGCCCTCGCCCAGACCGCCGATGCCGGCAGTGTGGCTGGCGAAGAATTCGATGGCAAAGCGCTGGCCCGGCCGCGAGGCCAGCGTTCCGGCCCCGACAAACCCCGACGTCGCGCTCGTGGAGCCGGCAAGCACGGGGGAGTTCTGCGGCAGCTTGCAATCGGGAAGCCGGTCGGCGCAGTCCGCGGCGAGGTCGTTCGGGACCGGCGGGCCGAAACCGTTGAGGCCCAGGTTGATCCGGGACGTCTCCCATTCTTTTTCCAGGCAGACGCCGGAGTCCGGCACGGTGTTGGCGCCGTTGAGCGGCCCGCATTTCGCGATGTCCTGCCCATTGGCGTAGATCAGGTTGCGGCTCAACGTGTTCAGCTTGGTCTCGCCGGCCGTCTGCATCACCCCGGTGCGATTGTTGCGTACCGTGTTGCCGGTCAGCAGGTAGCCGGTGCCGCCCATCTGGACGGCGATGGCGTTGTTGATCAAGGTGTTGCGGGTCAGGACGTGGCCATTGCCCCCGAGCTGCAACGCGGTCGCATAGCCGTCGATGGTGTTGTCCTCGACGACCACGTTGTCGCTCGAGAGGATCTCGATGCCCGACGAGGGGATGCCCTGCGCATCGATGGTGAAGGTGTTGCGCCGCACGATCGTGCCCGACGAGCCGCGGGCGATATCGAGTGCGTCCGTGTTGTTCAGGAAGACGTTGTCCTCGACGATGTTGCGGGCGCTGATGCCTTGCGAAAAACCGCCGGCGGCCGTGCCGTCGTCGCCGGTGACGAGCACGCCCGCCGCGCCGAGGTTGGACACCAGGCGCATGCGGCGGATGCGGTTGTTGCTGCTTCGCAGCGTCATGATGCCGGTGCAGAAATTGCGCACCTCGAAGCCCAGGATCTCGACGTCGTGCGAGTCCACCACCTGCAGGCCCGCATTGCGGATGGAGCGGGTGTTCGGGCCGAACTGGCCTGCCGCTTCACCGGGACAGGCGCGCGGGATCCCGGGCCCGACCAGCGGGCCCAGGTCCAGCCAGGCGGAGCCGTCGACAACCACGGTCGGTGGACCGCTCCCGTTCCACGGCCCCTCGAGCCGTGCCGGTCCGACGATGGCGGGCAGTTGCGAGGTGGGCTTGATCACCAGTTCGCCCGTGCCCGGCGCAGGTGCCAGGGCGATGACGAACTTGCCCGGTTCCGCGTTGCTCCTGAGGATGGCCCAGCGCAGCGTCCCTTCGCTGCCGTCGTCGACGGACTTTGTGACGACGAGCCTCGCGCGCTCGTTCTCGTCGTCCGGCCAGCTGCCGCCGCAGGCTGTGAGCAGCACCGCCGCGGCGATGCAGGCGAGAGGTCCGGTTCGCATGGTTTGTCTCCCTTTGTCGGGGAAGCAGCATGACACAGCGGCTGCTTGCCCGCAGCCGCGTTGCGGGCTGAAACAAAAAGGCCCCGGGCTGCGCGCGGGGCCTTTTTGAACACGGGTGGGGTGGCTGATGGGGCTCGAACCCACGACAACAGGAATCACAATCCTGGACTCTACCAACTGAGCTACAGCCACCGCGAAACGCAATTATAGCGGGCCCCGGGCCGGTGCCCCGGCGGGCCCTCAGTTGACCATCACCAGCTTGCCCTTGACGGCGCGCGAACCCATGTGGGCGTAGGCGGCCTTGAGCTCGGCCATTGGCATGGTGCGGTCGATCACCGGCTTGATCTTTCCCTGGGCGTACCACTGGGCAAGCTCGTTCATCATCGCCGCGTTCGCCTTCGCTTCGCGGCGGGCGAAGTCGCCCCAGAACACACCGACGATGGAAGCGCCCTTGAGCAGGGCGAGGTTCAGCGGCAGCGAAGGGATCGGACCCGAGGCAAAGCCCACCACCAGGTAGCGGCCGCGCCACGCAATCGAGCGGAAGGCCGGCTCCGCGAAGTCGCCGCCCACCGGGTCGTAGATCACGTCCGGTCCCTTGCCGCCGGTGGCGGCCTTGATCGCCTCGCGGAGGTTCTCCCTGCTGTAGTTGATCGTTACGTCCGCGCCGATGGCCCTGCACAGCTCGCACTTCTCGTCGCTGGAAGCGGCCGCGATCACCTTCGCGCCGACAGCCTTCGCGATCTGGATCGCCGAGGTGCCGACGCCCCCGGCCGCGCCGAGCACCAGCACCGTCTCACCGGCCTTGAGCTGGCCCCTGTCGATCAGCGCGTGATGCGAGGTCGCGTAGGTCATGATGAAGGCGGCCGCGTCGACGTGGGGGAAGCCCGGCGGCAACAGCATGCACAGCGCCGCCGGCGCGATCGCATGAGTGGCGAAGCCTCCGGTGCCCGAGAGGCAGGCGACGCTCTGGCCGACCTTCAGCTGGGTCACGCCTTCGCCGACGGCCCGCAGCACGCCGGCGTATTCCGAGCCCGGAACGAAGGGCAGGGCGGGCTTCATCTGGTACTTGTTCTGCACGATCAGCAGGTCGGGGAAGTTCAGGCTCGCGGCCTTGATCTCGACCAGCACTTCGCCGGCCTTGGGCGAGGGCGTCGGCAGTTCCTTCCACTCGAGCGCGTCGATGCCGGTGGGGTTTTCGCAAAGCCAGGCGTGCATTGGTGTTCTCCTCGATGACCAGGGGATGATAGGCCGCCGCAAGCGCGTCGAATGTCCCTGTCGCGACCGGGCACGGGCCTACAATCTTCGCAAACCCCACCATGAAAATCCTGATCTGCAATGACGACGGCTACCACGCGCCCGGCCTCGCCGCGCTATACCAGGCGCTCAAGGACCTGGGCGACTGCGAAGTGGTCGCGCCCGAGCACAACAACAGCGCCAAGTCGAACGCGCTCACGCTGCATTCGCCGCTCTACGTGCACCAGGGCAGCAACGGCTTTCGCTACGTCAACGGAACGCCGGCGGACTGCGTCCACGTCGCGCTCACCGGCCTGCTCGATTACCGCCCCGACCTGATCGTGAGCGGCATCAACAACGGCGCCAACATGGGCGACGACACGATCTATTCAGGCACCGTCGGCGCGGCCATGGAAGGCTACCTGTTCGGCATTCCCGCGATCGCGTTTTCGCAGGTCGAGAAGGGCTGGGCGCACATCGAGGACGCAGGGCGCATCG
>JAQGNJ010000223.1 GCA_028291885.1 Ramlibacter sp. | reverse complement strand
AAGCTCGGCGCGCTCGCGTTCATCCTGCTGCTGCCCACCCAGTTCGCGCTGGACCTGCAGCTGCTCGGCGGCCTGTGGATCCTGCAGACCTTCCCGGCGGTCGTGTTCGGGCTGTTCACGCGCATGTTCCGTGCGCCCGCGCTGCTGGGCGGGTGGGCAGCGGGCATGGTGTACGGCACGTGGACCGCTTACGCGGACGGCGTGAAGCCGGTGCACACGCTCACGATCGGCGGCGATGGCTACGCCGTCTACACGGGCCTGCTTGCATTGCTGGTGAACGTGGTCGTCGCGCTGGTCATCCAGGTCGTCTTCGGCGCCGGGCGGGGCACGCGTGCAAGCACTGCCCGGGCCAGATGACGCCGAACGCCTGCGGGCCCAGGGGAGCAAGCCCATGCGGCGAGGCGGACTGTGGAGTCGACATGCCTCGACTCATCGAAGGACAGGACCGGCAGCAGGTGACCTTGATGCCTTGTCAAGCCGCCACCAGCCGTTGCACCGCTTGCAGCAGCCCCGCCGGCCACGGTGCGTCTTGCCGGGCGTGGCGCACCGGGTAGCGCTGCCCCGCGGGCAGGGTGTGCAACCGCAGTCCCAGCATTTCGATCGCCCCCTGCGGTTCGATCTCGCCGACGTTGGTGTGCATGGACGAAGGATCCACGAGCGTGACGGCGCCGCTGCCGATGACTTCGATCGCCTCGCCGCTTTCGACGATCAGCGCGGTGTCCTCGTCCACTCCCACGCCGAGCAGGTCGGGCCGCTGGGCGAGCGCCGAGAGAAGGCGTGCGAGCCGCCCCCGCTCCGAAAAATGCTGGTCGACGATCGCCGCCGGCAGCAGGCCGAGCCCGGTGCCCGTGCCGACCACGTCCTTGCGGGGACTTCGGACGGCCGGCCCTTGCGCGATCATGTGGCGCGACATCGCCGCCGCGCCGGCGCTCGTGCCGGCGATGCAGCGCCCGAGGTGCCCGTGGGCATGCTGCAGCGCGGTCAACGCAGGTGTGTCCTGCAGCACGCCCATCAGCCGCGACTGGTTGCCGCCGGTGATGAAGATCGCATCCGCGTCCAGGATCGCCTGGACCACTTCGGGCCGGAAGGCGGCGTCGCGCTCGAGGAGCGGCAGGAGCTCGCAATCGGTCGCACCGATCTCGCCGAACGCGCGGCGGTAGCTGTCGGCCACGACCAGCGGCACGGAGCTGGCGGCGGCCAGCAGGCGGACGCGCGACGGCGGCCCGCCCGCGTCGTCGAGGAAGCGGCGCAGGATCCGTCGATCGTGCACCCGGTCCTCGGCGCCGCCGACGATGACGAGCCGCCCCCGGACGGGGCCTTGCGCCGCCAGGCGCAGCGCCGGGCCAGCGAGCAGGGATGAGATCAGCAGGTTGCGTCGGCGCATGCGGTCAGCCTACAGGAACCTTTCCAGCAGGCCGCGCGACTTCGGGTCCAGGGCCCACCGGTCCGCGATCCGGAAGTTGATGCCCTCGCCACTGGCGATCAGCAGCGTGCCATCGCCAAGCCGCCGGATGTCCTCTTCGCCCTTCAGCACGAAGCGGGTAGCCCCGCGGTCCGTCACCACGCTCCACGTGCTGGGCGTCGAGAAGCTGGACACACCCTCGATGCGCAGCACCGTCGGCGCGAACTCGCGCGCCGCGAGCTCCTGCTCGATCAGCCCGCGGGACTCGGCAGGCAGCTCGTCGAGCCGGGGCACCCAGGCCAGCTCGCGCCCGTCCGTGCCCACCAGCGACAGCCCCTCCGCGGGCGCGGCCAGCGGAAAGGCCCGCACCGGCACCACGCCCTCGTGCAGCGTGCCGTCGGCCAGCGTCAGCACCAGCCGCCCGTAAGAATTTCGTTCGATCGCAAACATCGTCATTGCCCCGCCGGATGGGCCGCGTGCCCGGGCGCAGGCAGCTGCAGGTCGTCGCCGCCGCTGCCGTCGTCCTCGACCCGGCGCGCCTGCGCCTCGTAGAGCCGCCAGTAGGAGCCTTGCCTGGCCATCAACTCGTCGTGCGGCCCGATCTCGACCACCCGGCCACGGTCCATCACCACCAGGCGGTCGGCGCGCCGCAGCGTCGAGAGCCGGTGGGCGATGGCGATCGTGGTGCGTCCCTGCACCAGGTTGTCCAGCGCCTTCTGGATCTCCTTCTCCGTTTCCGTGTCGACGCTGGAGGTGGCCTCGTCCAGGATCAGGATGCGCGGGTCGATCAGCAGCGCCCGGGCGATCGAGATGCGCTGGCGCTCGCCACCCGACAGGCCCTGGCCGCGCTCGCCGACCATGGAGTCGTAGCCCAGGGGCAGGCGCAGGATGAATTCGTGCGCATGCGCGGCGCGCGCCGCGGCCACGATCTCGGCCCGGCTGGCGTCGGGGCGGCCATAGGCGATGTTCTCCGCGATGGTCCCGAAGAACAGGAAAGGCTCCTGCAGCACCAGCCCGATGTGGCGCCGGTAATCGGCCACGCCGTAGCGGCGGATGTCGACGCCATCCACCTTGATCGCGCCCTCGCTCACGTCGTAGAAGCGGCAGATCAGGTTGACCAGCGTGCTCTTGCCCGAGCCGCTGTGGCCCACCAGGCCGATCATCTCGCCGGGCCGGATGGAGAGATGGAGGTCGCGGATCACGCCGCGGTTGCCGTAGCGGAAGCCGAGCCCCTGCATGTCGATCGCGCCTTGCAGGTCGGCGATCTTCACCGGCTGCGCCGGCTCGGGCACGTTTGACACGTGGTCCAGGATGTCGAAGATGCGCTTGGCACCGGCCGCCGCCTTCTGGGTGACGGAGACGATGCGGCTCATCGAATCCAGCCGCGTGTAGAAGCGGCCGATGTAGGCGATGAAGGCGGTCAGCACGCCCACGGTGATCTCGGAGCGGCTCACCAGCCAGATGCCGAAGGCCCAGACCACCAGCAGGCCCACGTCGGTCAGCAGCGACACGGTGGGCGAGAACAGGCTCCACGTCTTGTTGAGCTTGTCGTTGACGGCCAGGTTGGCCTGGTTGGCCTCGCGGAAGCGCTGCGCCTCGCGCCGCTCCTGCGCGAAGGCCTTGACCACGCGGATGCCGGGGATGGTGTCGGCCAGCACGCTGGTCACGTCGCCCCAGACCCGGTCGATCTTCTCGAAGCCGGTGCGCAGGCGGTCGCGCACGGCGTGGATCATCCACGCGATGAAGGGCAGCGGCAGCAGCGTGGCCAGCGCCAGCCAGGGGTTGATCGAGAACAGGATCGCCGCCGTCATGGCGAACATCAGCACGTCGGTGGCGAAGTCCAGGGCGTGCAGCGACAGGAAGACCGAGATGCGGTCGGTTTCGGAGCCGATGCGCGCCACCAGGTCGCCCGTGCGCTTGCCGCCGAAGTAGTCCAGCGAAAGGTGCAGCAGATGCTCGAAGGCCGCCGTGCGCAGGTCGGCCGCGATGCGCTCGGACACCAGGGCCAGCAGCCAGGTGCGGGCCCAGCCCAGGCCCCACGCCAGCAGCGCCGAGCCCAGCAGGCCCGACAGCAACAGGAGCACGTAGCCCGGATCGATGCGCTGGCCGGCCTGGAACGGGATCAGCACCTTGTCCATCAGCGGGATGGTCAGGTACGGGGGCACCAGGGTCGCGGCGGTCGAGGCGAGCGTCAGCGCGAACCCGGTCGCGAGCTGCTTGCGGTAAGGGTGGGCGAAGCGGGCCAGGCGAAGCAGCACCCAGGTGGACGGCGGGCTGGCGTCCTCGTCGGCCTCGTCGTCGGCTACGGACTCTTCGCCCTCGACGGCCTCGCCCGATTGCAGGCGATCGAAGCGGGCGACGAACGCCAGCATCGCGCCTTGCCGCGCCAGCGTGAAGTGCCACAGGGCGAGGCGTCCGCTGCGATCGAGCAATTCGAGCGTGCCGATTCCCGCATGGTCGCCATGCCGCAGTACCATGCCACCCGCCAGCTGCCAGTCGGACCAGTGGCCGTCGGCCCACGCCAACAGGCGCCGATCGGTCAGGGCCAGCCCACCCGTGTTGAAATGCATCGCCGCGTCGATGTCAACCTCCAGGGTGGCCAGGACGTTTTCGTTGTTGCCGAGCTTCGCGTCCAGCGCGTTGCGCCAGTCCGGGCCCGGCGCTGCGGTGGCCTGAGAGAGAGATTGCATGCGACGATCGTTGGGAAACACTGGGGCCCGTGCCCTGACTGAAACGCGGATTTTCGCCCAAGCCGGGCCCCGCCCATGAGCAAGAAAAACGATATTCGACTGCTGCGCATCGCCTACCTGCGCGGCCCCAACCTTTGGACTTACCGGCCGGTGCTGGAAACCTGGCTCGACCTCGGCGAGCTGGAAGACTGGCCGTCGCACCGGCTCCGGGGCTTCAGCGAGCGGCTCACCGCGCTGTTGCCGGCGCTGGCCGAACACCATTGCGGCGTCGGCGAGCGCGGCGGCTTCCTGCAGCGCCTGCAGGAGGGCACCTGGGCCGGCCACGTGCTGGAACACGTGGTGATCGAGCTGCTGAACCTGGCCGGCATGCCGACCGGCTTCGGGCAGACGCGCAGCACCTCGCAGCGCGGGGTCTACCGCATGGTGTTCCGCGCCCGCGACGAGCAGGTGGCGCGCAGCGCGCTCGCGCACGGCCACCGCCTGCTGATGGCGGCCATCAACGACGAACCTTTCGACTTAATTGACGCCGTGGCGAAGATCCGCGAGCAGGTCGACGACTCGTACCTCGGCCCCAGCACCGCGGCCATCGTGGCGGCGGCCACCGACCGCCGCATTCCGCACATCCGCCTGAACGACGGCAACCTGGTGCAGCTCGGACATGGCGCGCGCCAGCGCCGCATCTGGACGGCGGAAAGCGATCGCACCAGCGCCATCGCCCAGGGCATCGCCCGCGACAAGGACCTGACCAAGCGCCTGATCGCTGGCTGCGGCGTGCCGGTGCCGGAGGGCCGCGCCGTCGCGACGGCGGCCGAGGCCTGGGAGGCCGCGCAGGACATCGGACTGCCGGTGGTCGTCAAGCCCAGCGACGGCAACCACGGCCGCGGCGTGATGCTGGACCTGCGCACCCAGGCCGACGTGGAAGCCGCCTTCGCGGTCGCCGAGCAGCATGGCAGCGAGGTCCTGGTCG
>JAQGNJ010000196.1 GCA_028291885.1 Ramlibacter sp. | reverse complement strand
CGAGCGGCGCCGCACCGCCGTCCCATTGCACGATCAGCTCCCCGCGGGGTCGGGGAAGCGCGGCAAGGTGACCAGGAAAGTTGTGCCCTTTCCGGCGGACGACTCCACCTGAAGCGAGCCGCCGTGCGACAGCACGATCTCCCTGCAGATGTAGAGCCCGAGGCCCAGCCCCGTGGGCTCGCGCCGCTCGCCGCCGCTCTCGTTCATCGTGCCTCGCGCCATGGGCTCGAAGATGCGTTCCAGATCGGCCGGCGGAATGGCAGGACCGTCGTTGTGCACGGAGAAGATCACGTCCTTCTGTGTGGCCGACATCTCGACAGTCACCGTGGAATCCCTGGAGCCGTAGAGAAAGGCGTTCCCCAGCAGGTTGGACAGCAGCTGCCCGACCCGGCCTTCGTCCCAACTGCCTTCGAAGTTGCCGGCGCTTCGCAACTGCAGGGTCCGGGCGGGGTAGCGAACCTGGGTTTCCTGCACCACCTTGAACAGCTGGTCGGCGAGGTTGCCGGGAGTCCGCACGATCGGCATGACACCTTCCGCCTGTGCCCGCGTGAAGTCCACGACCTGTTCGATGATGCTGTTGATCCGGACTGCGCTGTTCACGATGGGAGCGGCAGCCTTCGCACTGAGCTGGCCGGAACGGATCAGCACTTCCGCCGACATGATGATCGTGCCGAGCGGGTTGCGGATATCGTGGCCCAGGATGCCGATGAAAAGGTCGGTGGCCTTCTTTGTCTGGCGCGTGTAGCGGCCCACCGATTCCGCGATCGACTGATCGATCGCCTCGTTGAAGCGGGTCAGGTCGCGCATGTCGGACAGCGATGTGCCGCCGCCGCCCTCGATCCAGAGCTTGAGGACACTCGCCCGCAGGGCCCGGTATTCCGTGATCATCGCGTCGATGGCGAATCCTGCCAGCATCCGGAAGTCGGCGTGGGTCTCGGCAGCACTGGGGCCGGGTTCGCGGGTGCCGAGTCCCTTCGATTTCGCCTCTTGTTCCTCGGCGGACTGTGGCTGCGCCAGGTCCCCGGCAATCGCACGGAGGATCTCCGCTGCGTGATCACGCAGGGCCTTCTTGTCGAGCTCCTTGCCTTCGTGGCTGACCGTGGCGGCGAACGCGTCCCATTCCCGAAGGATCTGGTCCGCGTTGGTGGTGAGGAATTCGGAGAGTCGCACTGGTGCCCATCGTCACCACCCTCTGGAACCCCCGCCGGATTGCGATCGTTAGCCGCGGACACGTGAACGACCAATGTAAGCCAGTGCGCCTGCAGGAATTGCATTCATCGGACAAAGCTGACGCCAAAGCGGCCCGGATGCTTACGCCGTGGCGGCGCATTGAATGACCTGTGCTTCGCGCTGAAGCCGCCGGGGCTTACCATCCCCAAGCCAGTCGTTGCGCAATCGGCTCCACCCCTGGCTTGCAAATGATCAAACGCCCAATCCTGCGCCTCGCGGCGATCTTCTCGGTCATCCACCTGGTCGCGGCGGCAGCAAGCCTGCTGTTCGGGTTCTCGCTGGCCATGGGCCGTTTCGATTCTCCCGGCATGGCGCCAGGCCATGCGGAGGCGACCTCGTCGGGTCTGGCCGCTTTCCTCTTGCAGCCCGGGCAGGCGATCTACAGTGCATTGCACGCCGGCTCGAGCGCATCGGCAATGGTGCAGTGGCTGTCCCTGGTCCTGAACAGCGCACTGTGGGGGCTCGTGCTGGCGGCGGCGGTCATGTGGCTGCGCCAGGCGCTGCGGACCCGTGGCGCCGGCCGCAAGCCCTAGGCGACCTAGGGCTACCATCGGGCCGAAGAACTGGAGACACCATGCGGATTGCAATCATGGGATCAGGCGGCCTGGGCGGCTACTTCGGCGCACGCCTCGTCCAGGGCGGCGCCGACGTCCATTTCGTCGCCCGCGGCAAGCACCTCGATGCGATGCGCAGCAACGGCCTGCGCATCGAAGGACCGCAGGCGTTCCACGTCGGCAAGGTCAACGTCACCGACAACCCGGGCGAGATCGGCGTCGCGGACGTCGTCATGCTGTGCGTGAAGCTGTGGGACACCGAGCAGGCGATCGCGCAGATCCGGCCGCTGGTGGGACCCGGGACGGCCATCGTGTCCTTCCAGAACGGCGTGCTCAAGGACCGGTTCCTGCGCGCCGCGTTCGACGAGCGCCAGCTGATGGGCGGCGTTTGCTATGTCGCGACGACCATCGAGGCGCCGGGCGTGATCCGCCAGACCGGCCCCATGCAGCGCCTGCTGTTCGGCGAGTTCGACGGCTCGCGCTCAGCTCGCGGCGAGGCCCTGCTGGCGGCGTGCCTGGCCGGCGGCATCCAGGCCGAACTCTCCGGCGACATCGTCCGCGAGATCTGGCAGAAGTACGTGTTCCTGGTCGGCCTGTCGGGGACGACCACGACCATCCGCAAGCCGATCGGCCCGATCCGCTCCGATGCGCAGACCCGCGCCTTCCTGCACGACGTCATGCACGAAGTCGTGGCCGTCGGCCGCGCCCACGGCGTGGCGCTGCCCGAGGACTACGCGCAGGTCCGGCTGCAGCTGGCCGACGACGTCTCGCCCGAAATGACGTCGTCGATGCACCACGACCTGCAGCGCGGCAACCGGCTCGAGGTGCGCTGGCTGGCCGGCGGCGTGGTCGAACTCGGCCAGGCCAAGGGCATCGCGACGCCGCTGAACCGCGCCATCGCCGACATCCTGGCCCTGCACGCGCAAGGCGGCCAGGGATAACGGCGGCCGCCGCGCTCGCGGCGTCACAATGGGCAGGGACTTGCCCGTCCCTGGAGGGAAAGCCATGAAGCTGCAACGCCTTCTGTTCGTCCTCACCGCCGTCAATCTCGCGCTGCTGGTGTTCCTGCTGGTCTCGAACATCGGCCATGCATCGGCAGAAACCGCGCCGGTGCTCAGAGGACGCGCGCTCGAGATCGTCGATGCCCAGGGCCGGGTCCGCGCGTCGATTTCCCTGCTGCCGGCATCGACGCAGCCGAACGGCGAAACATACGCCGAGACCGTTCTGCTGTGGCTGATCACGGAACGCGGGCGTCCTGCGGTCAAGATCGGCGCGTCGGAACAGACGGCGGGACTGAGCTTCGCGGGTCCGACAGGGACGAAGGACACTTACGTCATCCTGGAATCCAAAGGCACGACCAGCTCGTTGAAACTGAGGAACGAGGACGGCCGCGAGCAGATCGTCGCGCCATAGCGCCGGCGCGAAACGGAGGCAACCACATGCGTCGCTGGAAGTTCGCTGCCGGATCGACGAACCTCTCTTGGCGAGACCGGCTCCGGAGAGACAATCCGCAGGTCAGCAGTCGCACGAACGCGGGTCCGACCCGCATCACCGGAGGGACTCGCCATGTACCGTCTGCACGGTTTCTGCCAGTCAGGCAATACGTTCAAGGTCGCCTTCCTGCTGCGCGCCCTCGCCCAGCCCTGGGAGCCGGTCTACGTCGACTTCATGCATGGCGTGACGCGTGAAGCCGGATGGCGCGAGACCGCCAACGAGATGGGCGAAGCCCCGGTCCTGGACGACGGGCCGCGCCGCCTCAGCCAATCGGGCCTGATCCTCACGCACCTGGCCCGCAAGCACGGCGCCTTCCAGGGCAAGACGCAGGAGGAGCAGGATGAGGTCCTGCGCTGGATCCTGTTCGACAACCACAAGTTCACGAGCTACTTCGCCACCTTCCGGTTCATGAAGGCATTCGGCCCCGCCGCGCCGGACCCGGCCGTCATGGCCTGGCTTCGCGGCCGGATCGACAACGCCTTCGGGATCGTGAACAAGCATCTCGCGGCCCGCCCCTTCATGGTCGGCACCGCGCCGACGATCGCCGACTTCTCGCTTTGCGGCTACCTCTTCTTTCCGGTCGAAGAAAGCGGCTACGAGGTCGAAACCCGCTTCCCGCACATCCATGCATGGCGCACTCGCCTGAAGGCGGTGCCCGGGTGGGCGGACCCCTACGAGATCCTGCCGGGCGAGCGCATCGCCCCGAGGTGGTAAGGCATGAACTCGCTCGAACTCAGGATCCCTCCGCCCGTGGTTGCGCTGTTCTTCGCGCTCCTGATGTGGCTCGCGTCCCTGCCGTTTGCGCTGCCCATCCCCTTCGCTTACCGCGTGGGCGTCGCCATCGCTCTGGTGATCGTGGGCCTGGGCTTGCGCGTGTCCGGAATGGTTTCGTTCAGGCGCGCGAGGACGACGATGAATCCGGTCAGGCCGGGCGCCACGTCGCTGGTGCGCAGCGGCGTCTACCGGTTGACGCGCAACCCCATGTACCTGGGCTGGACGCTCAAGCTGCTCGGATGGGCCATGTTCCTGGCCAGTCCGCTGGCGCTGCTGCTCGTGCCGCTGTTCATGCTCTACATCCGCCGCTTCCAGATCGAACCCGAGGAGCGCGTGCTGTCGTCGCTCTTCGTCGGCGAGTACAGCCAGTACTCGGAGAAAGTGCGGCGCTGGCTCTGAGAAGCCTGCGGATGCTCACGCGCCTCACGGCGTGAGCCAGCCGCGAAAGCGGCTTGTCGCAGCAGGGACAGAGCTGACAGTCGATGCGCAATAGAGTGATCGGGCACCGACAGGAGGTCCCTCATGGACACCGCCGCCGATCCGCTCGCCTTCACCCGCTCGCTCAACGGGAAGGCCGCCTTCAACCGATGGTGCGGCATCGAGGTCGACAGCGTCGATCCGGGCCGCGTGCAGATCAGCATGCCGTGGCGCGGCGAGGTGGGCCAGTACGCCGGCTTCCTGCACGCGGGCCTCATCGGGGCCTTGATCGATACGGCGTGTGGCTTCGCCGCCGTCAGCGTCGTCGGCCTCGTGCTCGCGTCCCACTATGGCGTCAATTGCCTGCGGCCCGCCGTCGGCGAACGCTTTGTCGCAAGAGCTCGCGTGATCAAGGCGGGCAAGACGCAGGTGTTCACCGCCTGCGAGCTTTTCGCCGTGGCGGGTGGCCAGGAGAAGCTGGTCGCGACGGGGGAGACGCTGCTGACGGTGGACAAGCGAGGGACGGCGGCCTAGGAGCCTGCTCCTAGTGGCCGTGCAGGTCGGCGTCGCGCAACTCGATCGGCTCCCCATGCGGCGTGCGCTGCGCCGCATGGTCCCAGGCATGCTGATACCGCTCCAGCTCGCCGGCTGAAGCAACACCCTTGCCCCCGACGATGTCCTCGAGCGCGCCGAGCCAGTGCGTGTAGTACGTGTCGCCCAGGTCGGCGTCGCCCTGCGCCTGCGCCCTGGCGATGCGCGTCGCGAGCGTCGCCGCCCATTCCGTCCAGGTGAAGACGCCGCGCTCGTACAGCGCAAGCGTCATCGCGAAGGCCTGCGCCTCCCACGGCGCCTTGAAGACGGGGCCGTCCGCGTCGCGGGGCACGCCCGCCAGCTCGGGCGGCAGGGTCAGGGGCTGGTTCATGCCGGCTCCAGATACGATTCCCAGGCGTCGACCGACACCTGCAGGCCCGGCGCGGCATCGGCGCCCCAGAGCTCCTGGCCGGTGAAGACGACCGTGTAGACGTGCTGAGGATCCTCGCCCAGGCCTTGCGCGTGCGTATCCGCAAACACGTGGCAGCCATGCAGCAGGGTGACCACGCCACACTTGCCCCGCGCATACCCCGGCAGGCGCGTGTGGTGCGCAACCGGTTCGGCCCGCGTGCGAACGCGCTGGCCGACGCTGAAGCGCGCCGGGGCGACGTCGGGACGCAATGTCGACGCGCCCTTGGCCAGCGCCGCCGGCACGGTCGCGGCATGGAGCACACGAGCGACCGGCGCCGGCGCATGCAGCATCCGGCCGGCCTCGATCTCGTCGGGCAGCACCAGGGCGCGCTCGGCCAGCATCTTCTCCAGCCCGGCCACCCAGATCTGGTAGTAGCTCATTTGCAGATAGCCCGGCAGCGTCTCGCGCGCGGCGCGGCTGGTGTCGAGATTCCAGCTGCCGGTCGCGCCCATGGCCAGCGTCATCGCCAGCGCCATCGGCTCCCAGTCCGCATGAAAGAGTTCGCCCTCCGGCTCCGGCACGACCTGGCCGAAGCCGGTCTTGCCGCCGATGTCCGCGTGACTGGTGTAGCTCATGACGCCGCTCCCGGTGACTTCGGCAGCCCGGCGCCGATCATGCTGTCGCGGGTGACGAGCGCGGCGAGCTGCTCCTGGTCCAGGTGCCCGGTGCCGGCCGGCCTTTGCGGGATCACCAGGTAGCGCAGTTCCGCCGTCGAATCCCAGACCCGGATCTCCTGCCCGGGCGGCAGGCTCACGCCGAAGTCGGCCAGCACGCCGCGCGGATCGCGCACGGCGCGCGAACGGTAAGGCGCGCTCTTGTACCAGGTCGGCGGCAGGCCCAGCACCGGCCAGGGATAGCAGCTGCACAGGGTGCAGACCACCATGTTGTGCACCTTGTCGGTGTTCGGCACGGCGACGATGTGCTCGCCCTGGCGGCCGGTGTAGGTCATGGACGCGATCGCCGCCGTGGCGTCGCGCACCAGCCAGTCGAAGAAGGCCGGATCGCTCCATGCGCGCGCAACGACGCGCGCTCCGTTGCGGGGACCGATCCTGGTCTGGTAGGTGTCGATCAGCACGTCGAGCGCGGCCGGATCGACATAGCCCTTTTGCGTGAGGACGGTCTGCAGCGCGCGCACGCGCAGCTCCGTCGCGTCGAGCTCGCTGTGCTCGTGATCGTGATCGTGATCGTGGTCGTGCTGCGTCATGTCCTTATCGCCTTTCGCTGTGCCGGCTGGGTGTCGGCGGCCTCGCCTTGCCGCGCCATCTTCATCATGCTGCTCTCGCTGGTGATCACGCCGATCACCTTGGCCAGGTGCCGGCTGACGGAGATATAGGCATGGCCGATGCGGCTGTCGAAGTACAGCGAGTCGCCACGCTCCAGCCGCACCACCTTGCCCGTGTCGAAATGCACGTCGATGGTGCCCGTCAGCACATAGACGAATTCCTCGCCATGGTGCCTCGCATAGTCCTCCGGGCCGTTGACGCTGCGCGCGTGCACCGTTCCGAGCACCGGGCTCATCTGCTTGCCCACCGCCGTCGTGCCCAGGAATTCATAGGAAAAGGACAGGCCGCGGTAGACGACGCCTTCGCCGGCGCGCGTCAGCACCGGTCCGGCGAACGGAGTCGCGGGGACGCCCTCTTCCGAGAACATCGAGCCCATGTCCATCTGCAGCGCCCGCCCCAGCGCCGAGAACTTCTCGTAGCTCAGCGCCAGCTGGCCGCGCTCGGCGCGCGAGATGGTCGTGATGGAGACGTTCGACATCTCGGCCACTGTCGCAAGCGTCCAGCCGAATTGCTTGCGGGCAGCGCGCAGGCGCTTGCCGAACGTCACGCGGTCCAGCGTGTTCGACGGCGGCTCCCGCTTGCTGACCTTGGTGGTTTTCAAACCTGCCTCTCGATCCTTGGGTTTGCGCTCGATTCTGCCAGCGCGCGCGGCCGCCGGCCAGCACGGGAGCAATCCCGGCTGGCGCGGAAGTTGCGTATCCGAAAATTGGCTGATCCGCAAATCCTTTGCTGGTCACGGGGGATGTCCCCCTGCGCAAGTCCTCCACCGGATTTGCGTATCTGCAAATCTGACATACACTGCGACGCAAATTACCAGCCATCTCATGCAGTCCAACTCCACGGCGCGGCGCGCCGACTTCCTGGTCATCGGCGGCGGCATCGCAGCGGCGTCGGTCGGCCACTGGCTCGCGCCGCACGGCAGCGTCATCCTGCTCGAGCGCGAATCGCAGCCCGGCTACCACTCCACCGGCCGCTCCGCCGCCCTGTTCATGGAGAGCTACGGCACGCCGCAGGTGCGCGCCCTCACGCTGGCCAGCCGCGCCTTCTTCGACAACCCGCCCGCCGGCTTCGCCGAGCATCCGCTGCTGACGCCGCGCGGCGCGCTGATGGTTGCCGCTCCCGGCCAGGAAGCGGCGCTGGAGGAATGGTGGGAGGTGCTGCGCAGCGTGACGCCGAACGCCCGCCGGCTGGATGCGGCCGGCGCCTGCGCGCTCGTGCCCGTTCTGCGTGCCGACATGGTCGCCGGCGCCGTGCTCGAACCCGACGCCGCCGACATGGACGTGCATGCGATCCACCAGGGCTATCTGCGCGGATTGCGCCGTGCCGGCGGCAGCGTCGTCTGCAATGCCGAGGTCACAGCACTGAAGCGCAACGGGGACGTCTGGCAGGTGCAAGCCGGCGGCCAGCTGTACGAAGCGCCCGTCGTGCTCAACGCCGCCGGCGCCTGGGCCGACCGCATCGCCGTCATGGCGGGCCTGCCTGCGCTGGGACTGGAACCGCGGCGGCGCTCCGCCTTCATCTTCGCGCCGCCCGAAGGCGTGGACACGGCCAAGTGGCCGATGGCGATCGGCGCCGGCGAAGACTGGTACTTCAAGCCCGACGCCGGCATGCTGCTCGGCTCGCCGGCCAATGCCGATCCGGTGGAGCCGCAGGACATCCAGCCGGAAGAACTCGACATCGCGATGGCCATCCACCGCATCGAGGAAATGACGACGCTCACCATCCGCCGGCCTTCGCGCACCTGGGCCGGCCTGCGCTCCTTCGTCGCCGACGGCGACCTGGTCGGCGGCTTCGACCCCGCGGCGCCCGGCTTCTTCTGGGTCGCGGCCCAGGGCGGCTACGGCATCCAGACCTCCGCCGCGATGGGCGAGGTCTGCGCCGCGCTGGCACGCGGCCTTCCCGTTCCCGAGCGCATCGCCGCCTTCGGCCTGACCGAGGCAATGCTTTCGCCGGCGCGCCTGCGCGCCCCTGCTCCCGCCGTCCCGGCCTGACCCACAACCTCGGACAGATCCATGCGCGTCTTCAGCGGCTCCCTCGCGACCGAAACCAACACCTTCGGCCCGATGCCCACCGGCCTCGCCTCGTTCCACGACCGCGGCTATTTCGCGGCCGGCAAGCATCCGGACCACATGACGTTCTTCTCCGGTCCGCTGTGGGCGGCGCGCCTGCGCGGCAAGGACAAGGGCTGGACGCTGATCGAAGGCATGGTCGCCGGCGCCCAGCCGAGCGGCACCACCACCCGCCACGCCTACGAAACCCTGCGCGAAGAACTCCTGGGCGACCTGAAGAAGGCGCTGCCGGTGGACATGGTGGTGCTCGGACTGCATGGCGCGATGGTTGCCGACGGCTACGACGACTGCGAGGGTGACCTGCTGCAGCGCGTGCGCGCCATCGTCGGACCGGATGTGGTCGTCGGGGCCGAGCTGGACCCGCACAACCACCTGACGCCGCTGATGACCGGCAACGCCGACGTGCTGGTCTGCTTCAAGGAATATCCGCACACCGACGTGCTGGAACGCGGGCTCGAGCTGGTGGACCTGTGCGCCGCCACCGCGCAAAAGCGCATCCGTCCGGTCGCCGCGGTGGTCGACTGCGAGATGATCACGCTGGTCCACACCTCGCGCCAGCCGGCCCGCGGTTTCGTCGACCGCATGCAGTCGCTGGAAGGCAAGGACGGCATCCTGTCGGTCTCGCTCACGCACGGCTTTCCCTGGGGCGACGTGCCGGAGATGGGCACCAAGGTGCTGGTCTACGCCGACGGCGACGCCGCCAAGGCGCAGAAGCTGGCGCGCCAGCTGGCCGACGAGGTCATCGCGATGCGCGAGCAGCTCACGCCGGTGTCGCCCGGCATCGACGCCGCGCTCGACGAAGCGCTCGCCTTCGACGGCGGACCGGTGGTGCTCGCCGACGGCGCGGACAACCCCGGCGGCGGCGCCGCCAGCGATTCCACCTTCATCCTGCGCCGCATGGTGGAGCGCGGCATCACCAACGCCGCCGTCGGTCCGCTGTGGGACCCCATCGCGGCGCGCATCGCCTTCGAGGCCGGTGTCGGCGCCCGGCTGCCGCTGCGCATCGGGGGCAAGGTCAGCCCGCTCTCGGGCGACCCGCTGGACCTCGAGGTGACGGTCAAGGCGCTGCACGAGGACCTGGTGCAGACCGGCCTGGCCGACACGCCCACCAGCATGGGGCGGTCGGCGCTGGTGGAAGCCAACGGCATCGAGATCCTGCTGTGCACGCTGCGCAACCAGGCGATGGGCACGGACCTGTTCACCGGGGCCGGCTGCGACCTCGCGGCCAAGAAAATCGTGGTCGTCAAATCCTCGCAGCACTTCTACGCCTCGTACTCGAAGATCGCCCGCCACGTGATCTACGCCGACGCGCCCGGTTCGGTGGCGCGCGACCTCAACACCCTGCCGTATCGCAAGCTGCGCAGGCCGCTGTGGCCCCTGAAGACCGCGGCGCGATAAAACCTTCTCTCTTCTCGTCCTCAACCTCCCAGGAGACACCATGATGAAACGACGCTCACTCGCCGCGCTGGCCCCGGCGGTGCTGGTTGCCGCAGCCGGATTCGGCGCAGCGCCGGTCCTGGCCCAGACCAAGACCCTCAAGGTCGTCGCCCACGCGGATCTGAAGATCCTCGATCCCAGCTTCACCACGGCCTACATCTCGCGCAACTTCGGCTACATGGTGTACGACACGCTGTACGCGCAGGACTCGAAGGGGCAGCCGAAGCCGCAGATGGTGGAAAAGCACACGGTGTCCAAGGACGGCCTGAGCTGGTACTTCACCCTGCGCCCGGGCCTGAAGTTCTCCGACGGCAACGCCGTCACCTCGGCCGACGTCGTCGCGTCGCTGCAGCGCTGGGGCGGCCGCGACAGCATCGGCCGCGCCATGGGCACGGCCGGCGCCGAGTGGAAAGCGGTGGACGCGCGCAATTTCTCGCTGACGCTCAAGGAGCCGTTCGGCATGGTGCTGGACGGCCTGGCCAAGCCCTCGGGCTTCCCGGCGGTGATCATGCCGGAGCGGCTGGCGAAGATGCCCACCACCTCGCCGCTGACCGAAGTGATGGGCTCCGGTCCCTTCACGTTCAAGCGCGACGAATGGGTGCCGGGCAACAAGGCCGTGTTCGTGAAGAACCCGCACTACGTGGCACGCAGCGAGCCGCCGAACGGCCTGTCGGGCAGCAAGAAGTCGAACTTCGACCGCGTCGAGTGGCTGTACCTGCCGGACGCCAACAGCGCGACGGCCGCCCTCAAGAAGGGCGAGGTCGACCTGATCGAGCAGGTGCCGCCGGACTACATCACGCCGCTGCGCGCCGACAAGAACGTCAAGGTCGGCGCCGCCGGCTCCTGGCAGGGCTTCCTGGTGATGAACCAGCTGCACCCGCCCTTCAACAACCCGAAGGCGCGCCAGGCCGTCCTGCACGCGGTCAGCCAGGACCGCTTCACCGCCGCCATGGGCTATCCGCTCGACATGCGCGTGACCTACTGCCCCACGTACTTCATCTGCGGCAGCCCCAACGAAACCTCGGCCGGCGCCGAGCCCTTCCGCAAGCCCGACCTGGCCAAGGCCAAGCAGTTGCTGGCGGAGTCCGGCTACAAGGGCGAGAAGATCGTCGTGCTGGTGCCCAGCGACGTGACCTACCTGAACGCCGAAGCGCTGATGACCGTGCAGACGCTGCGCAGCATCGGCATGAACGTCGACGCGCAGAACATGGACTGGGCCTCGATCGGCGCCCGCCGCGCCAAGCGCGACGCGCCCGAAGCCGGCGGCTGGAACGTCTATGTGACGGTCGCGGGCGAATTCGACGTCAATTCGCCGATCACCAACGCCTACCTGAGCCCCTCGTGCGGCAACAGCCTGCCGGGCTGGCCCTGCGACAAGAAGCTCGACGAGCTGCGCACCGCATGGATCCGCGAAACGGTTCCGGCCAGGCGCAAGGAACTGCTCGACGCCTTCCAGGCCCGCGCCTACGAGGCCGTGCCCTACGTCAACCTGGGCCAGTACTCGCCGGCTTTCGCCGCGCGCAGCAGCCTCAAGGGCGTCGACAAGATGTGGGCCGGCATGCCGACGGTCTGGATGCTGGACAAATAAAGGACTCACGACGTGCGCGTTTTCAGCGGGTCGCTCGCGACCGAGACCAATACCTTCGCCCCGATGCCGACGGGCCTGTCCTCCTTCAGGGACCGCGGCTACTTCCCGGCCGGCCGGCATCCCAGGGAGCTGACGTTCTTCTCGGGGCCGCTGTGCGCGGCCCGCGAGGTGGCGGCGGACAAGGGCTGGACCCTGGTGGAGGGCATGGTCGCCGGCGCGCAGCCCAGCGGCACCGTCACGCGTGAAGCGTACGAGACGCTGCGCGAGGAGCTGCTGCGCGACCTGCGCGCCGCGCTGCCGCTGGACATGGTGCTGCTCGGCCTGCACGGCGCGATGGTGGCCGACGGCTACGAGGACTGCGAAGGCGACCTGCTCGAGCGCGTGCGCGAGATCGTCGGAACCAAGACGGTCGTCGGCGCCGAGCTCGACCCGCACATGCACCTGACGCCGCTGATGGTCCGCTGCGCCGACCTGCTGGTCTCGATGAAGGAATATCCGCACACAGACGTGATGGAGCGGGCGCGCGAACTGGTGACGCTGTGCGAAGCCAAGGCGCTGGGCCGCATCGACCCGGTGGCGGCGCTGGTCGACTGCCGGATGGTGGTTCCAGTGCACACCACCCGCGAGCCGGCCCGCGGCTTCATCGACCGCGTGCAGGCGATGGAAGGCCGGGACGGCGTGCTCTCGATCTCGGTCGGCCAGGGCTTCGCCCACGGCGACGTGCCCGAGATGGGCAGCAAGATCCTGGTCTACACCGACGGCGAGAAGGCGAAGGCCGAGGCGCTGGCGATGCAGCTCGCCGCCGAGATGATCGCGATGCGCGACCGGCTCGCCGTGCGCTATCCGCAGATCGACACCGCGCTGGACGAGGCGCTGGCCGTGGGCAAAGGTCCCGTGGTGCTGGCCGACCGCGCCGACAACCCGGGCAGCGGCGCGCCCGGCGATTCCACCTTCGTGCTGCGGCGGCTGATCGAGCGCGGCATCCGCAACGCGGCGATCGGCCCGATGTGGGATCCGGTGGCCGCGCGCATCGCCTTCGAAGCCGGCGAGGGCGCGAAGCTGGCGCTGCGCATCGGCGGCAAGATCGGTCCGCTGTCGGGCCAGCCGCTGGACCTGCAGTGCACGGTCAAGGCCCTAAGGGCCGACATGGTCATGACCGGCCTGGCCGGCGCGCCCACCGACATGGGCGACTGCGCCCTGGTGGAAGCCGAAGGGATCGAGATCGTGCTGTGCTCGATCCGCAACCAGGCGATGGACACCGACGTCTTCACCCAGCTCGGTTGCGAGCTCGCGAGCAAGGACATCGTCGTGGTCAAATCGGCCCAGCATTTCCACGCGTCCTTCGCCAAGGTCGCTTCCAAAGTGATCTACGTCGGCGCACCCGGTGCGGCGACGCCCCACACCCCGACCCTGCCGTACACCCGGATCAAGCGCCCCCGCTGGCCGCTGGACGACGTGTCGACACCGGTCCTGCTGGCCACCTCCTGAATGAAAGCTTCCATGCGCCTGAACCGCCTCGCCCGCACGATCTGCGCCGCCGGCCTGCTGGCCGCCGCCGTGCTCGCCCCCGCCCTGTCGCAGGCCCAGACCAAGACCCTGCGCTTCGTCGCCCATGCCGACGTCAAGATCCTGGACCCGACCTTCACCACGGCCTACATCTCGCGCAACTTCGGCTACATGGTCTACGACACGCTGTTCGCGCAGGACGCGAACGGCCAGCCCAAGCCGCAGATGGTCGACAAGTACTCGACCTCCAAGGACGGCCTGACCTGGACCTTCACGCTGCGCCCCGGCCTGAAGTTCTCCGACGGCAAGGACGTGACATCCGCGGACGCGGTTGCATCGGTGCAGCGCTGGGCCTCGCGCGACACCTTCGGCGCCGCGATGAAAGCGGCGGGCGCGGAGTGGTCCGCCGTCGACGCCAAGACCTTCAGGCTGACGCTCAAGGAGCCCTTCGGCATGGTGCTGGACGCGCTGGCCAAGCCTTCGGGCTTCCCGCCCGTGGTGCTGCCGGAGCGTCTGGCCAAGCTGCCGACCAACGCGCCGATCGCGGAGGTGGTGGGCTCGGGCCCTTACCTGTTCAAGCGCGACGAATGGCTGCCCGGCAGCAAGACCGTGTTCGTGCGCAACCCGAACTACGTCGCGCGCTCCGAGCCGCCCAGCGGCCTGGCCGGCAGCAAGAAGCCGCACTTCGACCGCGTCGAATGGCTGTACCTGCCCGACTCCAACAGCGCCGTCGCCGCGCTGAAGAAGGGCGAGGTCGACTTCATCGAGCAGGTGCCGGCGGACTACATCACGCCGCTGCGCGCCGACGCCAACGTCAAGCTGCTGTCGGCCGGCACCCAGCAGGCCCAGCTGATCCTGAACCACCTGCACCCGCCCTTCAACAATCCCAAGGTGCGCCAGGCCGTGCTCAAGGCCGTGAACCAGGAGCGGTTCAACGCCGCGATGGGTTATCCGCTGGACATGCGGATGCGCTACTGCGGCACGTACTTCATCTGCGGCAGCGCCAACGACACGCCGGCCGGCGCGGAGCCGTACCGCACGCCCGATCCCGCCAAGGCCAGGCAGATGCTGGCCGAGGCCGGCTACAAGGGCGAGAAGGTCACGCTGCTGGTCGCCAGCGACGTTCCGTACCTGAACGCGCTGTCGCTGGTCGCGCTGCAGACGATGAAGAACATGGGCCTGAACGTCGAGGGCCTGACGATGGACTGGTCCTCGATCGGCGCGCGCCGCGCCAAGCGCGATGCGCCCGAGGCCGGCGGCTGGAGCGCCTATGCGACCGTGGCCAACGAGTTCGCGATCAACAGCCCGATCGTCAGCACCTACCTGAGCGCAGCCTGCGGCAACACCCTGCCCGGCTGGCCCTGCGACAAGCAGCTCGACGAACTGCGCACCTCGTGGATCCGCGAAACCGTTCCCGCCAAGCGCAAGCAGGCGCTCGACGCCTTCCAGGCCCGCGCCTACGAGACCGTGCCGTACATCAACCTCGGCCAGTACACGCCGGCGGCCGCCGCGCGCAAGGAGCTCAAGGGCGCCGAGAAGCTGTGGTCCGGCATCCCCAACGTCTGGGTCCTGGACAAGTAAGGCGTCGCGATGGCTTATTTCCTGCGCCGGCTGCTCTCGACGCTGCCCGTGATGGCCGTGGTGGCGGTCATCGTTTTCCTGCTGATCCACCTGTCGCCCGGCGACCCGGCGGCGCTGATCGCCGGCGACCTCGCCACCGAAGAAGACATCGCCAAGCTGCGGATCGCGCTGGGCCTGGACCAGCCGCTCTGGCAGCAGTTCACGATCTGGCTGGGCAAGCTGCTGACCGGCGACCTGGGCACCTCGATCTTCACCCAGGTGCCCGTCTCCGAACTGCTTGCGCAACGGCTCGAACCGACGCTGTCGATCGCCGCGCTCACCATGCTGATCACGCTGCTGGTCGCGGTGCCGCTGGGCACGATCGCCGCCTACCGCGCCGGCAGCTGGATCGACCGCCTGGTGATGCTGTTCGCCGTGCTCGCGTTTTCGCTGCCGGTGTTCCTGGTCGGCTACCTGCTGATCTACGGCTTCGCGATCCAGCTGGAATGGTTCCCGGTGCAGGGTTATGTGCGGTTCGCCGAAAGCCCGGCCGGCTGGCTGCAAAGCCTGGTCCTGCCCTGCGTCAACCTGGCCCTGGTCTACATCGCCCTGGTCACGCGGATGACGCGGGCCACGGTCCTGGAAGTGCTGCACGAGGACTACATCCGCACGGCCTGGGCCAAGGGCCTGGGCGTGCTGCCGGTGCTGGGACACGCCTTGCGCAACGCCGCGATCCCGATCGCGACCACCGTCGGCGTCGGCGTCGCGCTGCTGATCGGCGGCGTCGTGGTGACGGAGACGGTCTACGCCATCCCCGGAGTCGGCCGCCTCGTGATCGACTCCGTCCAGCGCCACGACTACCCGGTGATCCAGAGCGTGCTGCTGATCTCCGCCGGCGTCTACGTCCTGATCAACCTGCTGATCGACCTGAGCTACCGCCCGTTCGATCCGCGCATCCAGTACTAACCAATGTCCGCCGCCATCCCCGCCACCACGGCGGTGCCCTTCGAAGACGAAGGCGCCGTCAAGCCCCGGCGCATGCGCTGGGCCCGCAAGCACCCGACGCTGATCATCGGCCTGCTGATGCTGGTCCTGGTCGCCGGCATCTCGCTGGCCGCGCCCTGGATCGCAACCTACGATCCGCAGGACCTGGACCCGGTCGCGCGGATGCAACCGCCCTCCGCCGAACATTATTTCGGCACCGACGCGCTGGGCCGCGACGTCTTCAGCCGCGCCGTCTGGGGCGGCCGCGTCTCGCTGGCCGTCGGCCTGGCGGTCGCGATCCTGGCGACGGTCGCCGGCGTGCTGATCGGCCTGGTCTCGGGCTTCGTGCGCTGGGCCGACGGCCCGATCATGCGGGTGATGGACGGCCTGATGGCCATCCCCGGCATCCTGCTGGCCATCGCGCTGATGGCCGTGACCAAGGCCAGCCTGACGACGGTCATCGTCGCGATCACCATTCCGGAGATCCCGCGCGTCGCGCGGCTGGTGCGCTCGCTGGCCCTCACCTTGCGCGAGCAGCTGTTCGTCGAAGCCGCGCATGCCGTCGGCACCAGGCTGCCGACCATCCTGTGGCGCCACGTGCTGCCCAACATCGTTGCGCCGCTGATCGTGCAGGCCACCTTCGTCGCCGCGTCGGCGGTGCTGATCGAAGCCTCGCTGTCCTTCCTGGGCGTCGGCGTTCCGGCCCAGACGCCGAGCTGGGGCAACATGATGGCCGAAGGCCGCAACTTCGTCGCCGTCGCCTTCCACATCATCCTGTACCCGGGCATCCTGCTGGCACTCACCGTGCTGGCGATCAACCTGCTGGGCGACGGCCTGCGCGACGCACTCGACCCGCGGCTGGCCCGCCAGCTGTGAATCCGCCATGAGCCAACCTGTTCCCTCGAATCCCAAAGCGCCGCTGCTCGAGCTCGACGGCCTGCGCACCTACTTCGACACGCTGACCGGCACGGTCCGCTCGGTCGACGGCGTCAGCTACACCGTCAACGCCGGCGAGACGCTCGGCGTCGTCGGCGAATCGGGCTGCGGCAAGAGCGTGAGCGCGCTGTCGATCATGCGGCTGGTTCCGCGCCCGCCCGGCCGCTTCGCCGGCGGCGCGGTGCGCTACCGCGGCACCGACCTGCTCCAACTCAGCGAAGCGCAGATGCGCGAGATCCGCGGCAACCGGATCTCGATGATCTTCCAGGAGCCGATGACCTCGCTCAATCCGGTGCTGACCGTGGGCCGGCAGATCGCGGAGACCGTGCAGCTGCACCAGAAGGTCAGCCGCGCGCAGGCGCTGGAACGCGCCGTCGAGATGCTGCGCGTCGTGCAGATCCCCGAGCCCGAGCGCCGCGCCGGCGAATATCCGCACCAGCTTTCCGGCGGCATGCGCCAGCGCGTGATGATCGCGCTGGCCCTGGCCTGCAACCCGGAACTGCTGATCGCCGACGAGCCGACGACGGCGCTGGACGTGACCATCCAGGCCCAGATCCTGGACCTGCTCAAGCGCCTGCAAAAGGAGTTCGGCATGGGCGTGGTGATGATCACGCACGACCTGGGTGTGGTCGCCGAAAGCTGCGACCGCGTCGTCGTGATGTACGCCGGCCGCAAGGTGGAGGAAGCGGACGTGATCGACCTGTTCGACCGGCCGCTCCATCCCTACACCCGGGCCCTGATGCTGTCGATGCCGGCGATGAACACGCACACCAAGCGGCTGGCCGAGATCCCGGGCATGGTGCCGGCGCCGCACGAACTGGGACGCGGCTGCGCCTTCGCCGCCCGCTGCCCGTACGCCAACGACCGCTGCCGCACGCAGATCCCGGGATTGACGCAGCATGGCGAAGGCCACGTCGTCGCCTGTTTCGCGGTCCAGGAAAACCGCATCGGCACCGGCCTGGAGGTGGCGGCATGAGCACGACCGAAACGCTGCTGCAGGTGCGCAACCTGAAGAAGCACTACAGCGCCAGGCGTGGCTGGTTCGCGCCGGCCAAGCCGCCGATCCAGGCGGTCGACGACGTCTCCTTCGACGTCGCCAGGGGAGAAACACTGGCCCTGGTCGGCGAGTCCGGCTGCGGCAAGACGACGACGGCCAAGTCGGTGCTGCGCCTGATCGAACCCACGTCCGGATCGGTGCAGCTGCAGGGCCAGGAGCTGGTCGGCCTGTCGTCGGAGCAGATGCGCCAGCGCCGGCGCGAGATGCAGATCATCTTCCAGGACCCGTACGCGTCGCTCAACCCGCGCCTTGCCGCCGGCGAGATCGTGGGCGAGCCGCTGCGCAACTTCGGCGTCCACAACGCGAAGGAACGTGGCGAGCGGGTCCAGTGGCTGTTCTCCAAGGTCGGCCTGCGGCCCGAGGCGGCGAAGAAGTATCCGCACGAATTCTCCGGCGGCCAGCGCCAGCGCCTGGGCATCGCGCGTGCGCTCGCGCTGCAGCCCAAGCTGATCGTCTGCGACGAGCCGGTCTCCGCGCTCGACGTGTCGGTGCAGGCGCAGGTGGTGAACCTGCTGATGGACCTGCAGGCGGAATTCGGCATCGCCTACCTGTTCGTCGCCCACGACCTGGCCGTGGTGCGCCACATCAGCCACCGCGTCGCGGTGATGTACCTGGGCCACATCGTCGAGATCGCGGATCGCGACACGCTGTTCTCGGCGCCGCGGCATCCCTACACCGAGATCCTGCTGTCGGCCGTGCCCGTGCCCAATCCCCGGACTCCGGCCAAACGCATCCTGCTGCAGGGCGACCCGCCGAGCCCGGCGAATCCGCCGTCCGGCTGCCGCTTCCACACCCGCTGCCCGCTGGCGCAAGCCATCTGCTCGCAGGAGAAGCCGCCGCTCAGCCCGCGCGCCGGCCCGGGCGGCACCGAGCATCTCGTGGCCTGCCACTTCCGCTGATCCTTTTTCCGAGGCAAGAATGAACGACAAGAATGTGGACCTGATCATCCGCGGCGGCACCGTCATCGACGGCACCAAGGCGCCTCGCTACGACGCCGACGTCGCCGTCGTGGACGGCCGCATCGCGGCCATCGGCGACCTCGCCGGCTACACGGCCAGGGAGACGATCGACGCCACGGGCCGCATCGTCGCGCCCGGCTTCATCGACTCGCACACGCACGACGACATGGCCGTGCTGTCGCAGCCGGACATGAGCTTCAAGGTCTCGCAGGGCGTGACCACGGTGGTCGGCGGCAACTGCGGCATCAGCGCCGCGCCGCTGCGCCGCGACATGGAGCTGCCGATGCCGCTCGGGTTGCTCGAAGCGCCGGCCGAAGGCCGCTTCACCAGCTTCAAGGCCTACCTGGACGCGCTGCGGGCCGCGCCGTCGTCGGTGAACGTCGCCGCGATGGTCGGCCATTCGACGCTGCGCGCCGTGACCATGCCCGACCTGGATCGCGCAGCGAACGAGGACGAGATCGCCAAGATGCGCGACATGGTCGAGGAAGCGATGCAGGCCGGCGCGATCGGCATGTCGACGGGCACCTTCTACCCGCCGGCGACCGCCGCGACGACGCAAGAAATCATCGAGGTCGGCCGGCCGCTGACCTCGCGCAAGGCGCTGTACGTGACCCACATGCGCGACGAGGGCGACAAGGTGATGGAGTCGCTGGAAGAAACCTTCCTGATCGGCCGCGAGCTGGGAGTTCCCGTCGTCGTCTCCCACCACAAGCTGCAGAACACGCAGAACTTCGGCCGCTCCAAGGTCACCCTGCCCTTCATCCAGGAAACGATGAAGCACCAGTGCGTGTCGCTGGACTGCTACCCGTACGACGCCGGCTCCACCATGATCCGCACCGACCGCGGCATGCTGGACGGCCGGGTGCTGATCGCATCGAGCCAGCCCCATCCCGAGATGGCCGGCCGCGACCTCGACGAGATCGCCGCCGAATGGGGCGTCGCCAAGGACGAAGCCGCTCGCCGCCTGCAACCAGGCAGCGCGATCTATTTCATGATGGACGAGAACGACGTGCAGCGCATCCTCGCGTTCGACGAAACCATGATCGGTTCCGACGGCGTGCCGGTCGGCGAGAAGCCGCATCCGCGCCTGTGGGGCACCTTCCCCCGCGTGCTCGGCCACTACAGCCGCGACGTCGGCCTGTTTCCGCTGGAGACGGCGGTGTGGAAGATGACGGGCCTGACGGCGCGCAACTTCGGCATCGAAGGCCGCGGCACGCTCAAGCAGGGCGCGCATGCCGACATCGTGATCTTCGACGCCGCCACCGTGCACGACGCCGCCAGCTACCAGTCCCCGACCTTGCCGGCCAAGGGCATCGACGCCGTGATCGTCAACGGCGCCGTCACCTGGCGGGCCGGCGCGCACAGCGGCGCGCGCAACGGCCAGGTCATCACCCGCAACGACAAGAAAGAAACCCTCGCATGAGCCGCATCGAACGCTTCCCCACGCCCCTGCCCGTCCCGTTTTCCAAGGCGGTTCGCGCCGGCGGCTTCCTGTTCCTCTCGGGCCAGCTCGCGATGAACGCGGACGGCAGCATCGTCGAAGGCGGCATCCAGGTCCAGACCAAGTTCGTGCTGGAGCGCATCGCCGCGAGCCTGGAGGAAGTCGGATCCAGCATGGCCGACGTCGTCAAGGCGACCGTCTGGCTGTCCAGCCTGGACGACTTCGCCGCCTTCAACGAGGAATACAGGAAGCATTTCGCAGCCGGCCTGCCGACGCGCTCCACCGTCGAAGCGAAGCTGTACAAGGGCGCGCTCGTGGAAATCGAGCTGCAGGCCCTCGCGCCCGACCTCGGGTAGTCCGCCCCGCCGCCCTGCTACGCCGGGGCGTCCAGCGCCCGGTCGGTCCTGTGTCCGGTCAGGAACTGGTTCAGCGCCTGGAGACCGGCCGCGAATTCGCGTTCGCATGCGGCCACCATGGCGCCGGCGTCCTGCAGCCTGCCTTGCTGGGCCAGCGCTTCCAGCGCGATGCACAGGCGGCTCATCTCCGTGACGCCGAGCGCGGCGCTCGTTCCCTTGAGCTGGTGCGCGACCGCTTCGGTCGCGGCCGCATCGCCGTCGGTGACGGCCTGCCGGAGTTCGGCCAGGCAGCGCCGCGAATTGGCCTCGAACGACGCGACCAGGCTTTCGAGGAATTCGCCGCTCGGATCCAGGTCGATGAAGCTCTCCAGGTGGGAGTCGTCGAGCACGCCGGCCGCCGCCGCGGGCGCGTCGTGCCGGCGTGCGGCCTTGAGCTCCCCGCATTTCTCCAGCGCAGCCTGCAGCAAGGGAACGGAAATCGGCTTGACGACGTAGTCGTCCATTCCGGCCGCGACGGCCGCTTCGGTGTCTTCGCGCATGGCGTTGGCGCTCATTGCGATGATGCGCGGCCGGTCCGCCGACGGCAGCTCCGAGACGATGATGCGGGCCGCCTCCAGGCCGTCCATCTCGGGCATCTGGATGTCCATCAGAACGACGTCGTAGGCCTGGCGCCGCACCGCCGCGACAGCCTCCAGGCCGTTGGCCGCGACATCGGCCTGGTAGCCGAAGCCCTTGAGCATGCGCAGCGCCACCTTGCGATTGACCTCGTTGTCCTCCGCCAGCAGGATCCGCAGCGGCATGCGCTCGCCCAGCGTGGCGTCGAACTGCGAGGTCTTGGTGTCGGCCTTGCGCTGCGCCGGCCGCGCCGCGGGGATGGCGCAGACCAGGGCGTCGAACAGGGCCTGCTGGCGCGCCGGCTTGGTCAGGACCGACGAGAACAGTTGCGCATCGGGCGTCTGGCGGATGTTCACCGACGACAGCAGCACCAGCGGCAGCGTCGGGCGCAGGGCGCGCAGCTGGCGGGCCAGCGCCGCGCCGTCCATCTGCGGCATGTGCATGTCGGTGATCACGACGTCGAACTGCTCGCCGGCCGCGACCAGCGCCAGCGCCGCCGACGGGTCCTCGCTGGCGCGCTGCGTCATGCCCCAGCGCTCGGTCTGCAGGCTCAGGATCCGCAGGTTGGTCCGGTTGTCGTCCACCAGCAGCGCCCGCTTGCCGCGCAACTCGCCCAGGTTCACGGGCGCGGCTGGGGC
>JAQGNJ010000175.1 GCA_028291885.1 Ramlibacter sp. | reverse complement strand
GCGGCGCGAATCGCATCACGTGCTCCGGCTGCGCGGTCGTGGGAGGCGGCGCAATTCCGTACGCGATCAGCTTGGCCTTGGCCGCGTCGCCGATCCAGTCGGTGGTCCATGCCGGTGCCAGCCGCGTGACGATCCGCACGTCGATCCCGGCCGCGCTCATCGCGCTGCGCACGTCGTCCTCGATCTGGCCCATCGCGGGGCAGCCGCTGTAGGTCGGCGTGATCACGACCTCGATCGCGCCGTCGTGCTCGTTGATCTCGCGCAGGATGCCGAGCTCGCGGATCGAGACCACCGGGATCTCGGGATCGGGCACCGCCTCGAGCAGGTCCCAGGCGCGCTGCACGGCCGTCACCATGTGGCGTTGGGGTGCTGGCGCGCCAGGCCCTGCATCTCGCCGAGCAGGTAGGACAGGTGCTCGGAGTGCAGGCCCTGCTTGCCGCGCGGAAGAAAGCCCTTGCCCGTGGGCCGGCGCAGCGTGGCTGCGGCCAGCGCCTCGTCGACCGCCTTGTCCCAGTCGCCGCGAAAGAGGCGCGGATCGGCGCCGGTGCCGTCGGTCACAGCGGCCGCTTCATCGGGCGAAACGGTCCAGAACTCCTCGGTGTAGGGCAGCAGGTGATCGAGCGCCGCCTGCGTGCGCGCATGCGATTCGTCCGTCCCGTCGCCCAGCCGGACCAGCCAGTCGCGCGAGTGGCGCAGGTGATAGCGCACTTCCTTGAGCGACCTGGCCGCGATGGCCGCGAGCTGCGCGTCGCCGGAGGATTGCAGCGCCTCCCACTGGCGCAAGGCGAAGGCGCTGTAGAGAAAGTTGCGGACGATGGTCGTCGCGTAGTCGCGCTCCGCGGCGGCGGTGCCTGCCAGCGGGCCGTGGTGCGGCAGCTCGAGCAGCGTGTGGTTGCGAAAGTCCCGGGCGTCGCGGAAGTAGGCCAGGCTGTCTTCGGTCGCGCCATCGCCCTGCACGGCCGCCGCGTGCTGGTACAGCAGGCGCGCCTGGCCGATCAGGTCGAGGCTGATGTTGGCCATCGCGATGTCTTCTTCCAGCACCGGACCGTGGGCGCACCATTCGGCGTCGCGCTGGCCCAGCACCAGTGCGTTGTCGGCCAGGTGCAGCAGGTAGCCCAGGGGCGCAGTGCTCGCAGCCATCACATGTGGCCGACTTCGTCGGGGATGTCGTAGAAGGTCGGGTGCCGGTAGATCTTGTCGCCCGCCGGGTCGAAGAATTCCGCCTTGTCGTCCGGCAGGCTGGCCGTGATCTGCGCCGAAGGCACGACCCAGATGCTCACGCCTTCCTGGCGCCGGGTATAGACGTCGCGCGCCATCTGCAGCGCCTGTTGCGCGTCGACGGCGTGCAGGCTGCCGCAGTGCTTGTGCTCCAGGCCCTGCTTGGAACGAACGAAGACTTCCCACAAGGGCCACTCGCGTCCTTCGGACGCCGTGGCCCGTGGGCCTGTATTGACGCTAGCCCCCACCCCATCCCTCCCCTCACCAGGGGAGGGCAACGTCGCGCCGAGCGACTCGTTCATGCTGCTTCCTTCAGTGCGCGTGCCTGCTGCTTGCGCGCGTGCGCCAGCGCCGCATCCCGCACCCATTGGCCGTCCTGGTGCGCCTTGACGCGGGTGGCCAGGCGCTCCTTGTTGCAGGGGCCGTTGCCGTTGACCACGGCCCAGAAGTCGTCCCAGTCGATCGCGCCGTGATCGTGGTGGCCGCGCTCTTCGTTCCACTTGAGGTCCGGGTCGGGCAGCGTGACGCCGAGGATCCTTGCCTGCGGCACCGTCGCGTCGACGAACTTCTGCCGCAGCTCGTCGTTGCTGATGCGCTTGATTCCCCAGCGCATGCCTTGCGCGCTGTTGGGACTGTCGGCGTCGGGCGGGCCGAACATCGCGAGCACCGGCCAGTACCAGCGGTTCACCGCGTCCTGCACCATGTCGCGCTGCGCCTGCGTGCCCTTCATCAGCGTCATCAGGCTCTCGAAGCCCTGGCGCTGGTGGAAGCTTTCTTCCTTGCAGATGCGGATCATCGCCCGCGCATAGGGGCCGTAGGAGCAGCGGCAGATCGGCACCTGGTTCATGATCGCCGCGCCGTCCACCAGCCCGCCGATCACGCCGACGTCGGCCCAGGTCAGGGTCGGGTAATTGAAGATCGAGCTGTACTTGGCCTTGCCCGTGTGCAGCGCGTCCAGCAGCGCGTCGCGGCTGACGCCGAGGGTCTCGGCCGCCGAATAGAGGTAGAGGCCGTGGCCGCCTTCGTCCTGCACCTTGGCCAGCAGGATGGCCTTGCGCTTGAGCGACGGCGCGCGCGAGATCCAGTTGCCCTCGGGCTGCATGCCGATGATCTCGCTGTGCGCGTGCTGGCTGATCTGGCGCACCAGGGTCTTGCGGTAGGCCTCGGGCATCCAATCCTGCGGCTCGACCTTGCGATCGGCGTCGATCCTGTCGTCGAAACCGCGCTGCAGGGCGTCCGCTCCCGCGTCCCGCACCGCCTTGAGCGAGCCCCCCTGCGGGTCCGGCTGGTCCATGGCTTGGGTGTACATCGGCTGATTCTATCGGGTTCACCGACCAATCGGTCGGCGAATCGACATGCACCGCTCATGCGCATTGGACGGGCCCCTGAGCGCGGCTCGTTCACCTTTTCGCCGCTGGTCCTGCATGGCAACGTGCCGCTCTTCAACGGCACCGGCTGGGCCGCCACCACGCCATCGACCGTCGGCTCCGACTACCCCTTGTCCAAGAGCACCAACGTCTACGCCATGGCGATGCACGACAACATGAGCGGCTTCAGTTCGGGCAATAGTTACGGTTTCGGCGTCCGGAAACGTTTCTGATCGTGACGCGCTCTGTCAGCCATAGCTGACACGGTGGGTCGACATTTGCTTACAGGGGTGCGGATGCCGCCGATAGACTCGGCCGCATGAAAAACCGCCTCATCCATTCGAAGGCCGACAGCTGGCGCTGGTCGCTGGCCGCACTGGTTCTGGCTGTGCAGGCCTGCGGGGGTGGAGGCGAGGGCGGCAGCGCCACTCCCCCGGCCGCGCCGGCGGACGGCAGCCAGACGGCGGCGCCGGGGCCCGCTGCCGCTACACCGGTTCCTGCGCCGGCACCGGCTGCGCCCGCATCCGCGCCGGCCGCGCCCGCAGCCGGGATCGTGATCACCGGTGCCTTGGCACCCCAGGCAGCGGCGCCCGCACCCGCGGCACCTGCACCTGCACCTGCACCTGCCCCTGCACCTGCACCTGCACCTGCACCTGCACCTGCACCTGCACCTGCACCTGCGCCTGCGCCTGCGCCGGCTGCCTCAGCCGGCCTGATCCAGCTGTCGGCCGCGACCAGCTGCTCGATCCCGGATTTCCGCAACGCGGTGCTGCAACAGGTCAACCAGGCCCGCGCGTCCGGCCAGGTTTGCGGCACGCAGATCATGCCGGCCGTGCCGGCACTTGCATGGAACGACGTCCTCTTCTCGGCGGCTGCCCGGCATTCGCAGGACATGGCGGATCGCAACTACTTCTCGCACGACACGCCGGAAGGCGTCAGCTTCTCGCAACGGCTGACGGCCGTGGGGTACGCGTACTCCGCGGCCGGCGAAAACATCGCGGCGGGCCAGACCTCCGTGAGCCAGGTGATGGCAGGCTGGCTGGCCAGCGAAGGCCACTGCCGCAACATCATGCAGCCCGTCTTCAGGGAGGTTGGGGTGGCCTGTGTCGCCAAGTCCGGAACGACCTACGGAACCTACTGGTCGATGGAGCTGGGGGTCCGCTGAGGCTGGCTCAGCCGTCCCGTTCGGGCCGGAGTCTTGTCATCATTGCCGGATGCATTCGCGCCCCGCATTCCTGTTGTCTCGTCTCGCGGCGGTCGCCGCCGTCCTCGTCGGCTGCGCCGCTCCGGCGCCGGCTCCGCAGCGGCTCCCACCGGCTGCACCCGTGCCACCGCGGCCGGCAGCACGCCAACCCGCGCCCCCGGCGGAAATCACCAGCGATTGCGGCATCTCGCGTTTTCGCGATTCCACGCTCAGGCAGGTCAATGCCGCGCGGGCGCAGGCGCGCTCCTGCGGCCCGCGCCGAATGAGCGCCGCAAAGGCGCTCGACTGGAACCGCGCGCTGGCCGAAGCGGCGGAGATGCATTCGGTCGACATGGCGGCGCGGCGCTACTTCGATCACGTCAGTCCGGACGGCAAGCGCGTGGCCCAGCGCGTCACGGCGCAGGGCTACAACTGGCGGGCGGTCGGCGAGAACCTTGCCGGCGGGGATACCAGCGTCGCCGCCGTGATCGCGGGCTGGCTGGGCAGCCCGGAGCACTGCCGCAACCTGATGAGCGCCGAATATGCGGAAGTCGGCGTCTCCTGCGTCCGGCAGCCCGGCTCGCAATGGGGCACCTACTGGACCATGGTCCTGGGCACCCGGCGCTGACGTTCAGCCGCCGGCTTCGACCGATTGCGACTGGCCGCGGCCGCGTCCCAGCACCTGCAGCATCTGGGGCAGGGCCAGCTGCAAGGCCGCCTTGAGCGTGTGCGGCGGGTTGATCACGAACATGCCGCTCGCGGTCAGGCCCTGGCCCCGCTCCGGTTCGCCGGGCACGTTGCGCTCCTCGGCCTGCCCGATCGCCAGCGTGGCGTGCAGCCAGGGGCGGCCGGCCTGGGTGGCCAGCGTCTTCAGGCGGCGCGGCACTTCATGCGCCTCCGGCCGCGGGATGACCGGGTACCAGACCGCGTAGCTGCCGGTGGCGAAGCGCTTGAGGCTGTCCTGGATCGAAGCCGTGACCTTGGCGTAGTCGCTCTTGATTTCGTAGCTCGGGTCGATCAGCACCAGGGCCCGCCGGGAGGGCGGCGGCAGGAAGGCCTTCAGGCCTTCGAAACCGTCCTCCCGCGCCACGGCCACCTGGCGGCCGGCCTGGAGCTGCGCCACGTTGGCGGCGAGCGACTTGATGTCGGTCGGGTGCATCTCGAACAGCTTGAGCTTGTCGCGCGCTTCCTCGCGCAGCAGGCGCTGGATGATGAACGGCGAGCCGGGATAGACCTTGAGCTGCGCGCCCGTGTTGAACGCGGCGATCATGTCCAGGTAGTCCTGGAGCGCCGGCGCGACCTCGGGGACGGCAGGCGCGGTCTTGCCGGACGGCTTGAGGGCCGCGAAAAGCTTGACGACGCCGTCCGCCGCTTCGCCGGAGGTGCCGGCGTAGTCGCCGTCGAGGCGGTAGAGGCCGGCGCCGGCGTGGGTGTCCACGGCGACCAGGGCCGTGTCCTTCTGCGTCAGGTGCCGCAGCATGGCGATGAGGACGGTGTGCTTGAGCACATCCGCATGGTTGCCGGCGTGGAAGGCGTGACGGTAACTGAACATCCGGCGATGGTACCCGGGCGGAAGGGGAGGATGCCCTGTAGTTGCGCCAAGTCCTTGTTTCTTCGTATAATCTTGGGCTCTGAAGCGCCTTGTGGCCCCGCGTCAGAGGGATAGTGAGGGAACGCGTTGCGAATCGCGTTCCCGATCGATTCATTGCCACCTAAGAGATTCCCGTCAGAGGAACGCCGACCGTGGAAAAGGGACACCGTTCGCGGGCTCACGTGGGGTCCGCCAAACCGCTTCGAAAGAAAACTCATGAAAACGTTCAGCGCAAAACCCGCTGACGTGGTGCACGAGTGGTTTGTGATTGACGCGACCGACAAGGTCCTCGGACGAGTAGCCAGCGAAGTTGCTCTCCGTTTGCGCGGCAAACACAAGGCCATTTACACGCCTCACGTCGACACCGGTGACTTCATCGTCATCATCAACGCTTCGCAGATCCGGGTCACCGGCACGAAGAACCAGGACAAGGTGTACTACCGCCACTCGGGCTACCCGGGCGGCATCACGGCCACCAACTTCCGCGACATGCAAGCCAAGCATCCCGGCCGCGCGCTGGAAAAGGCCGTCAAGGGCATGCTGCCCAAGGGTCCGCTCGGTTACGCCATGATCAAAAAACTCAAGGTGTACGGCGGTGCAGAGCATCCCCACACCGCCCAGCAGCCCAAGGTGCTGGAACTTCCTGATGCGCAGATCGGAGCGAGAACATGATCGGTGATTGGAACAACGGCACCGGCCGCCGCAAGTCCAGCGTGGCCCGCGTCTTCATGAAGAAGGGCACCGGCAAGATCACGATCAACGACAAGGACATCGAGGCCTTCTTCGGCCGCCAGACGTCCATCATGATCGTCAAGCAGCCCCTGTTCCTGACCAATCATGTCGAAACCTTCGACATCAAGGTCAACGTGCACGGTGGCGGCGAATCGGGCCAGGCCGGCGCAACCCGCCACGGCATCACCCGCGCCCTGATCGACTACGACGCGGCCCTCAAGCCCGCGCTGTCGCAAGCCGGTTTCGTGACGCGTGACGCGCGCGAAGTGGAACGCAAGAAGGTCGGCCTGCACTCCGCTCGCCGCCGCAAGCAGTTCAGCAAGCGCTAATCCGCTTTCCGGACCTGATACAAAGCCGCACAAGTTCGCTTGTGCGGCTTTTTGCTTTTCGGGCGTTTTCAGGCAGGATTGAAGCTCATGCGTTTCAAGCTCTTGCGCCGCCGGCTGACCATCAGCGCACCCCAGATGGCGATCCGTAGCCACCGGCCCTGGATCCGGTGGGCCGGCATCGCGATCATGACCGGCTTCTACGCCGCCATCGCCCTGTGGACCTTCGAGCTTGGCAAGACCTTCGCCGGCGTGGACACCGGCGCCAAGGAGGAAGTGGTCCGCTTGCGCCACGAGGTCGCCAGGCTGCGCGAGGAGCGCGAGAAGACGCAGTCCATCCTCAACACCTCGGACAGCCTGATCACGACCGAGACCTCCGCCAAGGAGCGGATGGTGGCCCAGATCAAGACGCTCGAAGCCGAGAACCGGGCCTTGCGCGACGACCTGGGCTTTTTCCAGAAGCTCATCCCGTCCAGTGGCACCGAAGGCGTCGCCATCCGGGCCCTGCAGGCCGAGGTGCTGGCCGGCAAGCAGCTGCGGTGGCAGGTGATGGTGATCCAGCCGCTGAAGAACGCACCCGAGTTCCGGGGCAAGCTCCAGATGAGCGTCTCGGGCACGCTTGACGGCAAGCCCTGGATGATGGACCTGCCGGGCGGCCCGCAGGTCCTGCAGTTCCGGCAGTCGCGCCGGATCGAGGGCCTGGTCGATCTTCCTGCCGAAGCCGTGGTACAAAACGTCTCGGCCCGCGTCGTCGAGGGAACGGCGACCCGCGCAGTCCAGAGCATCAAGCTGTAAGCAGGCAAACCGTCGAGGAGTAGTTCATGTTTGGGAAAAACGCACAACCGCCGATCAAGAGCCTGATCGCACAGGGCAGCCGCATCGAGGGCAGCCTCCGCTTCACCGAAGGCCTGCGGGTCGACGGCGAGGTGTTCGGCGACCTGCGCGCCAACACCGACCAGCCGAGCATCCTGGTGATCTCCGAGGAAGCCGTGGTGCAGGGAGGGATCGACGCCGACCACGTGATCATCAACGGCACCGTCAAGGGTCCCGTGAATGCCCGCGAACTGCTGGAACTGCAGCCGCGCGCCAGGATCGAGGGCGACGTGACCTACAAGGCGCTTGAAATGCACCAGGGCGCCGTCATCTCCGGACAGCTCAAGCCGATGGTCGATGGCGAGGAAAAGCCCTTACTCAAGCTGGCGGCAAAACAGCTGCTGGCCTGATACCCGAGCGAATCAGCGTACTATTCCTGTTCAAGAGTTACCCGGAGCCCACTTCATGAGCGCAGTTGCCGAAAACGTCCAGACCGAAATGCCCGCCCCGCTGGTCTTCAGCGACAGCGCGGCGGCCAAGGTGGCCGACCTGATCGCCGAGGAAGGCAATCCCGAGCTCAAGCTGCGGGTGTTCGTCCAGGGGGGCGGCTGCTCGGGCTTCCAGTACGGCTTCACCTTCGACGAGATCACCAACGAAGACGATACGGTGATGAGCAAGAACGGCGTCTCGCTCCTGATCGACGCGATGAGCTACCAGTACTTGGTCGGCGCCGAGATCGACTACAAGGAAGACCTTCAGGGCGCCCAGTTCGTGATCAAGAACCCGAACGCCACCAGCACCTGCGGCTGCGGCTCGAGCTTCTCGACCTAAGCCGGGTAGATACACCCCAGCACACGGGCGCCTCTGGCGCCCGTTGTGCTTTCCAGCTCCAGTTTTTCGCGCCGCACGGTCTTGCGGGCCAGCCAGGCGAAGGCCGTGGCCTCGACCTGGAGCGGCGGCAAGCCGAAGCGCTCGCTGCAAGCAATCCCGGCGCCGGGCAGCAGCGCCTGGAGCCGCGCCATCAGCTGGGTATTGAGCGCGCCACCGCCGCAAACGATCAGCCTTTTCAGCCCCGGTTCGTGGCGCAGCACCTCGCCGCTGCAGGCGCGCGCTGTCAGCTCGGTGAGCGTGGCCTGGACGTCCTGCGGGCTTGCCGTGGAGAAACCGGCCAGATGGCCGTCGAGCCAGGGCCGGTTGAACAGGTCGCGCCCCGTGCTCTTGGGCGGCGGCTTGCCGAAGTACGGTTCGGCCAGCATCCGCTGGAGCAGGGGCTGCAGAACCGTTCCGCTGGCCGCCCAGCGGCCTTCGTCGTCGTAAGCGTGACCCAGGTGCTGCTGGCACCATCCGTCCATCAGCGCGTTGCCGGGACCGCAGTCGAAGCCCAGCATCGAGCCGTCCGGCCGCAGCAGGGTCAGGTTGGAGATGCCGCCGATGTTCAGGACACCGACCGTCATGTCGGCCTGCCCGAACAGCGACTGGTGGAAGAAGGGTGCAAGCGGTGCGCCCTGGCCGCCGGCGGCGACGTCGCGGCTGCGAAAGTCGGCGGCCACGTCGATCCCGGCCAGCTCCGCCAGCAGCGCGGGCTGGTTCAGCTGCAGCGTGTAGCCTGTGCCATCGAATTCCTGGGGGCGATGCCGCACGGTCTGGCCATGGGCGCCGATCGCGGTCACAGCCGATGCAGGCGTGCCGGACGCTTCAAGCAGATCGCGCACGACCTGCGCATAGACACGGACCAGCGCGTTGCCGGCCAGCGCGGCGCGGTGCAGTTCGCCCTCTCCGCTGCGATTGAGGGCCAGCAGTTCGCTGCGCAATTCGGTCGGAAACGGCCTGGATGCGTGGCCGATGACCAGAGACTTGCCCTGCGAGAAATCGGCGAGCACGCCGTCCACGCCGTCCAGGGACGTGCCGGACATCAGGCCGATGAACAGGTCGGGCATGGGGCGATGTTAGCCCGGCCCGGGCTGGCGTTTATTGCGCGGAAGCGACCGTGGCCGACGCGGCAGCCGCGAGCTGGCTGCGCATCGCGCGCGACAGGCGATCGAATGCCGGGCGGGCCGCGGCCGACACGGGTTCGGCACTGGATTCGGCGGCTGCAAGCTGCGGATTCTGGTGGATGCCGTTGACGCGGAATTCGAAATGCAGGTGGGGGCCGGTGGCCCAGCCGGTGGCGCCGACGGCGCCGATCTTCTCGCCCTGTTCCACCTTCTGGCGCGGCCGCACATCGATGCGGCTCAGGTGGGCGTAGACCGTCTCGGCCCGGTTGCCGTGCTGGACGATGACGACGTTGCCGAAGCCGTTCTGCACGCCGGCGAACTCGACGACGCCGTCGCCGACGGTGCGCACCGGCGTGCCGGTCGGCGCGCCGTAGTCGACGCCCAGGTGGGCCCGCCACTGCTGCAGGATGGGGTGGAAGCGCATCGAGAAACCGCTGGTCACGCGCGAGAACTCCATCGGCGAAGCCAGGTAGGAATGGCGCAGGCTGCGGCCGTCCAGCGTGTAGTAGCCGCCCTTGCGGCCCGGCTCCTCGAACCACATGGCCTGGTGCGTCCTGCCGGCGTTCACGAACTCGGCCGACAGGATGCGGCCGGTGCGCATCGGCTCGCCGTCGGCCTCCAGCGCTTCGTAGACGATGCTGAAGCGATCGTCCTTGCGCAGGGCGCGATGGAAGTCGATGTCCGACGCGAAGATGTCGGCCAGCTGGGTCGCGACGGCCTCGGGGATGCGGGATTCGTCGGCCGCGGCGAACAGGGACGTGCGGATCGCGCCGCTGGCCAGCCGGGTCGATGCGGTGAGCGGGGCGCTTTCGACGCGGACAGCGAACCGCTCCTGCGGCTGGCGCTCGATCACGAGGCGGCGGAAGCTGCCGTTGTCTTCCGGCGTCCAGCGCACCGTCAGCTTCTCCAGCTTGTGGGCGTCCGTCGCTTCGACGGTGACTGTGCGGCCGGCGCGGCCCAGGACCACGGAACGGAAATTCGGCTCGTTGCGCAGGAAGTTGGCGGCGGCCAGGTCGTCGACGCCCAGGCGGGCGAGCAGCGCTTCGACTGTGTCGGTGGACCGCGTCACTTCCGAGCGGAACAGCTTCAGGCCCTGCACGTCCAGGAAATCGCTCTGCGCGGCCAGCGGCAGGGGCTGCACGCTTTCCAGCACCTGGTGCACAGGCAGCGCCGACGGATCGGGCCCCAGCGAGGCCACGGCGAAAGCGCCGCCCCCGCCGCCAAGCAGCAACGCCGCGAGGATTGCCGTCACCTGCCTTGGATGATGTTCGAGCGCGTGCCCGGCGCGAGCCAGCAACTTGTCGCCGGCGGCGATGAAACCGTTGATCAAAACAGAGAATCCCTTCTACAGACCTGCCGGATTGGTCCTACACGGCGGCAGGCCCCTTCCTCACACTTTCAACCCGGAGCGCAGCGCTTGATGGACTGGCATTTAGAATCCGCTGCTGCCGATCGGGTGCCGGAGTATGACATCCCCGGATGCGAAAAACGCCAAAAACCCGTTATGAATCAAGCGACTGTTACAAAAAACCATCCTGTCACCGATGCTGTTCGGGAGGCCCTCGCGGTCTCCCTCAGGGGGGCCGAGGAGCTCCTGCCCGTGGAGGACTGGACCTACAAGCTGGCGAGATCGGCGGCGACAGGCGTGCCGCTGCGGGTCAAGCTCGGGCTCGATCCGACGGCTCCGGACATCCACATCGGCCATACGGTCGTGCTGAACAAGATGCGCCAGCTGCAGGACCTCGGCCACACGGTGATCTTCCTGATCGGCGACTTCACGACCATGATCGGCGACCCGTCCGGCCGCAACGCGACCCGGCCGCCGCTCACCGCGGAGCAGATCAAGGCCAACGCCGAAACCTATTACAGGCAGGCCAGCATGGTCCTGGACCCACAGAAGACCGAGATCCGCTACAACAGCGAGTGGAGCGACCCGCTGGGCGCCCGCGGGATGATCCAGCTGGCCGCCAAGTACACGGTGGCGCGGATGATGGAGCGCAACGACTTCCACGAGCGCTTCAAGGCCGGCACCTCGATCAGCGTCCATGAGTTCCTCTATCCGCTGATGCAGGGCTACGACTCGGTCGCGCTCAGGAGCGACCTGGAGCTCGGCGGCACCGACCAGAAGTTCAACCTGCTGATGGGCCGCCACCTGCAGCAGGAATACGGCCAGGAGCCGCAGTGCATCCTGACCATGCCCCTGCTCGAGGGGCTGGACGGCGTCGACAAGATGTCCAAGAGCAAGAACAACTACATCGGCATCAGCGAGGACCCGAACACGATGTTCGCCAAGGTGCTGTCGATCTCGGACGAGCTGATGTGGCGCTGGTTCACGCTGCTCAGCTTCCGCGGCGAAGCGGAGATCGCCAAGCTGAAGCAGGAAGTCGAGGGCGGCCGCAATCCCAAGGACGCCAAGGTGATGCTGGCCAAGGAAATCACCGCCCGCTTCCACAGCGCCCAGGCCGCGGATGCGGCCGAGCAGGACTTCAGCAACCGCAGCAAGGGCGGCGTGCCGGACGACATTCCCGAAGTGCGGATGGGCGGCGCGCCGCTGGGCGTCACGACCTTGCTCAAGCAGGCCGGGCTGGCGCCTTCCACCTCGGAGGCCGGCCGGCTGATCGAGGGCGGCGGTGTCCGTGTCGATTCATCGCCGGTCAGCGACAAGGGCCTGAAGCTGGAAGCCGGGACCTACGTGGTCCAGGTCGGCAAGCGCAAGTTCGCCCGCGTCACCCTGGCCTGAACGGACCATGGACCTGACCGCCGCCGCAAGAAGCGCGACACCCAGCCTGCTGCTTCGCATTTCGATCGCGGTTGCGGTCGCCACCATCCTGATGAAGACGGCCGCCTGGCTGATCACCAGTTCGGTCGGCCTGCTGTCGGACGCGATGGAGTCGCTGGTCAACCTGGCGAGCGCCGCCTTCGCCTTGCTGATGGTGACGATCGCGCGGCGTCCCGCCGATGCCGAGCATCCGTACGGCCACCACAAGGCGGAGTACTTCTCTTCCGGTTTCGAGGGATTGCTGATCATCGTCGCCGCGCTGGGGATCATCTGGGCGGCCGTGCAGCGCCTGCTCCATCCCCAGCCGCTGGGACAGCTGGGCTGGGGGCTGACGCTGTCGGTGCTCAGCTCGGCCCTCAACGGCGCGCTGGCCTGGGCGATGCTGCAGTCGGCCCGCCAGCATCGCTCGATGGCGCTCGAAGGCGACGCCCGCCACCTGATCACCGACGTCTGGACTTCGGGCGGCGTCATCGTCGGCGTCGGGCTGGTGGCCTTGACCAACTGGGAATGGCTGGACCCGGCGGTCGCCATCGGCGTGGCGCTGAACATCCTGCGCGAAGGCGCGCACCTGATGTGGAAGTCGTCGCAAGGCCTGATGGACGAGGCGCTGGAGCCGGAGGTGATGGCGGTGGTCGACCAGACGCTCGCGAGCTTCAAGCATCCGACCATCCGCTTCGACCACATCTCGAGCCGGCGCTCGGGCCAGCGCCGCTTCGTCGACCTGCACATGCACATGCCGGCCAACTGGACGCTGCGCCGCGCCGCCGCCGTCCGTGCGTCCGTCGAGCAGGCGCTGATGAGCGCCGTGCCCGGCCTGCGCGCCACCATCCAGTTGCTGCCCAACGACGTCGAAGTCCATTCCCAGGACGAGGAGGACCTGCTTTGATCAGCGTCATCCAGCGCGTCAGCCAGGCCCGGGTCGAGGTCGGCGGCCTCACCGTCGGCGAAATTGGCCGCGGCCTGCTGGTGCTGGTCTGCGCCGAGCGCGGCGACACCGAGGCGCAGGCCGACAAGCTGCTGGCCAAGCTGCTCAAGCTGCGGATCTTCGGCGACGAGGCCGGCAAGATGAACCGCAGCGTGCAGGACGTCAAGGGCGGCTTGCTGCTGGTCAGCCAGTTCACCCTGGCCGCCGACACAAGCGGCGGCAACCGTCCCAGCTTCACCGGCGCCGCCGCACCGGACGAAGGCCGCCGTCTGTACGACTATTTCGTCGCCAACGCCCGCGCCGCCCATCCCGACGTCGCCACCGGCGAATTCGCCGCCGACATGCAGGTGCACCTGGTCAACGACGGGCCGGTGACGATTCCCCTGCGGGTGCTGTAGATCCGGGAAGGGCCGCCGGACGCAATTGGTTTCATTAAGGTTTGTCGAACCCCAGTGTAGCCAAGAGCATGATCTCAAGGGTCTCCATCTCGATAGCGGCGCGCTCGCCGGCCTCTTGGTC
>JAQGNJ010000286.1 GCA_028291885.1 Ramlibacter sp. | reverse complement strand
TGCATGCGACGTACGACGTCGTTGGGTTCAAAGAGGGGGCGGCGCATTCTGCTTTTCCCGCACCGGTCACCCTGACCCGTAGCGGCAATGATCCGTGGATCTGATGGCATGATTTAACATAATATACGTCGTATCAAGTAACAGCGATGGCCCAGCCGGTCCGTTTCCCGGTAAAACCGCGGACGGCGCGCCGTTGGGGCCAGCGCCAAATTCCATCCGATTCAATGCAACTGATCCGAACCACCCTTGCCATTCTTGCCGCGGCGACGCTTGCCGCCTGTGCCACCCAGACGCCGGTGCAACCCGGAAAGCACATGCTGGTGCGCGACCTCTCGGACAAACTGCTGATGCAGTTCGACTATCCCACCGACGAACTTTGCGCCAAGACCGCCGTCGCGATGCGTGGTTCCATCTACAAGGCCGGCTGTTCGCAGACCTCGAGCGCGGAGCCGCTGAACACCCGCGCGACCCTGCGTTACACGCCGCCGGGCGTGATGGTCCAGGCCCATTACCTGGACATGGCCTTGTGCCGGCGCATGAACGCGCAGATGTCGGCGGGCGTCGAGTTGCTCGACGCCTGCAAGGCCAAATAAGGCGTTACCACTTGCCGCGCGGCTGCTGGCTGCGGCGCGACGCGGCGATCAGCTCGGCGGCTTCGCGCCGGTTCGCCTTGTTGGCGAAATCGATGGCGGTCATCCCGAGCTGGTTCTTCAGCGTCGCGTCGGCCCCGGCCTCCAGCAGCAGCTTGACGGCTTCGGGCGTGCCGTAGTGCGCCGCCATCATCAGCGGCGTCGTCCCGTTCGGGGATTCGGCGTCGATGTACGCGTAGTTCTCCAGCAGCAGGTTGATGATCTCCAGCTGGCCGGTGGTTGCCGCGTAATGCAGCGGCGTCCAGCCCGTCTTGTTGACGTCCGCGCCCCGCGCGACCAGCTTTTTCACCAGATCGACGTGGCCCTTGAGCGCCGCCAGCATCAGCGGGCTTTCGTCCTTGACCGTGCGCATCTCCACGTTGGTTTTCGGCCAGCGGATCAGCACGTCGGCGACCTTCGGCGACGGCTCCTGGACCGCAAGCACCAGGCCCGGGACGCCTTTCGGGTCGAGCGTGTTCGGATCGAAACCCCGGGTCAGGAGGCTCTGCATCGCATTGGCGTTGTCGCGTTTGATGGCGATGAAAAAGTCGTCGTACGAGCCGGCTTGAGCCGCAGAAATTCCAAGTATGACGACGAGATAGCAAAGCCTCTTCAAGTACTTTCTCATGTCCGGACTCCCTCGAAGAGGCGCTCGAAATTGCTGCTGGTCGCCTGCGCGATCTCCTCGACGGGCATGCCCCGCAGCTGCGCCAGTTGTTGCGCCACATAGGGCACGTACGACGGGTTGTTGGTCTTGCCGCGAAACGGCACGGGCGCCAGATAAGGGCTGTCGGTCTCGATCAGCAGCCGGTCCAGCGGCACGAAGCTGGCGACGTCGCGCAGGTCCTGGGCGCTCTTGAAGGTCAGGATGCCGGAAAACGAGATGTAATAACCCAGGTCCAGCGCCGCCCTCGCCACCTGCGCCGTTTCGGTGAAGCAGTGGAAGACGCCGCCGGCCGCTCCGGCCGAGCCGTCCTCGCCCTCCTCCTTCAGGATGGCGATCGTGTCCTGCGAAGCGGCGCGTGTGTGGATCACCAAGGGCTTGCGAACCTGCCGCGCGGCATGGATGTGGGTGCGAAAGCGATTGCGCTGCCACTCCATGTCGCCGACGGTGCGCCCGCCCTTGCGCTCGTCCATCTGGTAGTAGTCCAGCCCGGTTTCGCCGATCGCGACCACCCGCGGCAGCGCCGAGCGCCGCACCAGGTCGTCCAGCGACGGCTCCGTCACTCCCTCGTTGTCCGGATGCACGCCCACCGAAGCCCAGAAGTTGTCGTACTCCATGGCCAGCGCATGGACGCCATCGAACTCCTCGAGCGTGGTGCAGATGCACAGGGCGCGATCGACCTGCGCATCCGCCATGGCCTGGCGGATCTCGGGCAGCCGGGCCGCCAGCTCGGGGAACGTGAGGTGGCAATGGGAATCGACGAACATCGTTGGACAGTCAAAAAGGAAAGCCGGGCGGCGCCCGAAAGACGCAGCCCGGGAACGCCGCAGGCGCGGCTAGATGGTCTGGGTGGGCCGCTCGGACGCCAGGTGGCCGCCGAGGATCTCTTCGATCTTGATCTTCAGCAGCCTGGACTTCTCGTCCGACGGGAAGCGGATGCCGACGCCCTGCGTCCGGTTGGCCGCGGCCCGCGCCGGCGTCACCCACGCCACCTTGCCGGCCACAGGATAGCGCTGCGGATCGTCGGGCAGGGACAACAACACGTAAACGTCGTCGCCCAGCTTGTAATCGCGCGCCGTCGGGATGAACACGCCGCCATCGGTGAAGATGGGGATGTAGGCGGCGTACAAGGCCGCCTTTTCCTTGATGGCAAGCTGGATGACGCTCGGGCGCGGGGTTGCTGGGGTGATCGTGCTCATGGGCGGGCAGTGTGGCTCGAGTGTAGGGCGTTGTGGGCCTGGCTTACAAGCGCTTCGAGCATCAGGCCGGCGTTGAATGGATGCTCCACCGTGCGCGCGGTCTGCGCGAGCTCGCGCCACCAGGCGCTGAGCGCGGGCACGGAGGCCGGCGGCGGCAGATCGGCCGGCGCAAAGAAGCGGGGTTCGGCACCGGCTTGCAGGCAAAGCAGGTCGTGGCAGATCTTCTGCAGCGCGTCCACCGCCTGCGCCGGGCTGAAGCCGGCGACGGCGGCCACGTCGCCGCGCGCGACCGCCTTGGGCAACAGCGCCCAGGACTTGCCGCTGCGCCCGGCACGGGCGGACTGCGCCGCGTCTTCCGGCCTGCCGCCGGCTGCCCGCAGCAGTTCGGGCGCTTCGGGCGCGGACACACCTTGCGCCTGCAGCCACTCCAGGCTGGCCGCCGAGTCCGGCCAGGCCATCGTATGGGAGATGCAGCGGCTGCGGATCGTCGGGAGCAACTGATGCGCAGCCTCGGTGGCGAGGACGAAGCGCACGTCGCCGGGCGGTTCTTCCAGGGTCTTGAGCAGCGCGTTGGCGGTGATCTGGTTCATCCGCTCGGCCGGATACACCAGCACCGCCTTGCCGCGGCCGCGGGCGCTGGTTCGCTGGGCGAACTCGACCGCGTCGCGCATGGCGTCGACCCGGATCTCCTTGCTCGCCTTGCGCTTCTTGTCGTCGATGTCGGCCTGAGCCTTCTCCGACAGCGGCCAGGACAGCTCCTGCATCACCGTCTCGGGCATCAGCACGCACAGGTCGGCATGGGTGCGCACGTCGACCGCATGGCAGCTGCCGCACTTGCCGCAGGCGCCCTGCGGCGTCGGCTGGTCGCACAGCCAGGCCCGGACCAGCTCCAGTCCAAGGCTGTACTGGCCGAGGCCGGACGGACCCTGCAGCAGCCAGGCGTGTCCGCGCTGGGCCAGCAGGGCCCCGGTCTGGGCGGCGATCCAGGGCGCGCTCACCGGATCACCTGCGTGCTATGCGCTGCGCGAGCGCCTTCGGGCGGCCGGGCGGCGCTCATGCCAGCCAAGCCTTGCGGCGAACGGCCGCGAGCACGTCTTGCCAGACCGCTTCTTTCGGGCGGTCGGCCGCGATGCGGGCAAAGCGCGCGGGATCCTGCCGGGCGCGCAGGTCATAGCCGGCGGCGACCTTGCGGAAGAACTCCACCGGCTGCGATTCGAACTTGTCGGGAACGCGGCTGCCCGACAAGCGCCCGGCCGCGATCTCGGGCGCCAGGTCGAACAGCAGGGTCAGGTCCGGCTGCCGGATCCCGCCTTCCGGGCGGGCCTGCACCCATTGCTCCAGCTGGCCGAGAACCGCCTTGTCGAAGCCGCGGCCCTCGCCCTGGTAGGCGAAGGTCGCGTCGGTGAAGCGGTCGCACAGCACGACCTGTCCGGCGGCCAGGGCCGGCTCGATCACCTGCTGCAGATGGTCGCGCCGGGCGGCGAACATCAGCAGCGCCTCGGCCAGCGGGTCCATCGCTTCGTTCAGCGCGAGTTCGCGGATCTTTTCGGCCAGCGGCGTGCCACCCGGCTCGCGGGTCAGGGTGACGTCCCGCCCCTGCTCGCGCAGCACCGCGGCGAGCGCCGCGATGTGGGTGGACTTGCCGGCGCCGTCGATGCCTTCGAAGCTGATGAAGACGCCGGTTGTCATTGGCCGCGCTGGAACTTGTTGACGGCCCGGTTGTGCTCGTCGAGGGTCGCGCTGAACTGGCTGCTGCCGTCGCCGCGGGCGACGAAATACAGCGCCTTCGATTCCGCCGGCTGCACCGTCGCCAGCAGCGACGCCTTGCCGGGCATGGAGATCGGCGTCGGCGGCAGGCCGGCGCGCATGTAGGTGTTCCAGGGCGTGTCGGTCTGCAGGTCCTTCTTGCGCAGGTTGCCGTCAAAAGCCGTCCCCATGCCGTAGATCACGGTCGGGTCGGTCTGCAGCGGCATGCCGACCCGCAGCCGGTTGTTGAACTCGGCGGCCACGTGGGCGCGGTCGGCGGCCCTGCCGGTTTCCTTTTCGACGATGCTGGCCAGGATCAACGCCTCGTCCGGCGACTTCGCGACCGTCGCGGGCGACCGCTGCTCCCAGGCCGCGGCCAGGTGCTTGTCCATGGCCCGCAGGGCGCGCCTGAGCACGGCGACGTCGCTCGTGCCCTTGGCATAGGTATAGGTGTCGGGATAGAAGCGCCCTTCCGGATGCAGGCCGGGCTTGCCGACCAGGTTCATCACGGCGTCGTCGGCGAGGTCGCGCGTGTCGGGCTTCATCTGCTCTTCCCTGGCCAGGGCGGCGCGGAACTGGCGGAAGTTCCAGCCCTCGACCAGCGTCACTGCACGCAACGCTTCCTCGCCGCGGGTCAGTTTGGCGAGCAGCCGGTGGGGCGTGAGGCCGGGCTCCAGCTCGTAGTTGCCGGCCTTGATCAGCCGGCCCTGGCCGGAGACGCGGAACCAGGCATAAAGCAGGTCGGGGTTGATGTCGACGCCGGAATTCGCGACCGCCTGGGCTACGCCGCGCGGCAAGGTGCCGGGCTCGATCGCCAGGTCCAGCGTGGCGGCGCCCTGCCGCATCGGCTGGTACACCCACCAGAGCGCCCAGCCGCCCACGCCCAGGCCAAGCAGCGAGGCGAGGAGAAACACAGTGACCAGAAATCGCCTCATCCTGCCCTTACGTTCCCGAATGAAATCCAGCGACGATGATAATTCAGCCATGAGCAAGCTCCTGAACGGCGTCAGCCCCCTGCCCCACCTGGGTGTCATTCGCGTCGAAGGCGAGGACGCGGCGAAATTCCTGCAAGGCCAGCTCACCCAGGACTTCGTGCTGCTCGAGCCGACCCAGGCCCGGCTCGCCGCCTTCTGCTCCGCCAAGGGCCGGATGCAGGCCAGCTTCGTCGGCTTGCAGCGCTCGCCCAGCGAAATCCTGCTGGTCTGCAGCCGCGACATCCTGGCGCCGACGCTCAAGCGGCTCTCGATGTTCGTGCTGCGCGCCAAGGCCAGGCTGACCGACGCGAGCGCGGATTTCGGCCTCTACGGCATCTGCGGCGACGCCGCGAAGGACCTGCTCCCCGCGGTGGGCGAACCCTGGAGCAAGGCCGACATCGGCCAGGCCAGCGCCGTGCGCCTTTATCCCGCCGACGGCCAGCCGCGCGCACTCTGGGTCGCACCGGCGGACCAGCCCTCGCCGGCCGGCCCCGCCCTTTCACCCGAGCTGTGGCAGTGGGGCGAGGTGCGCAGCGGTGTCGCGACCGTCACGGCGCCCATCGTCGAAGCCTTCGTGCCGCAGATGCTGAACTACGAATCCGTCGGCGGCGTGAATTTCAAGAAGGGCTGCTACCCGGGCCAGGAAGTCGTTGCTCGCAGCCAGTTCCGCGGCACGCTCAAGCGCCGGGCCTTCGTCGCCCATGGCGAAGGCGAAATGGCGGCCGGCCAGGAAGTCTTCCATTCCTCGGATGCCGAGCAGCCTTGCGGCACCGTCGCCCAGGCCGCCGCCGCGCCCGACGGCGGCTGGGACGCGATCGTCTCGATGCAGGTTTCCGCCGCGGAACACGAGGGACGGCTGACGGTCGGCGGCGCCGCCGGACCCGAGCTGCGGCTGCAGCCCCTGCCCTACTTGCTCATGACCGACATCTGAGTCGTCGCCGGCGGCGTGCTGCCGGCCACGGTCAGCCTGGCCCAGATGTCCGGCGGGATGTGCGGCTGCAGCGCCGCCCGGTCCGCCGCCGGCGTCAGCTCCACGGCCTTCCTGTACGACTCCAGCGCCTTCTGCGGGTCGGGCAATCCGCTCGTGTACAGCATTGCCAGCTGCAGGTAGCCGAGCACGGCGCGTTCCGGCCAGCGCGCGATCCGCAGGTTCATGGCTTTGAGCGCCAGCGGGAAGTCGCCGGCGCGCCAGGCCAGCACGAAGGTGGCATTGAGCAGGTCGTAGTCGGCCGCATCGCTGTCCAGGGCGGCGCGCGCCAGTTCCAGGGCCTTCGCCTCCTGGCCGGTGCGGCTGAGCAAAACAACTTCCAGCGAGCGCACCGCCGGCGCGTCGGGCTGGACCTGCTTGGCCCGCGCCAGGGACTCGAGCGCCTTCTGCGGATTGCCGGTGGAGGCATAGCCCCTGGCGACGTTCGTGATCATGGCGACGACGTAGGGCCGGGACGCGATCACCGATTCCCAGATCCAGATCGCGTTGCTCCAGTCGCCCCAGCGGGCCAGTTCGTCGGCCACGATCGGCGTGATCTTGCGGTAGTGCGGATTGATCGCGATGCCCTCGCGCATCAGGCGCAGCATCTGCGCCCTGGCCCGGTCGTACTTCGGGTTGTTCGGATCGCCCGACGCCGTGATCGCCAGCGCCAGCTTGGTGGCGCGGACAATCTTGGACTCGGCCTGCGCCGCCTGCTGCGCGATGTAGGTCGCCAGCACCAGGCAGGCTGCCACCGATACCAGCGCCGCGTACGACCAGGCCGGCCTCCACGGCAGCCGCATGGCGGCCCAGCGGCCGCGCACGCCCAGGCGCGCGTCCGAAGCCGCCAGCACCGCCAGGCAGGCGGCGAAGATCGCGCCGGTCGAGGCCATGCGCCAGGGAAAGCCGATGTTGCTCACCACGAACAAGGCCAGCAGGCTACACAGCGCGATGGCGCGCCAGGGCGCCTCGGCCTGCCCTTGCGGCGTCTTGTCGCCAAGCGTGCGCCCCGCCGCGGCGATCAGGTAGGCGAACAGGAGCAGCAGGACGAGCCAGCCCACGAGCCCGTACTCCGCCACCAGCTGCAGGAATTCGTTGTGGGCGTAGTAGTCGGTTTCCAGCTGCGAGCCCCCGGCCTGGTACAGCGGGATGTCGTTTTCCCAGGCGCCGGCGCCGACGCCGCTGAGCGGGCGCGCCTGGATCATCCGCGCCGTCGCCGTCCACATCAGCTTGCGGATGCCGAACGAGGCGTCGCCCGGCCCGATCGAGGCCGTGCGGCCCAGGCCGCGCTCGAGCGCCGTCGTGCCGCGCAGCTCGTCGTCGATCTTCGGGTTGCCGCTGGGGACCATTCCCAGGCCCAGCACCGTCAGCAGCAGCAGGCCGATCGCCAGCGCCCGACGGCCGGCGCCCCATTCGTGGAAGGCCAGCTGCCTGCGGTATAGCCACAGGATCAGCGGCAACAGGAACAAAAGCTGCAGCCACATCGCCGACAGGGCGCTGCGCGTTCCCGTCATCAGGATGGCGACGATCACGAGGCCGGTCGAAACGGCCAGCAGCGCGATCTGGCTGCCCTGGCGCGCGCGCGCGAGCAAGAGCACCGAGAAAGGCAGGGTGCAGGCGGCAAACTCGGCGAAGAAATTCCGGTTGACGAAGGTCGAGGCCGGATTCGGCCCCTGCGGAAAGAAGCGAAAATCGACCCAGAACTGCAGCACCGCCCAGAGCGAAGCGACGACCGCCCCGCCATGGATCCCCCAGGCCAGCAGCGGCAGGCGCTCGCGCGACAAGGTGTTCAGCCCGAGCCACAGCAGCAGGCCGAAGACGAACCAGCGGATCGCTTCCACGCCGGCCAGGTAGGTCTGGGACCAGGCCATGCTGCCCAGCGCATAGGCCATGAGCAGCAGCGGCAGCCACATCACGGGGTGCCAGCGCAGCGGCTCGCTCCGCCGGCGCTGGTGCCAGAAGAACAGCAGGGCCGCGGCCAGGGCGAGGAAGGAAACGACGATGGACTTGAGCGTGTCCTGCAGCATTTCCTCGTTCCAGACGCCGACCGCTGGCGCGAGGAAGACCGTCAGCGCCAGCAGGACGGCGGTCCAGTCGCCGCGCTCGGCCTCGGCCGGCAACGAAGCCTGGGGCGGAACGCCGCCAGCTGGCGGG
>JAQGNJ010000166.1 GCA_028291885.1 Ramlibacter sp. | reverse complement strand
CGCCTGCATTCGTCCAGCGCCTGCGGATAGCGCGCCTGCACCATGAAGATCGCCGAGCGCCAGGCCAGCGGCTCGGGATCCGTGGGAGCGATCCTGGCCGCGCGGTCCAGGCTGGCCAGCGCCGCGGGGAAGTCGTGGCTGTACTGCTCGATCAGTCCGCGCAGCAGCCAGTAGCCGGCGTTGTTCTCCGCCGCCGCCGCCGCGGCCGCCAGCGGCGCGATCGTCGCGGACGCATAGCCGACGAAGCGCGGATCGCCCTGCGCCATCGCCAGCTCGAAGTAGCGCCGCGCGATCTCCAGCCGCAGCGTCGCGTCGTCGGGGCGGGCGGCGAGTTGCTTGCGCAGCGAGTCGACCCGGCGCACGGCCGGATCGCCGCCACCCCCGCCGGGCAGGCGCTCGACCACCTCGGCGTCGCTGGCGGGAGTGAAGGGCGCGGCCAGCACGGGGCCGGCCAGCAGCAGGCACAGCAGCGCCGCGGCCGGCCGCGGGAGACGGGGCATCACGCGCCGGCTCTTACTTGGTGCCGAAGATGCGGTCGCCCGCGTCGCCCAGCCCGGGCAGGATGTAGCCGTGGTCGTTCAGCTGGCGGTCGATGGCCGCCGTGTAGATCGGCACGTCGGGATGCGCCTTCTGCAGCGCCGCGACGCCCTCGGGGCAGGTCAGGATGCAGACGAACTTGATCGACTTGGGCCGCAGCTCCTTGAGCCGCTCCACAGCCGCGATCGCCGAGTTGCCCGTGGCCAGCATCGGGTCGACGACGACGATGTCGCGCTCCTGCATGTCCTGCGGCATCTTGAAGTAGTACTCCACGGCGGTCAGCGTCTTCGGGTCGCGGTACAGGCCGATGTGGCCGACGCGCGCGCCCGGCACGACGCTGAGCATGCCGTCCAGGATGCCGGTGCCGGCGCGCAGGATCGAGACGAAGACCAGCTTCTTGCCGTCGATCACCTTGGCCGTCATCTTTTCCATCGGCGTCTCGATCTCCACCTCCTGCATCGGCATGTCGCGCGTGACCTCGTACGCCATCAGGCTCGCCACTTCGTTGAGCAGGCGGCGGAAGCTGTTGGTGCTGGCCTCCCTCTTGCGCATCAGGGTCAGCTTGTGCTGCACCAGCGGGTGGTCGATCAGGTGAACGTTGCTCATTTCATTTCCATTTGTCATTCGTTTCAGAACACCGTGCCGTCGCTGACCACCACCAGCGGGGGCAGGCCGCCTCGCAGTCGTTGCGACAGCGTGCGGCCGGCGGCCCAGGTGCCGCCTTCGAGCACGCGCGCCAGCGGCAGTTCGTGCTCGTCGAGCTTCAGGTCCTTGCGCACCTGCACGGCGAGTTCGTCGAGCAGGGCGACGGTCATCGCCCGCCATTCGACGATCAGCTCGTCGCCGGGTTGCCAGACCGCGTCGGCCGCGGCAGGGTCCTTGAGCACCAGCACGCCGCTGTCCATCAGCAGGCCGCCGTTGCGGTATTCGGGCAGGCCGGTCAGCCCGTCCAGGCCACGGACGGTGAAGCCGTTCCAGGCGAACGGCTCGAGCAGCGAGTATGTCAGCCACTGCGACAGCTTGTGGAAAGGCACCCAGCCGTCCGACGCGCCTTCGCCCCGCACGGCCGGATGGCGCCAGCAGTCGCCCAGCGGGATGCCGCCGATGCTGTTGCCCGATGGCCAGATGCCCGACAGCGAGATCAGCAACTGCGACAGGATGTCGTGCGCCGCGATGTCGGCCGTGTGCGGCACCAGCGTGTTGAACAGGTCGAACAGCGATCCGGGCCGGCCCTGCTCGCCGAACACCTCGGGCTGCTCGCTCATCACTTCGCCCAGGCGCCGCAGCAGGACGACGCGGCCGTCCAGGCCCACCAGCGGGTTGGATTCGCTGACCTGGAAGGCTTGCGCGAGATGGTCCTTGACCAGGCCGCGCAGGCCGGCGGCGTCGGCCTGCAGCGGCCGCTCGCGGTCGCTGGAGAACAGGCCGCCGGTGAAGGCGTGGAAGCTGGCGACGGCCAGTCCTTCCGAGCGGGTGAAGGTCTTGCCGGTGGCCGTCTCGACGTATTTCCAGTCGGCGCCGGCGCCGGCGTCCAGCAGCACGCTGACCACGGCGAGGTCGATCATCGAGCGCACGCGGATCGACGGTTCCGGCTGCAGCATCTGCTCGAGCTGCGCCTTGCGGTCGACGCCGCCGGCCTCGAAGTGCCGCCAGCGGCTGTGGAACGGGATGTGCAGCCTGGGGTAGCGCTCGCGGGTCGCGTCGGCCACGGCGCGCGATGCTTCTGCCATGCGGCCGTCGTCCACGGTCCACCATTGCGATTCGCCACGGCGGGTGCGGGCCAGCAATTGCCCGGCGCGATCGCGCACCGCGTGGGTCGTGCGCAGGATCTCGGCGGCCCGCTCGGCCTGCGCGCGGGAAAAGGTCCCGGTGGTCATTCGGCAAGCCCCCGGCCCTTGGCCTTCTTCAGTTCCTCGGCGTCGGGCACCGGGCCCGGCGTGAAATAGCCCGCCGCCTTCTTGGCGTCCATTTCGACCTTGGCGTCGGCCGGGATCAGGGCGTCGGGGATGTTGACCCGCTCGCCGATCTCGATGCCCGAGCCGATGATCGCGTCGAACTTCATGTTGCTCATGGAGACGAGGCGGTGGATCTTTTTGATGCCCAGCCAGTGCAGCACGTCGGGCATCAGTTCCTGGAAGCGCATGTCCTGGACTCCGGCCACGCATTCGGTGCGCGCGAAGTAGTTGTCCGCCGTGTCGCCGCCGACCTGGCGCTTGCGCGCGTTGTAGACCAGGAACTTGGTCACTTCGCCCAGCGCCCGGCCTTCCTTGCGCGAATAGGAGACCAGTCCGACGCCGCCGCGCTGCGCGCCCTGGATGCATTCCTCGATCGCGTGGGTCAGGTAGGGGCGGCAGGTGCAGATGTCGGAGCCGAACACGTCCGAGCCGTTGCACTCGTCGTGCACGCGGGCCGTGAGTTCGACGTCGGGATTGGCCAGGTCGCGCGGGTTGCCGAAGATGTAGACCGTCTGGCCGCCGATCGGCGGCAGGAACACCTCGAGGTCGCTGCGCGTGACCAGCTCGGGATACATGCCTCCGGTTTCTTCGAACAGGACGCGGCGCAGGTCGGCCTCGGTGCAGCCGAAGCGCCTGGCCACGCCGGGCAGCCACCACACCGGCTCGATCGCGACCTTGGTGACCATCGCCGCGCCGCCGGCGGTCAGGAACTTGCCGTCGGCCTTGAGCCGCCCGCTTTGCAGCGCCTCGATCACTTCCGGCAGGATCACGTGGGCCTGGGTGACGGCGATGGTGGGACGGATGTCGTAACCCGCCGCCAGCTCCGTCGCGAACACGTCGGCCACCGTCGCGCCCCAGGGGTCGAGGCTGACGATCCTGCCCGGCTCGCTCCACTGCGGATAAGGACCGATCACGTCGGTCGGCGCGGTGTTGGTGAGGTCGGCGCGGTGGTCGCGTGACAGTGCGCCCGCCGCCACGGCGAGAGCGCGGTACACGCTGTACGAGCCGCTGTGCGTGCCGATCACGTTGCGGTGCATGCGGGTGGTCGTGGTGCCGACCACCGGGCCGCGCTCGGCGGCCGTGGCCGCTCCCCACTGAAGCGGCAGGGCGCCAAAACCTCCGGCGTGGGAGGTCAACCGGATGTGGCGGGGTGCTGACACGTCGGTCATTTGATGGCCTTCCAAAAGAAATACTGTAACCGTGCTGCTGATGCTCCCAGAAGCGCAAGCAATAGGCATACCCGAGCTGTCGGGCTGCGCGCCGTGGCCGGTTCCAGCAGCGGCGGCCGCGCCTGTGGAGGGCCGGCCAGGCGCGGCAGGCCTCAGCGCCTCTTGCTGCCCATGATGCCGCCCAGCACGCCGCGGATGATCTCGCGGCCGACGCTGCTGCCGATGGTCCGGATGGCCGACTTCGCCATCATCTCGGCCAGTCCTTCGCGCCGGCCGCCGCGCGGCCCGGTCGAGCCGAAGACCAGGTCCGACAGCCCGCCGAGAACGCCGCCGGACCCCGAGGCGGAAGACGTGGAGGAAGAGGTGGTCGCGCCGGCCTCGGCCGACGCCGTCCGCCCCTTGAGCTTTTCATAGGCCGACTCGCGGTCCACGACTTTCTCGTAGACGCCGGCAACCACCGAGTTCTGCACCAGCGCCTGCCGCTGCGCCGGCGTGATCGGGCCGAGCTGGCTGCCGGGCGGCAGCACGAAGACGCGCTCGGTGACGCTGGGCCGGCCCTTGGCGTCGAGCAGGCTGACCAAGGCTTCGCCGACCGCCAGTTCGGTGATCGCCTGCTCGATGTCCAGGCCGGGCTTTTGCCGCATGGTCTGCGCCGTCGCCTTCACCGCCTTCTGGTCGCGCGGCGTGTAGGCGCGCAAGGCGTGCTGCACCCGGTTGCCCAGCTGCGCGAGCACCGTGTCCGGGATGTCCAGCGGGTTCTGCGTCACGAAATAGACGCCCACCCCCTTGGACCGCACCAGGCGCACGACCAGCTCGATCCGCTCGACCAGCGCCTTGGGCGCGTCGGTGAACAGCAGGTGCGCTTCGTCGAAGAAGAACACCAGCTTGGGCTGGTCCGGGTCGCCGATCTCGGGCAGCTGCTCGAACAGCTCCGAGAGCATCCACAGCAGGAAGGTCGCGTACAGCCGCGGCGAGTTCATCAGCTTGTCCGCCGCCAGGATGTTCACGATGCCGTGACCGTTCGTGTCGGTCTGCATGAAGTCCTGGATGTTCAGCATCGGCTCGCCGAAGAACTTCTCGCCGCCCTGGGTCTCGATCTGCAGCAGGCCGCGCTGGATGATGCCGATGCTGGCCGCGCTGATGTTGCCGTACTCCGTCGTGAACGAGCGCGCGTTGTCGCCGACGAACTGCAGCATGGCGCGCAGGTCCTTCAGGTCCAGCAGCAGCAGGCCCTGGTCGTCGGCCACCTTGAACACCAGGTTGAGGACGCCGGCCTGGGTTTCGTTCAGGTTCAGCATGCGGGCCAGCAGCAGCGGCCCCATGTCGGAAACGGTGGCGCGCACCGGATGGCCTTGCTCGCCGAAGACGTCCCACAGCGTGACGGGGCAGGGGGCCGGTTGCGGCGGCGGCAGGCCGCGCTCCTGCAGCACGGCGGCGAGCTTGCCCTCGATCTTGCCGGCCTGGCTGATGCCGGTCAGGTCGCCCTTGACGTCGGCCATGAAGACGGGAACGCCGATCCTGGAGAAGTTCTCGGCCAGGGTCTGCAGCGTCACGGTCTTGCCGGTTCCGGTGGCGCCGGTGATCAGGCCGTGCCGGTTGGCCAGTTGCGGCAGCAGCAGGCATTCGGTCGCGCCATTCTTGGCGATCAGGATCGGTTCGGCCATGGGTTCTCTCGCTTGGAGGACATAAAAAGTAAAATCGCTGCTGAATTTAAATCAGGACAGAAGGTGCTTCGTGGCTGGACACAGTAAATGGGCCAATATCCAACACCGCAAGGGCCGCCAGGACGAGAAGCGCGGCAAGGTGTGGACCCGCGTCATCCGCGAAATCATGGTCGCGGCCCGGCTCGGTGGCGGCGACCTGGCGATCAACCCGCGGCTGCGGCTGGCGGTTGAAAAGGCCAAGGCGGCCAATATGCCAGCCGATACCGTCAAGCGCAACATCGACAAGGCGACCGGCAACCTCGAGGGCGTGCACTACGAGGAGATCCGCTACGAAGGCTACGGCATCGGCGGCGCGGCCATCCTCGTGGACACCATGACGGACAACAAGGTCCGCACGGTGGCCGAGGTGCGGCACGCCTTCAGCAAGTACGGCGGCAGCATGGGAACGGCCGGCTCGGTCGTGTTCCAGTTCAAGCACGTGGGGCAGCTGGTTTTTGCGCCCGGCACGAGCGAGGACAAGGTCATGGAAGTGGCGCTGGAAGCCGGCGCCGAAGACGTGGTCACCGACGACGACGGCGCGATCGAGGTCGTCACCCCGCCGCATGATTTCGAGGCGGTCAAGAACGCCCTGGAAGCCGCCGGCCTGAAGCCGGAAGTGGCCGAGGTCACGATGCGCGCGGAAAACACCATCGAGCTGTCCGGCGAGGAGGGCGCCAAGATGCAGCGCCTGCTGGACGTGCTGGAAGACCTGGACGACGTGCAGGATGTCTTCCACAACGCGGCGATCGCCTGATGAAAGTCCTCGTCATCGGCGGCGGCGGCCGTGAACACGCGCTGGCCTGGAAGCTGGCCCAGTCGCCCAGGCTGCAGGCGGTCTACGTCGCGCCCGGCAACGGCGGCACGGCCCTGGATCCGCGGCTGGAAAACATTCCCCTGACCGACGTGGTCGCGCTGCGCAAGTGGGCGCAGCAGGAAAAGATCGTCCTGACCGTCGTCGGCCCGGAAGCGCCGCTGGCGGCCGGCGTCGTCGACGAATTCCGCGCCCACGGCCTGCGCATCTTCGGCCCGACCCGGGCGGCGGCGCAGCTGGAAAGCTCCAAGGCCTTCTCCAAGGCCTTCATGAAGCGCCACGGCATCCCGACGGCGCAATACGAGACGTTCAGCGACTCGGCTGCCGCCCACGCCTATGTCGAGCGCATGGGCGCGCCGATCGTGGTCAAGGCCGACGGCCTGGCGGCGGGCAAGGGCGTGGTCGTCGCGATGACGGCGCAGGAAGCGCACGAGGCGATCGACTTCATGCTGCTGGACAACAAGCTGGGTGTCAGCCACAACGAGGGCGGCGCGCGGGTGGTGATCGAGGAGGTCCTCACCGGCGAGGAGGCGAGCTTCATCGTCCTGTGCGATGGCAGGAATGTGACCGCGCTGGCCACCAGCCAGGACCACAAGCGCCTGCTCGATGGCGACCTGGGACCCAACACCGGCGGCATGGGCGCGTATTCGCCGGCGCCGGTCGTGACGCCCGAGATCCACGCCCGCGCCATGCGCGAGGTCATCCTGCCGACGGTGCGCGGCATGGAAAGCGACGGCATCCCGTACACCGGCTTCCTCTACGCCGGCCTGATGATCGATCCGCAAGGCGGCATCAAGACGCTGGAATTCAACTGCCGCATGGGCGACCCCGAGACCCAGCCGATCATGATGCGGCTCAAGACCGAGCTGTTCGACGTGATGATGGCCGCCACCGGCGGCACGCTGGACAAGGTGGAACTGGAATGGGACCGCCGCACGGCGCTGGGCGTCGTGATGGCCGCCCACGGCTATCCGCTCAATCCGCGCAAGGGCGATGCGATCACCGGCCTGCCGCGGGAGACGGAGGACACGATGGTGTTCCATGCCGGCACGGTGCAGCGGGAGGGCATCATCCTCAGCTCGGGCGGCCGGGTGCTGTGCGTCACCGCGCTGGCCGATTCGGTCAAGGCCGCCCAGCAGCGCGCCTACGAAGTCGCCGACCAGGTGCGCTTGGACGGCGCGCAGTTCCGGCGCGACATCGGCCATCGCGCATTGCGCGGCCAGGCATGAGCGCAGCGGCGCAGGTGCAGTCCGTGCGCGATTACCTGCGCGGCCTGCAGCAGGCCATCATGGGCGCCTGCACGGCCGTCGACGGCAAGCCGGTCCTGAGCGACCCCTGGGAGAAGAGCCCGGGCGAGCCGCTGCAGGGCAACGGCGTCACGATGATCCTGGAGGACGGCGCGGTGTTCGAGCGGGCCGGCTGTGGCTTCTCGCACGTCACCGGAGCGAAGCTGCCCGGCTCGGCGACGCAACATCGTCCCGGTCTTGCCGGCGCGCCCTTCGAGGCGGTCGGCCTGTCGCTGGTGTTCCACCCGCGCAACCCGTATGCACCGACGGTGCACATGAACGTTCGCATGCTGACTGCGACGCCGGCGGGCGGCGAGCCCGTGGCCTGGTTCGGTGGCGGCATGGACCTGACGCCGTATTACGGCTTCGAGGAAGACGCGGTGCACTTCCACGGCGTGTGCCGCGACGCGCTGGCGCCGTTCGGCGCCGACAAGTACCCGCGCTTCAAGGCCTGGTGCGACGACTACTTCACGCTCAAGCACCGCGGCGAGCAGCGCGGCGTCGGCGGCATCTTCTTCGACGATTTTTCGGAAGGCGGCTTCGAGACCGGCCTGGCGATGATGAAGTCCGTGGGCGACGCCTTCCTGCAGGCCTACCTCCCGATCCTCGGGCGCCGCAAGGACACGCCCTATGGCGAGCGCGAGCGCGGCTTCCAGCTCTATCGCCGGGGCCGCTATGTGGAATTCAACCTGGTGTGGGACCGCGGCACGCATTTCGGCCTGCAGTCGGGCGGCCGCACCGAATCCATCCTGATGTCCATGCCGCCGCTGGCCAGCTGGGCCTACCGGCAGGAGCCGGCGCCCGGCACGCCCGAAGACGCGCTGTACCGCAAGTTCCTGGTGCCGCGCGAATGGATCTGAAGAAACCCCGACGCATCGGCATCTTCGGCGGCGCTTTCGACCCGCCGCACCTGGGCCACGTCGCGCTGGCCCGCGCGGCGGTGGAGCAGCTGAAGCTGGACGAACTGCGGGTCTTCCCCACCGGCCAGGCCTGGCACAAGGCGCGCGAGCTGTCGCCCGCCGCGCACCGCCTGGCCATGGCGCAGCTTGCCTTTTCCGACGTGCCGCGCGCCTGCGTGGACGGGCGCGAGCTGCAGCGCGCCGGCCCGACCTACACTGTGGACACGCTGCGCGAGCTGCACCGGGAATTCCCCGGCGCGCAGTTCCTGCTGGTGATCGGCGCCGACCAGGCCGAGTCACTGCACAGCTGGCGCGAAAGCGGCGAGATCGCCCGCCTTGCCACGATCTCCATCGCGGCAAGGGCCAGGCCGATCACCGCGGCAGTTCCCGTCGATGCTTCCAGGCTGCCTCCCGGGCCGCGCGAACCGGTGGAACTGCCGCCGATTCCGGTCAGTTCGACCGAGATCCGCCGGCTCGCCGGCGCGGCTGAGGACATCACCCGACTGGTTCCAGCGCCCGTTGCACGCTATATTGACCAACATCACCTTTACCCCACCAACTGATGACCCAAGACGCCTCGGCAAAAAAAGATACGCAAAAACTCCAGCGGGCCATCGTCGATGGCCTGGAAGACGTGAAGGCACAGGACATCCAGGTTTTCAACACCGAGCATCTCTCGCCTCTGTTCGAGCGGGTGATCGTGGCCTCGGGCACCTCCAACCGGCAGACCAAGGCGCTGGCCTCCAGCGTCCGCGACGCCGTGCGTGAAGCGGGCTTTCCCAAGCCGCGCATCGAGGGCGAGGAAAACGGCGAATGGATCATCGTGGACTGCGGCGCCGCCGTCGCCCACATCATGCAGCCGGCGATCCGCCAGTACTACCACCTCGAGGAGATCTGGGGCGACAAGCCGGTGCGGCTGAAGTTCGGCGCGCCCAAGCCGGCCGAGGCATCGCCCCCGCCGGTCAAGGCGCCGGCCAAGAAGGCAGCCCGCAAGTCGGCCGAAGGCGAAATGACCTCGCTGCGCCGCAGCAGCGCCGCCAAGAGCGCCGTGAAGGCGGCCGAGCGCGAAGCCAAGGAAGAAAAGGCGAGGGCGACGCCGGCCAGGAAGGGCGCGGCGCGTCCGACGGTCGGCAGGACCCGGGCCCGGCCCGCCGGCAAGACAGCAGCCCGGCCGGCCGCCAAGACCGCCGCCAAGACCGGCGCGAAGACCGCCGCCTCCAAGCCCACGCTGAAGGTCGTCGGCAAGCCGGCAGCCAGGAAGGCACCGGCGAAGAAAACCGCGAGCAGGGCGCCCGGCCGCAAGACATGAAGCTGTCGGTCGTGGCGGTCGGCCAGCGGGTTCCCGACTGGGCCCAGACCGCCTGGGACGACTACGCCAAGCGTTTCCCGCCGGAACTGAAGGTCGAACTCAAGGCCGTCAAGACCGAGCCGCGCGGCTCCAAGACCCTGGAAACGATCTACGCCGCCGAGCGCGCGCGGATCGAAGCGGCCATTCCGCGCGGTACGCGCGTCGTGGCGCTGGACGAGCGCGGCACCGCGCTCACCACCGCCGCCCTGGCGGCCAAGCTGCGGGACTGGCAGCTCGCCAGCGACGACGTGGCGCTGGTGATCGGCGGTCCCGACGGGCTCGATCCCGGCTTTCGGCAGGCCGCGCACGAGCGCATCCGCCTGTCCGACCTGACCCTGCCGCACGCGATGGTGCGGGTGCTGCTGGTCGAACAGCTGTACCGCGCCTGGTCGATCAACGCCAACCATCCCTACCACCGCGAATGAAGCCGCAGTTCGTCTATCTCGCCTCGCAAAGTCCGCGCCGCCGCGAGTTGCTCGAGCAGCTCGGGGTCCGCTACGAGCTGCTGTTGCCGGACGAAGGCGAGGACACCGAATCGATCGAGCAGGAGCTTCGCGGCGAGCCGCCGGCGCGCTACGTGCACCGCGTCACGGGCCTGAAGCTCGACGCCGCGCTGCGCCGGCTCGAGGACCGCGGCTTGCCGCCGGCGCCGGTGCTGTGCTCCGACACGACCGTCGCGCTGGGCCGCGTCATCTACGGCAAGCCGCGGGACGACGCCGACGCGCGGCGCATGCTGCGCGAGCTGGCGGGCCGCACGCACCGGGTGCTGACGGCTGTCGCCGTCGCCAGCGGCCGGCGCCGTCTCGAGGCGGTGAGCGATTCGCGCGTGAGCTTCGCGCCCATGACCGCAGCCCGGATCGCCGGCTACGTCGCCACCGGCGAGCCGCTGGGAAAGGCCGGCGCTTACGCGGTGCAGGGGCGGGCGGCGGCCTTCATTGCGCGGATCAGCGGCTCCTACTCTGGCATCATGGGACTGCCCATGCACGAGACGGCGCAACTGCTGCGCGCATGCGGCTTGAAGATCTAGCCGGGGTCTGGACAAACATGCAGCAGGACATCCTGATCAACTGGTCGCCGCAGGAAACGCGGGTGGCGGTCGTGGAAAACGGCGCCGTGCAGGAGCTGCATGTGGAACGGACGCTGGAGCGGGGCCTGGTCGGCAACGTCTACCTGGGCAAGGTGGCCCGCGTCCTTCCCGGCATGCAGTCGGCCTTCATCGACCTCGGGCGGGAGCGCGCCGCCTTCCTGCACGTGGCCGACGTGTGGCACCGGCAACCCGACGGCGAGCCGCCCGCCTTTGCGCGCAACAGCCAGCCGCAGGTGCCGATCGAAAAGCAGGTGTTCGAGGGCCAGGCGCTGATGGTCCAGGTGATCAAGGACCCGATCGGCAGCAAGGGCGCGCGGCTGTCGACCCAGATCAGCATCGCCGGCCGCCTGCTGGTCTTCCTGCCGCAGGACGATCACGTCGGCGTCTCGCAGAAGATCCCTTCCGAGCAGCGCGACGCCTTGCGCTCGCGGCTGCAGGCGCTGGTCGGAGCCCAGGGCGGCGGCTTCATCCTGCGCACCAACGGCGAGGACGCCAGCGACCCGGAGCTGGCCGAGGACATCGCCTACCTGCGCAAGACCTGGGCCCGGATCAGCGACGCCGCCAAGCGGCTGCCGCCGACCTCGCTGCTGCACCAGGACCTGAACCTGCTGCAGCGCGTGCTGCGCGACCTGGTCAGCGAGGAGACGCAGGCCATCCGGCTCGATTCGAAGGAACAGTTTTCGATGCTGCAGGCCTTCGCGCGGGAGTTCATGCCGTCGGCGGCCGAACGGCTCGCGCTGTACAAGGGCGAGCGGCCGATCTTCGACCTGTATTCGATCGACGAGGAGATCGCCAAGGCGCTGGGCAAGCGCGTGGAGCTCAAGTCCGGCGGCTACCTGGTGGTGGACCAGACCGAGGCGCTGACCACGGTGGACGTCAACACCGGCGGCTTCGTCGGCGCCCGCAACTTCGACGAGACCATCTTCAAGACCAACCTGGAAGCGGCGCAGGCGATCGCGCGGCAGCTGCGGCTGCGCAACCTGGGCGGCATCATCATCGTCGACTTCATCGACATGGCGCGCGAGGACCACCGCGACGCCGTGCTGGCCGAATTCCGCAAGCAGCTGGGCCGCGACCGGGTCAAGACCATGGCCGGCGGCTTCTCGCAGCTGGGCCTGGTGGAGATGACGCGCAAGCGCACCCGGGAATCGCTCGCGCACATGCTGTGCGAACCCTGCGAGGCCTGCCAGGGCAAGGGGACCGTCAAGACGGCGCGCAGCGTCTGCTACGACATCCTGCGCGAGATCCTGCGCGAGGCGCGCCAGTTCAATCCGCGCGAATACCGCGTCGTCGGCTCGCCGCGGGTGATCGAGCTGTTCCTGGACGAGGAAAGCCAGCACCTGGCCGGCCTGTCGGACTTCATCGGCAAGCCGATCTCGCTGCAAGCCGAAAGCGCCATGGGCCAGGAGCAATACGACATCGTGTTGCTGTAATACCGGGTCTGTAGATTTTCCGAACGCCACTCCAAGAATGCGCCAGCCCATCCCGATCCTGACCTACCACCAGGTGGAAGAGCCGCCGCCGCGCGGCGTGCCGTACCGCAGCCTGGTGGTCGCGCCGGCGGCCTTCGCGCGGCAGATGGCGATGCTCAGGGCGCTGGGCTACCGCGGCCTGTCGATGTCGGCGCTGGAGCCGTACCTGCGCGGCGACAAGAAGGGCAGGGTGGTCGGCATCACGCTGGACGACGGCTACGTCAACAACCTGCAGCATGCGCTGCCGGTCCTGCAGCGGCACGGCTTCTCGGCCACCTGCTACGTGGTGAGCGGGCAGATGGGCGGCTCCAACGTGTGGGACCATGACAAGGGCATCCCGGCCAGGCCGCTGATGGATGCGGCGCAGCTCAAAGCCTGGGTCGCCGGGGGCCAGGAGGTGGGCGCCCATACCCGCAACCACGTCGACCTGCGCCAGACAGAGGACGCCGCGGCCTTCCAGGAGATCGCCGGCTGCAAGCGCGAGCTCGAGCACCGCGTCGAGGTCCAGGTGCGGCACTTCTGCTATCCCTATGGGTCGCACGAGCCCAAGCACGCCGCCATGGCCAAGGCCCTGGGCTACGCCACCGCGACCACCACGCGGCGCTCGCGCAGCCGGGCCGGCGACGACCTGTTCGAGCTGCCGCGCGTGCCGGTGCTCCGTTCGACTTCGCTGCCCCTGTTCTGGCTGAAGCTGGCCACCGGCTACGAGGACCGGACGCGGCGATGAGCGAGGCAGGCGGGACAGGGCGGCTGCGGGTCGCCGTGCTGAACCGGGTGTTCAGCGCCGGCGGCGGCGGCGCCGAAAGCTATTCCATCCGGCTGGTCGAACAGCTCGCCGCCCGGCACGAGATCCACGTCTTCGCCCAGGAGATCCAGCACGAGTGGCCGGGCGTCACCTACCACCGCGTCTCCTGTCCGCTGCGCAAGCGCGGCTGGATCAACCAGATCTGGTACGCGGCCGCGACCTGGCTGGCGACGCGCCATGGATTCGACGTTGTGCATTCGCACGAGAACACCTGGCACGGACTGGTCCAGACCATCCACGTCAAACCGGTGCGGCTGAACCTTCTCGGCGGCGTCAGCGGCTGGCGCCGCGGCCTGCGCTGGCTGAAGATCTGCACCAGTGCGCGGCTGGCGGCCTATCTCTGGCTCGAGGCGGCGCGGTTCCGGCCGCGACCCGGGCGGCAGGTGGTGCTGACGTCGACCAGCCTGCAGGCGGATGCGCTCGCCGCCTATCCGCGAGCCGCGGCGGCGATGGCGATCGTCACGCCCGGCGTCGCGATGCCGGCCGGGGAATGGAACCGGGCCCTGGCGCGCCGGGCGCTGCAGTTGCCGCCCCGGGGCCCGCTCCTGCTGTTCGTGGCCAACGACTACGCGCGCAAGGGCCTGACGACGCTGCTGGCCGCGCTGGTCACGCTGCCGCCGGACCTGCGGCTGGCCGTGGTCGGCAACACCGGCCAGGTGCAGCGCTTTCGCGATGTCGCCCTGGCGCTCGGCGTGGGCGAGCGGGTGCATTTCCTGGGCTCGCTGGACGGCGTGGAGCAGGCCTACCGCGCGGCCGACGTACTGGTGCATCCGACCCTGGACGACACTTTCGCGATGGTGGTGCTCGAAGGTCTGGCCCATGGCCTGCCGGTGGTGGTCAGCGGCCCGGCGCAATGCGGCATCTCGACGCTCCTGAAGGACGGCAAGGACGCGCTGCTGCTCACCGACCCGAGGGACTCGAAGGAGCTGGTCGGCACCCTGCAGCGGCTGCTCGACGACCCTGCGCTGCAGCGGCGGCTCGCAGCCAATGGCCGCGAATTCGCGCTGGCGCACACCTGGAAGCGGGCGGCGGACGAGTACGAGCGGCTGTATCGGCGCAGCGTGGAAGCCGCAGGACCCTAACGCACACGCTATATTGGCGCGAATGACCCGGCGTCTTCGCGACCCCATGAAGCCGTACAAGAATGTCAGCGGCGATTCGGGCGTCGTCGCCTATGCGATCGGCGCCGATTTCATCGACGTGGCGTTCAAGGGCGGGGCGCGCTATCGCTACAGCAATCGCAGCGCCGGCAAGGACAAGGTCGAGGCGATGAAGCTCCTCGCCGCCGCGGGCCGGGGCCTGAGCACTTTCATCGCCAGGGCCCAGCCCGGCTACGAACCCGATCCGGATTGACGCGAGCCGCGGTCCGCGCGCTCACGCGATCAATTTGAAATGCTTGCGGCTGAAGTCCAGTCCGGTGAGCTTTTCCAGCTTCATCGAAAGCCGGTACTTCTGCTCCTTGCGCGTCAGCCGGTAGTCGGGGTTGAAGGCGATGTGCTGCTCGGCCTGGGTCGCCAGCCACTCCTTCATCACCGCCGGATGGCTGCCCTGGAATCGCGTGACGGCCCGCGGGTCGAAATTGGCGTATTCGATCTTCGGCGGCGTCGAGCCGGCCCAGTACTTGGCGACCTGGTCCAGCTTGGCCTGCATCTGTTCGGCCTTGCGCACCCAGCCGTAGTGGTAGATGTGGGCGCCGGCCAGGGCGCCGTGCGGATTGCGCGGCCGCTTGTGGCGGCTCGTCACCAGCCAGTACTGGCCGTCCGGCGCGTAGCTGCGGATGGTGTTGCGGATCAGGCGGCATTCGCGCCGGTACCAGCCTGGACTCACCGAAACGTATTGCGGCGTGCCGTAGAAATGCAGGTAGTCGAACACCAGCGCTTCCACCGCCGGATTGCCATGGTGGCGATCGACACTGGCGCGGATCGCATCCAGCTCGTTCTCGTGGACGACCTCGTCGCCCTCCAGATAGAAGGCCCAGTCGCCGGTGCAGGCGTACTGCGCGATCATCTTCTGCTGCGCGTAGACGAAGCCGCGGTCGCCCATGCGCTCGTTCCACACCGTCTCGATGATGCGGATCTTCGGATCGCCGATGGCCCGCACCCGCTCCAGCGTGTCGTCCTCGCCGCGGCCCACCGCGATCACGAATTCGTCCACCAGCGGCAGCAGCGAGCGGATCGATTCCACGAAAGGAAACCCCAGCATCACGCCGTTGCGGATGAAGCTGAAGCCGCTGATCGACGCCCGGCTCACTGGAGCAGCTCCCCGGCCGGGCTGCTGACCTCGGCGCCCGCCGCCACCTGGCTGTGCAGCCGCGCGTAGGCGCCGCCCTGGCGCAGCAGGCCGGCGTGCGAGCCGGTTTCCACGATGCGCCCGGCGCTCATGACCACGATGGTGTCGGCATGCTCGATGGTGGACAGCCGGTGGGCGACGATCAGCGTCGTGCGGCCGGCCATCAGCCGCTGCAGCGCGGTCTTGACGGCCTGCTCGGACTCGGTGTCCAGCGCCGACGTCGCCTCGTCGAGCACCAGGATCGGCGCGTCCTTGTACAAGGCCCGGGCGATGGCGAGCCGCTGGCGCTGGCCGCCCGACAGCTGGGTGGCGTTGTGGCCGACCTCGGTGTCGATGCCCGCGGGCAAGGCCTGCACGTAGGGACCGAGGTTGGCCGCTTCCAGCGCCCGCAGCACGCGCGCGCGGTCCGGCGCCAGGCCCAGCGCCACGTTGGCCGCGATGCTGTCGTTGAACATCACCACGTCCTGGCTGACGAAGGAGAACTGCCGGCGCAGGCTGGCCAGGTCCCAGTCGGACAGCGGCACGCCATCGAGCTTCACCGTGCCGCTGCTCGGGTCGACGAAGCGCGGCAACAGGTTCACCAGGGTGGTCTTGCCGGAGCCCGAACTGCCGACCAGCGCGACGGCGCGTCCGGGCTGGATGTCCAGGTCGATGCCGTCCAGCGCGTTGCGCGCCGCGTTGGGATAGCGGACGTGCACGTCGTCGAATTCGATGTGGCCGCGCGCGCGCTCGCTGCTGTGCGTGCCGCCGCTTTCGTCCGGGGTCTGCTCCAGCAGTTCGAGGCCGCGCTCGACGGCGTTCAGGCCGCGCGTGATCGGCGTCGCCACTTCCGACAGGTGCTTGATCGGCGCCATCATCATCAGCATCGCCGTGATGAAGGATGCGAAGCCGCCGACCGTGATGCCTTGCCGGCTGCCTTCCCAGAGCGCGGCGACGATCACCGCCGACAGCGCGGCGGCCGCGAGCAGCTGCGTGATCGGCGACATCGAGGCGCCGGCGATGGTGGACTTCATCGCCAGGCGCCGCAGCTGGTTGCTCAATTCGTCGAAGCGGCCGGACTGGATCTGCTGCGCGCCGTGCAGCCGCACCACCCTGTGCGCGAGCACGTTTTCCTCGACGACGTAGGCCAGCTTGTCGGTCGCCGACTGGCTGGCGCGGGTGATGGCCTGCAGCCGGCGCGCCAGCACTCGCACGACGATGGCGACGCTGGGGAAGATCACCATGACGATCAGCATCAGCTTCCAGTTCAGGTAGAACAGGTAGCCCATCAGGGCGAGCAGCGTCAGGCTGTCGCGGACGAAAGAAAACACGGAAAGGATCAGCAGCGAGGTCCCGACCTGCACCTCGTACACCAGGGTGTTGGCCAGCGAACTGCTGCTTTGCGTCGCGAACAGCGCGGGCGTGGCCGACATCAGCTTGTCGAACAGGCGCCGGCGCAGCTTCTTCATCGCGCCGTTGGTCGCGTAAGCCAGCGAATACTGGGCCGTGAAATTCGCCATCCCGCGCACCGCGAAAAGCGCAAGCACGATCACCGGGACCATCCACAACGCCACGCTGCCGCCCTGGAAGCCGCGGTCCAGCAGCGGCTTGAGCAGCGCCGGAATCAGCGGTTCGCACGCCGCCGTCACCAGCACCGCCGCCGAGGCGGCCATCAGCGCCGTGCGCTGGCCCTTGAACAGCGCGACTCCGCGGGCCAGGCGCTGCAGGAAACTTATCGCCATGCGTCGGTCCCGGGCGCCGCCGGCTCGGGTTGGATCCGCGTCATCAACGCGCCGAGGACGAAGGCGATCATGTGGCCCTCGGGGAAAGTGCGGAAGTGGCCGCTGAACAGGCTGGTCGCACACCATGCCAGCAGGCTGGCGGCGGCCATCTGGCCGTAGGGCGTGCGCTTGTCGCAGGCCCGGTACAGCGAAACCAGCAGGAACAGGAAGGCGGCCAGGCCGGGCAGGCCGTTTTCGGCCCAGACGAACAGGTACTGGTTGTGCGGGTCGTGAAAGGGCACGGCCTTCCAGTCGTTGTAGCGCTGGGCCACCGTGTTGCTGAAGTGGGCCTTGAAGCTGCCGGTGCCGGTGCCCAGGATCGGATGCGCGGCGATCAGCTCCAGCGTCACGTGGTACAGCAGCATCCGGCGCCCGAGCGAGCTCTCCCCCGTCGCCTCCATGTAATGGGTGGCTTCATGCACGCCCAGCATCACCCGCTCGCGCACCGTGCTGGAGGCATAGAAGATCGACAGCGAAATGAGGGCGGCCGCTCCCAGCCCGAGGAGGATGCCCCTGGGACCGCGCCAGAAGCCGTAGCAGGCGACGATGAACACCAGGAAAGCGACGTAGCCGCTGCGCCCGGTCGTGACGATGACGATGTTCACCAGGAAACCAAGCGCCAGGACCAGGAAGAAAGCGCGCCAGCGCCGGTCCTTCGCCTGGGTCATGTACCAGAGGGAGAGAAAGAAGGCCATCGCGAACGACATGCCCTGCGTCACGTGCGAATGCAGCACCGCCGTCGGCTGCCGCCCGATCAGGTGGCTCACGCTGGGCGCGACCATCAGGAACGACAGGACCAGCGCCACGGCGTTGGCGATCAGGAAGGCGGCCAGGAAGCGGCGCTTCGCCGCCTCGGTCCCGAACAGCAGCGCGAACGGCAGGATGTAGAGGATCTTGCGATCGGCGTAGAGCGACTGCCAGGCGGAGGCCAGCGGCGCGTCGGTGTACACCATGCCCAGGACCTGCCACCCCAGGTACAGCCCGATCGCCAGCGCAACGCCGCGCGGGAAGGTGGACCACGCGAGCTTGCGGCGCTCCGGGCCGGCGAGGACACACGCCAGCATGACCAGGAACACGAACAGGGCCACGTTGGCCAATGCGGTGGAATAGAGATTGGCGCAGCTGGCGAAGATCGCGGCGTCGCGCGCGCGCGGGATCCAGCGGGTTTGGGGAGCGGCGGCAGCGCCGGCAGGCGAAGTCAGGATGGGCATGTCGGCGATTTCAGGCCATGCCCTTGCGGCGCCAAAGCTTCTTCCAGCGGAACTGCAAGGCCTGGAACCAGAGCGGATGGGAGTTGACGAGCGCCGAGGGGAAGCGCCCGTTGTGGCTGCCTTGCTCCACGATGGGCGGCTCCAGCCAGTACATCGCCGTGCCGAGCTCGCGGTCGATGGCTTCGAACTGGTGGTCGATCGGCCGCTCGATGCCGTGCTGTTCCAGCCACTGCAGGCGGCGCTTCACCGCGGCGCGGTCGACGATGTACGAGTCGGCGAACTTGCCCTGGTCGCGCCGATAGAGCAGCCGGCCGGCCTGGAGGTCCTTCCTGGGCACGTAGTAATGGCCGCCGCAACCCAGGAAGGTGACGTGCGGCGCGGCCAGCGCCAGTTCCTCCTTCATCGCGCGGCCGAAGACGGCCCGGAAGTCGGCGGCCAGGATCACGTCGTCCTCCAGCACCAGCACCCGCTCGCAGCCGCGCTGGTCGGCCAGCACATGGGCGTGCCAGTGCTTGAGGGCGCACGATTGCTGGGCCGGCGACAGCGAATCGCCGCGGATCATGCGGTCGCGCAGCGCCTGCGGGATCGCCGGGATGTCGTAATCGAGGATGAACTCATGGCGCAGGCCCAGCGCCGACAACTGCGCTTCGATCAGCTTGCGCCGCTCGGCCAGGCTGGCGGCGTGAATGACGAAGATGGCGTCGATGCCCAGGGGGGTCTGCATTGGATCGGGTCGGCGGGCAGGGACTGCCGCCAATGGGTGAGGCTGCGCAAAGCGCCAAGTGTAGCGGCGGCCGTGCGCCGCCTTGTGCGGATAATGCCGGCACCCATGTCCCTGTCCGTCGTCGTCATCGTCCGCAACGAAGCCGCCAACCTGCGCGCCTGCCTGGAATCGGTCCCGTTCGCCGACGAGATCGTCGTGCTGGACAGTGGCAGCACCGACGACACGGTGGCGATCGCCCGTGCCTGCGGCGCGAAGGTCGCGCAAAGCGCGGACTGGCCCGGCTTCGGGCCGCAGAAGAACCGCGCGCTGGCAATGGCGACCCGCGACTGGGTGCTGTCGCTGGACGCGGACGAACGGGTCACGCCCCAGCTCGCGGCGCAGATCCAGGACGCGATGCGGTCCGGCGCGGCCACCGCGTATGAAATCCCGCGCCTGACGCGCTTTTGCGGCAGCTGGATCCGCCATTGCGGCTGGACGCCCGACCGCGTGCTGCGGCTGTTCCGCCGCGGCCAGGCGCGTTTTTCGGACGACCTGGTGCACGAACGCGTCGTCACGGAACTCGGCACGCGCAACGCACGTCTGACCAGTCCACTGCTCCATGACAGCTATCCGACCCCCGCGCACTACTGGCGCAAACTCGAAAGCTACAGCCAGGCCTGGGCCCGCCAGCAGCATGGGCGCGGCCGCAGGACCTCGATGGCGCGGGCCGGCGCGGCCGCGGTCGTGGCCTTCGTGCGCAGCTATCTGCTGCGGCTGGGCTTTCTCGACGGCGCCATGGGTTTCGCCGTGTGTACGATGCAGGCCCAAGCCGCTTTCGGAAAATACTTCGCCCTTTATTGCCTGAACCGACAAGATGACCCAAGCCCCACCGAACCTCCCGCCTGAAATCCGCCGCCGCGCCCTGCTGGCCGGCCTGCTGGCCGCCCCACTGGGCGCAGCCCACGCGCAGTTTCGAGTCGAGGTCACCGGCGTCGGCCTGACCCAGTTGCCGATCGCGATCGCGCCGTTCCGCGGCGACGCCCAGGCGCCGCAGAAGATCGCCGCCATCGTGCAGGCCGATCTCGAGCGCAGCGGCCAGTTCCGCGCCGTCGACGCCGCCGGCGCCACGCTGGACGAAAGCAGCCGGCCCGACGTCGCCCCCTGGCGCCAGAAGGGCGCGGATTCGCTGGCCGCGGGCAGCGTGAGCCGGCTGGCCGACGGCCGCTACGACGTTCGCTTCCGCCTGTGGGACGTGGTTCGCGCGCAGGAGCTGGGCGTGCTGGGCCTGGTGGTCACGCAGGGCGACCTGCGGCTGGCGGCCCACCGCATCGCCGACTTCATCTACGAGAAACTCACAGGCGAAAAAGGCGTGTTCTCGACCCGCATCGCCTACGTCACCAAGGCCGGGCCCCGCTTCAACCTCTGGGTGGCGGATGCCGACGGCGAGAACGCGCAATCGGCCCTGGCCAGCGCCGAGCCGATCATCTCGCCGTCCTGGTCGCCCAATGGCAGCCAGGTCGCGTACGTCTCTTTCGAATCGCGCAAGCCGGTGGTCTACGTGCACGAGGTCTATGGCGGCAAGCGGCGCCTGATCGCGAACTTCCGCGGCTCCAACAGCGCGCCGGCCTGGGCGCCGGACGGCCGCTCGCTGGCCGTCACGCTCAGTCGCGACGGCGGCTCGCAGCTGTACACCATCGACGCCAACGGCGGCGAGCCGCGACGCCTGACACAGTCGTCGGGCATCGACACCGAGCCGGTGTATTCGCCCGATGGCCGCAACATCTATTTTGTGAGCGACCGTGGCGGCGCGCCGCAGATCTACCGCATGTCCGCCGGTGGCGGCTCGCCCGAGCGAGTCACCTTTACCGGGAGTTACAACATATCGCCGGCCCTGAGCCCGGACGGCCGCTGGCTTGCGTACATTTCCCGCATCAATGGCGCCTTCAAGCTCCAGGTCATGGAGCTCGGCGGCAACACGGTGAACACGCTCACGGACACGACGGCGGACGAGCGCCCGAGCTTCGCCCCCAACGGCCGTCTGATCGTCTACGCCACCCGGCAAAACGGACGCGAAGCCTTGATGACGACCACGCTGGACGGCAAGATCAAGGCGCGGCTCGCGGGCCAGGGCGGCGACATCCGCGAACCCGCCTGGGGCCCTTTCCAGAAGTGATTTTTCCTTTCAGGAGGTTTTCCTTGATGTTCAAAAGAATGCTGACCGCGTGTGCCGTGGCGGCCGTGCTGGCAGGTTGCGCCTCCGGCGTGAAGCTCGACGACGTTCCGGTGGAAGACCGCAGCGCCAGCGCGGTGCAGCCCGCGCCCGGCGGCGCCGGCTCCGCGAGGCCCGGCGGCGCCAGCCAGACCGCCGTGACTCCGGTGGAGACGGCGCCGCGCCCCAGCGACACCATGGGCCCGGCCAGCGTCGCACGGATCGTCTATTTCGACTACGACAGCTACGTGATCAAGCCCGAATTCCAGTCGCTGATCGAGTCCCACGCGCGCTTCCTCAAGTCCAACGGCTCGCGCCGCGTCGTGGTCGAAGGCCATACCGACGAACGCGGCGGCCGCGAATACAACCTGGCTCTGGGCCAGCGCCGCGCCGAGGCCGTGCGCCGCGCCCTGGGCCTGCTGGGGATCAACGACAACCAGGTCGAGGCGGTGAGCTTCGGCAAGGAAAAGCCGGCCGTCCAGGGCAGCGACGAGGCAGCCTGGTCGCAGAATCGGCGCGCCGAGATCGCCTACCGCTGATGATGGCCGCACGCATCACCTCCTGGCGGCCCATTGCCGCCGCGCTGCTTGCCGGCGGCATGCTGCTGGCCGGGACGGCGCGCGCCGCGCTGTTCGAGTACGACG
>JAQGNJ010000147.1 GCA_028291885.1 Ramlibacter sp. | reverse complement strand
GGTGGCGTGAACACCGGAACGCCGGGGTATGCCGGCGGTGGCGCCGCGGCCGCTGCCGGGTCGACCGCCGCCATGGGGGCCGGCGGCGGAGCGTCCACAGCTCGCTCGGTCCCGGCGGGGCCTGGCCCCTATACGGCGCTGCAGCTGGCCCAATCCTTCCTGGCGGCCGACAGCAATCAGGACGGCGACCTGACCCGGGCGGAGGCCCAGCACCTGAGCATCATGCCCGCGACATTCGACGAGATGGACCGCAACCGTGACGGTGTGATCTCGCGCTCGGAATACGACGACAGCACGCGCTGAAGCCGCGCGGCGCCGGAGGGTGGGCGGCGTAAACTTGCAGCTCCGCACGGAGACCCGCATGAACGCACCCACCGCCCTGTCCCATCTCGTCCCGGAAATCAACCAGCGCGAGGTCGCCCCGGCGTTGATCGACGCGCTGAAGGCGCGCTTCGGCGCCAACTGCTCGACGGCGCTGGTCGTGCGCGAACAGCATGGCCGCGACGAATCGTCGTTCGAGGTGCCGCCGCCGGCCGCCGTCGTCTTCGCGGAAAGCACACAGGACGTCGCCGACGCCGTGAGGCTGGCCAGCGAGCACAGCGTGCCGGTGATCCCGTTCGGCGTCGGCTCCTCCCTCGAAGGGCACCTGCTCGCCGTGCAAGGCGGCATCAGCATCGACGTCAGCCGCATGAACAAGGTGCTGTCGATCAACGCCGAGGACCTGACGGTGACGGTGCAGCCGGGCGTCACGCGCAAGCAGCTCAACGAGGCGGTGAAGAGCACGGGCCTGTTCTTCCCGATCGATCCCGGCGCCGACGCATCGATCGGCGGCATGAGCGCCACCCGCGCCAGCGGCACCAACGCGGTCCGCTACGGCACCATGCGCGAGAACGTGCTCGGCCTGGAGGTGGTCACCGCCTCGGGCGAGATCATCCGCACCGGCACGCGGGCCAAGAAGTCCAGCGCCGGCTACGACCTGACCCGCCTGATGGTGGGCAGCGAAGGCACGCTGGGCGTGATCACCGAGGTCACCGTCAGGCTCTATCCGCTGCCCGAGGCGATCTCGGCGGCGATCTGTTCCTTCCCCAGCATCGAGGCCGCGGTGCGCACCACGATCCAGGTGATCCAGCTCGGCGTGCCGATCGCGCGGGTGGAACTGATCGACCACAACTCGGTGCGCATGGTGAACGCGCACAGCAAGCTGGGCCTGCGCGAAGAGCCGATGCTGCTGATGGAATTCCACGGCTCGCCGACCGGCGTCAAGGAGCAGGCTGAGCTGGTGCAGGAGATCGCGTCCGAGCACGGGGGCAATGCCTTCGAATGGGCCAGCACGCCGGAAGAGCGCACCCGTCTCTGGACCGCGCGCCACAACGCCTACTTCGCGGCCGTGCAGTCCAAGCCGGGCTGCAAGGTGATCTCCACCGACACCTGCGTGCCGATCTCGCGCCTGGCGGACTGCCTGCTCGATTCGGTCAAGGAAGCCGACGAGAGCGGCATCCCGTACTTCCTGGTTGGCCACGTCGGCGACGGCAACTTCCACTTCGGCTACCTGCTCGACCCCAACAAGCCGGAAGAGCGCGTCGTCGCCGAGAAGCTGAACCACGACCTGGTGTCTCGCGCGCTGCGGCTCGAAGGCACCTGCACCGGCGAGCACGGCGTCGGCCTGCACAAGATGGACTTCCTGGTGACGGAGGCCGGCGCCGGCGCGGTCGAGATGATGCGCACGATCAAGCGCGCGCTCGACCCCAAGAACATCATGAACCCGGGGAAGATCTTCTCGATCTAGGCGGCTCGCGCTGCCCGCTGCCGGACGGCCCGGCCAGGGTCCGCGTGGCGGCGCGCTCTGCTTCAGCCGCGCAGCCGGTCGATCAGTCCATTGAGTTCGTCGAGCGAGCCGAACTGGATCGCCAGCTCGCCCATCTCCTCGGTGCGGCCGTGGCGCTTGACGCGCTTTTTCACGCGGACGTCGACCTGGGCCGTCAGAAGATCGGAAAGCTCTTCCTCGACCCGCTTGAGGTCGCGCGACTTTTCCTTCTTGGGCTTGGGCGAAACCAGGTTGAATTCGGCGCCGAGCTTCTTGACCAGCGCCTCGGCCTCGCGCACCGACATCTTCCTGGCGGCGATCTGGTTGGCGGCCGTGATCTGCGATGCCCGTTCCAGGCCGAGCAGCGCCCGGGCGTGGCCCATGTCGATGTCGCCGGCCATCAGCATCGTCTGCACCGGGTCGGTCAGGTTCAGCAGGCGCAGCAGGTTGGTCGCGGCGCTGCGCGAACGGCCGACAGCCTGCGCCGCCTGTTCGTGAGTGAGCCCAAACTCCTTGACCAGCCTTTGCAGGCCGTGCGCCTCCTCCAGCGGGTTGAGGTCTTCGCGCTGGATGTTCTCGATCAGCGACATCGCCGCCGCCGCTTCGTTGGGCACATCGCGCACCAGCACCGGCACGCTGTCCAGGCCGGCCAGCTTGGCGGCGCGAAAGCGCCGCTCGCCGGCGATGATCTCGTACTTGCCGCTGTTCTCGCCCTCGGTGAGACGGCGGACCAGGATCGGCTGCATGATGCCCTGGGCCTTGATCGACTCGGCCAGTTCGTACAGCGCGCCCTCGTCCATGCGCGTGCGCGGCTGGTACATGCCCGGGACCATGTCTCCCAGCGGCAGCGACGACGGCGAGCCCGGGCTTGCGGCGTGCTCGCCCTCCCCGTCCTCGCGCGCCCTCGGCCCGAGCAGCGCTTCCAGGCCGCGGCCCAGTCCCTTGGGTTTCCTGGTGACCATCTCAGCCTCCGCCCAGCCGATTGAGGCAGGCCGAAGCCTCCTCGGGAGGCAGTGCAGCGGCCATGGCCGCAAACGTGGGGGTCGTCATTTTTTCCGTCCTAGTCTTTCATCAGGTCCTGCAGCAGCACATGGCCTTCCGGCCAGCTGGCAAGACCGGAGTCGGCATTGATGTGGCCGCAAGGCCCGTAATCCATGAACTGCGATCCCCATGCGTAGCCGAACAGGCGGGCCCGATCGAACTCGCAGTAAGGATCGTCCCGGCTGCCGAGCAGCACGCTCGGAAACGGCAAAGCCCGCAGCTCGATCGGCGACCAGCTCGGGATCTGGTCGCGCACGCCCGGCTGCTCGACGTCGGCGGCAGCGACCAGCAGCGCCGCCTTCACCCGGTGCGTGTTCTTCGAATGCGCCGCCCACGCCGCGGTCAGGATGCACCCGAGGCTGTGGGCAACCAGCACGACCGGCTCGTCGCAGCCGAGGACCACGTCCTCCAGCCGCGCCACCCAGTCCCCGCGCAGGGGTCTGGTCCAGTCGTGCTGCTCGACCCGCACATAGCCATGGCGCTGCTCCCACAGGCTTTGCCAGTGCAGCGGCGGGCTGTTGCGCCAGCCCGGCAACATGAGGACGTTGGACGGCTTCATTGCTCTTGTTTTGTTGGACGGCGCGGCTTGCGGCCGTGCGTTCACATCTTGTGGATGCGCTCCACCATTTCCTGCGCGAACTCGACATAGGCCATGCTGCCGCGCGCCGCCGGATCGAACACCACGCCCGGCAAGCCGTAACTCGGGGCTTCCGCCAGCCGCACGTTGCGTGGGATCACGGTGTTGAACACCTTCTCGCCGAAGTGCGACTTGAGCTGGTCGGACACCTGCTGCTGCAGCGTGATGCGCGGGTCGAACATGACGCGCAGCAGGCCGATGATCTGCAGGTCCTTGTTCATGTTGGCGTGGACCTGCTTGATGGTGTTGACCAGGTCGGTCAGGCCTTCGAGCGCGAAGTACTCGCACTGCATCGGCACGATCACGCCGTGGGCGCAGCACAGGCCGTTGAGGGTGAGCATGGACAAGGACGGCGGGCAGTCGATGAGCACGAAGTCGTAGTCGGCGGCCGCGGCCGCGATCGCCAGCTTCAGGCGCTGGTCGCGCCGCTCGACCTCGACCAGCTCCACCTCGGCGCCGGCGAGTTCGCGGTTGGCGCCCAGCACGTCGTAGCCGCACTTGTCGCTGTGCACCCGCGCCTCGGCGATCGAGGCGGACTCGAGCAGCACGTCGTAGATCGTGAGCTTGAGCTTTCGCTTGTCGACGCCCGAGCCCATGGTCGCGTTGCCCTGCGGGTCGAGGTCGATCATCAGCACGCGCTGGCCGACTTTGGCCAGACCGGCTGCAAGATTGACCGTGGTCGTGGTCTTGCCCACCCCGCCCTTCTGGTTGGCGACGCAGAAAATTTTCGCGCCGGCCGGCGCGCGTTCGGCGCTCACTTGCTGATCGCCAGTTTGAGGCCGAAGGCCAGCAGGCAGACGCCGGCCAGCTTCTCCAGGACCCGGCCGATCAGCGGATTGGCGCGCAAGCGCTCGGCCAGATGGTGGGTCAGCAGCACGACGATGAGCCCGTAGGCAAAGGTCAGGCTGGCGATCGTCGCGGCCATCACGCCGAAGGTCAGCAGCCCCTGGTGCCGGACCGGGTCGACGAACAGCGGAAAGAACGCCATGTAGAAAACGATGGCCTTGGGGTTGAGCAGGGTGATCAGCCCTGCCTGCCGGAAGTAGTGATGGGGCTGGATGTCCAGGACCGGCTTGGCACCGGGCTTGGCCAGCAGCATCCGCAGGCCGAGCCATGCGAGATAGGCGGCGCCCAGCCACTGGACCGCATGGAAGGCGGCGGGATAGGCGACCAGCAGCGCCGAGACACCCGCGACCGCCAGCCACATCAGCACCTGGTCGCCGGCGATGACGCCGAATGTGGCGGCCAGTCCGCCGGCGATCCCGCCCTTGCTTGTGGAGGTGATCAGCGCCAGGTTGCCGGGTCCGGGGATCGCGAGAAAGATGATGATTGCGGCGACGAAAGCGCCGTAGTCTGCTACGCCGAACATGTGTTCCCCCGGGCCGAACGCCGAACTCTGAGCGTCGAGTTTACGTTACGGCGGCAGTGCGACGAAGCCAGATGAGGCAGCGCTCCGCATCCAGCCCGGGCACCTTCAGCTGTTCCACGTGAAACACAGCTGCCTCGGGCGGCAGGGCCTCGATCTCGGCAGTGGGCAGCTTGCCCTTCATCGCCATCCAGACGCCATCCGGCGCCAGAGTCCCGGCAGACCAGCCGACAAAATCGGCAAGCGAAGCGAAGGCCCGCGAGGAGACGATGTCGTAGGTCTCTCCCAGATTTTCGACCCTCGCGTGCAGCCCGCGCAGCTTGGGCAAGTGCAAGCTCGCCGCAACCTGCTGGACGAACGCCGCCTTCTTGGCCACCGTGTCGACGCAATCGACCTGAAGCTGCGGACAGCAGGCGGCGATCACGACACCCGGCAGGCCGGCGCCGGAGCCGACGTCGAGCAGGCGGATCGCCCTCCCCTGGCTTTGCCGCAGGAGCGGCGGGACCACGGCCAGGCTGTCGAGCAAATGATGGGTCAGCATCTCCGCCGGATCGCGGACCGAGGTCAGGTTGTAGACCTTGTTCCACTTCTGGATCAGGTCGACGTACTGGAGGAGCTTGGCGACCTGTTCGTCATCCAGCGCCAAGCCGAGTTCTGCCAGGCCATTTCGCAGCCCGGGTTCCAGGGCGCCGGTCATACCGCCGCTTCGTCCTCGGACTTGGCTGACACGGCGGCGAAGCCCTTGATCCGGCTCTTCTTCAGGTGGACCAGCAGCAGCGAGATCGCAGCCGGCGTCACGCCCGAAATTCGCGATGCCAGGCCCAGCGTTTCCGGCTTGTGCTTGCTCAGCTTCTGCCGGACCTCGATCGAGAGCGCCGGCACGGCCATGTAATCGAAGTCATCCGGCAGGCGGAGGTTCTCGTACTGGGCGGCCCGGAGAACCTCGCCCCGTTGGCGGTCGATGTAGCCGGAATATTTCGCGGCGATCTCGATCTGCTCCACCACCGGCTCCAGAAGTTCGGCCAGTGTTTCACGTGAAACAGCGGGGTTGGCGTACTTGCCGGCGTCCAGCGACATCAGTCCGGCGTAGCTCACGTCGGGCCGGCGCAGCAGGTCGCCCAGGTTGTATTCGTGTTCGATCGACTTGCCGAGCACCCGCTCCGACTCCTCGGCCGACAGGTTGCGCGGATTTACCCACGTGGCTTTCAGGCGCTCTGTTTCATGTGAAACAGCGTCCCGCTTGCGGTTGAACGCCGCCCAGCGCGCATCGTCGACCAGGCCCATCGCCCGGCCCTGCTCCGTCAGGCGCATGTCGGCGTTGTCCTCCCGCAGCTGCAGCCGGAATTCGGCGCGGCTGGTGAACATCCGGTACGGCTCGGTCACGCCCTTGCTGATCAGGTCGTCGACCAGCACGCCCAGGTACGCCTCGTCCCGTCGTGGCAGCCAGGCTTCCTTGCCCTGGCACTGCAGAGCCGCATTCACACCGGCGAACAGACCCTGGGCCGCCGCCTCTTCGTAGCCTGTCGTGCCTTTGATCTGGCCGGCGAAGAACAGGCCGCCGATCGACCGGGTTTCGAAGCTGCTCTTGAGCGAGCGCGGATCGAAGTAGTCGTACTCGATGGCGTAGCCCGGCCGCAGGATGTGGGCGTTCTCCAGCCCCGCCATCGACCGCACCAGCTGGTACTGGATGTCGAAGGGCAGGCTGGTGGAGATCCCGTTCGGGTAGAACTCGTTGGTCGTCAGGCCTTCCGGCTCGAGGAAGATCTGGTGGCTTTCCTTGTCGGCGAAGCGGTTGATCTTGTCTTCGACGCTCGGGCAATAGCGCGGGCCGACGCCCTCGATCTTGCCGGTGAACATCGGGCTGCGGTCGAAGCCGGAACGGATGATGTCGTGCGTCCGCTCGTTGGTGTGGGTGATCCAGCACGGCACTTGCGCCGGGTGCATGGCCGCATTGCCCATGAAGCTGAAGACGGGCACCGGGTCCAGGTCGCCGGGCTGTTCCTCGCACCTGGAGAAGTCGATGCTGCGGCCGTCCAGCCGCGGCGGCGTTCCGGTCTTCAGCCGGCCTTGCGGCAGCTTCAATTCCTTCAGGCGCGCCGACAGGGAGATCGCCGGGGGATCGCCCGCCCTCCCCGCCTGGTAGTTGTTCAGCCCGACGTGGATCCGTCCATCCAGGAAAGTGCCGGCCGTCAGCACCACCGTCCGCGAGCGGAAGCGGATGCCGACCTGGGTCACCGCTCCGACCACCCGGTCACCCTCGACCATCAGGTCGTCGACCGCCTGCTGGAACAGCGTGAGGTTCGGCTGGTTCTCCAGCCGGCGCCGGATCGCCGCCTTGTAGAGGATGCGATCGGCCTGGGCGCGGGTGGCGCGCACCGCCGGCCCCTTGCTGGAGTTGAGGATGCGGAACTGGATGCCCCCTTCGTCGGTGGCGATGGCCATCGCGCCGCCCAGAGCGTCCACTTCCTTGACCAGGTGGCCCTTGCCGATGCCGCCGATCGACGGGTTGCAGCTCATCTGGCCCAGCGTCTCGATGTTGTGCGAGAGCAGCAGCGTCTTGCAGCCCATGCGCGCAGCCGCGAGCGCGGCCTCGGTGCCGGCATGGCCGCCGCCGACAACGATGACGTCGAATTCTTCTGGATAGAGCATGGGAGTGGCGCCTCTGCGCGGTGGGGCTGCAGCCCCAGGGGGAAAGAACGAATTTTACCGGCGGGGTGCGCTTCCTGCCGGGTCGTGCAGGGACTCCCCTTTCGCAGGAATGTTGCGCCGGCTTGTGATGCAATCGGGTCCATGAAACTCCTCGTCTTCGCCGGCAGCACCCGCGAGAAATCCTTCAACCGCCGCCTCGCGAAAGCTACCAGCGCGATGGCCGCGGCCGGCGGCGCCGAGGTCACGCACATCGAGCTGGGCGACCTGGACATCCCCATGTACAACGCCGACCTCGAGGCGCGCGGCACGCCGCCCGACGTCATCCGGCTCAAGCACATCGCCTACGAGCACCCGGCCTGGATCATCTGCACGCCCGAGTACAACGCCAGCTATCCGGCCCTGCTGAAGAACACGCTGGACTGGATTTCCAGCCCGGTGAAGGCCGACCCGGCGTGGACCGATGGCTTCAAGTCCACGCGAGGCAAGGTGGTCGGCGTTCTCAGCGCCTCGCCCGGCGCTCTGGGCGGGCTGCGTTCGCAGAGTCACCTCGCGCCGCTGCTGCTGAACCTGCAGTGTTGGCTGGCGCCGGTGAATTTCGCGCTCGGACACGCCGGCGACGCTTTCGACGAGCAGGGAGCGCTGGTCAGCGAGCCCGCCCGGCGCCACGTGCAAGCCGTCATCGACCAGGTGCTCTGGGCTGCAGCCCGCCTGCAGCCTTAGCCTGTAGCTCACTTTTTCATAGCAATGAACTGCCGTCCCGGCTGCGGCGCCTGTTGCACCGCACCGTCGATCAGCTCGCCCATCCCCGGCATGCCTCGCGGCAAGCCCGCCGGGGTGCGCTGCATCCAGCTCGATCAAGACAACGGCTGCCGCATCTTCGGCAGCGCCGAGCGGCCGGCCGTCTGCTCGGGGCTGCAGCCGTCGACGGAGATGTGCGGCGACGGCGTGCGACACGCGATGCTGTTCCTCTCCCGGCTGGAACTGCTCACCGCGCCGACAATGTGATTGCGGCCTGAACCCGTCAAACACCCTCGATCGAAACAAGGAGGCGCCATGGACATCGCATCGCTCAAGCAGGTCGTCAGCGCCGAGGAATGGCAGCTGCGCGTCGATCTCGCCGCCTGCTACCGGCTGGTGGCGCTGTACGGCTGGAGCGACCTGGTCTTCACCCACATCACGGCGCGCGTACCGGGGCCGGAGCACCACTTCCTGATCAACCCGTACGGGCTGATGTTCGACGAGATCACGGCCTCGTCGCTGGTGAAGATCGACCAGCAGTGCAACAAGATCATCGACTCGCCCTTCCCGGTGAATCCGGCGGGCTTCGTGATCCACAGCGCGGTCCACCAGGCGCGCGAGGACATCACCTGCGTGCTGCACACGCACACGCGGGCCGGCGTCGCCGTCAGCGCGCAGAAGTGCGGCATCCTGCCGATCTCGCAGCAGTCCAGCTTTGTCCTCGCCTCGCTGGCCTACCACGACTACGAGGGCGTCGCCTTCCGCGACGAGGAAAAGCCGCGGCTGCAGGCCGACCTCGGCCACGCGAATTTCCTGGTGCTGCGCAACCACGGCCTGCTCACCGTCGGCAAGACCATCGCCGACGCATTCCTCTCGATGTACGTGTTCGAGAGCACCTGCAAGATCCAGATCGACGCGCAGGCCGGCGGCGAGCTGGTCGAGGTCGACCCGCGGATCGTGCAGGGCGTGGCGCAGGCAATGAAGGTCCAGACCGGCAGCCAGGGCGGCGCCTTCGTCTGGCCTGCGCTGCTGCGCAAGCTGGATCGGACCGGTCCCGGCTACAAAGACTAGATCGCGGCCGCCGCGGTCGCCGGCGCGCTGGCCGCGAGCTGCAACGCCGGAATGCCGCTGGGCACGCGGCCGCGCGGATCGTGCTCCAGCACGTTCACTTCCTTGCGCGTCATCCTCAGGCTGCCGAAGATCGTGCTGAAGGCCACGTCCTTGGCGTCGCGCCCGGTGCCGATGCGCACCACCCTGTCGACCGGCGCCATGCCGGTGGGGTCGAACAGCACCCAGCGGCCGCCGATCCAGGCTTCGAAGATGGCGTGGAAATCCTGCGGCGGCTCGTCGAACCAGACGTAGCCCACCACCAGCCGCGCCGGGATGTTCAGCGCGCGGCACATCGTGATTCCCAGATGCGCGAAATCGCGGCAGACGCCGGCGCGCTGGGTGAACACTTCCTGCGCCGTCGTCGTCGACGTGGTGCTGCCCGGCCTGTATTCGATGTTGTCGTGGATCCAGTGGACGATCCTTCGCACCCGCGAGATGCCCGGCTGCTCGCTGCCGAACAGGTTCTGCGCTTCCCGCCCCAGCAGGTCCGACTCGCAATAGCGGGTCGGCATCAGGTAGTGGAAGATCCGGTCCGGCACCTCGCTCACCGGCGTTTCCGGCAGGTGCTCGTCGATGTGCTCGGTGAACACCTCCACGTCCGCCTTGTAGTCGACCAGCAGGTGGCCGGGCGAGGCGTCGAAGCGGAAGAACCGGTTGCCGCTGCCCGGATCCGTGAAGCTGTGCACCGACACGCCGGACGAAACGGCCAGCCGCTCGCTCACGATGTTCTGCGTCGGCCAGTGTGCCGCTTCGATGTTGAAGCAAAAGTGGGTGGGCGACTGGATCTCGTACTCGAGGACCGTTTCGACGGTGGAAAGATGCACCCGGCCTCCTATCGCAGCGTCTTCTTGACGGCGCCGACGCCCAGCACGGCAAGCACGACGAACACGATCGCCAGGACCAGGAACAGGCCGAACAGGATCTTCGCGATGCCGGCGGCGCCGGCCGCCACGCCGCCGAAGCCCAGGGCGCCGGCGATCAGCGAGATCACGGCAAAGATGATGGCGTACTTCAACATGGAAATCTCCTTGCGGCATTAGCCGACCGGCCCATCGTGGCCCGGAACGGCCGGCGCAGTGATCAGCAGCCGTCGCCGGCCGGTGTAGGACGGGGGCGACGGCAGAGGCAAGGCCCTCGCGGTGTGCGGCGATGCGAGCAGGGAAAGCGCCTAACCGCTAGCATTGCGAGCCCCCCTATTCCACAACAACCGAAGGAGCTTCCATGAAGCTGTATTACTCGCCCGGCGCCTGCTCGCTGTCGCCGCACATCGCGCTGCGCGAAGCCGGCCTCGCGTTCGAACCGGTGCTGGCCAGCACCAAGAGCCACAAGCTGCAGGACGGCACGGACTACTACGGGATCAATCCGCTGGGCTACGTGCCGATGCTGGAACTCGACGACGGCACGCGGCTGCGCGAAGGCCCGGCCATCGTCCAGTACATCGCCGACCAGGTGCCGACCAAGAACCTCGCCCCGGCGAACGGCACGCTGCCGCGCTACCGGCTGCAGGAATGGCTGACTTTCATCGGCACCGAAATCCACAAGCAGTTCTCGCCGCTGTTCAACCCGGCCATCCCGGACGAGGTGAAGACGATGCAGAAGGACAAGCTCGCGTCGCGCTTCCAGTGGATCGACAGCCAGCTCAAGGACAAGCAGTACCTGATGGGCGACCACTTCAGCGTGGCCGACGGCTACCTGTTCACCGTGACCAACTGGGCGCAGCCGATGAACATCGACCTGGGCGCCTACCCCAACCTCAAGGCTTACCGCGACCGCGTCGCCGCCCGTCCCGCGGTGCAGGAAGCGATGAAGGCAGAAGGCCTGCTCAAGTAAGCACAGGCGCGTCGCGCGCCTTGGCACAAAAGCCAACGGCCCGTGGCTGCAAGGCCTTTGCGGCAGGATTAACCTCGCTGGCATCAACAACCACAGAGGACTTCCTCAATGCCTACCTTATTCGATCCCGTCCGCGCCGGCGACCTGCAGTTGCCCAACCGTGTCGTCATGGCGCCGCTCACGCGCAATCGCGCCCCCAACGCCGTGCCGACGCCGCTCATGGCGCAGTACTACGTCCAGCGCGCCAGCGCCGGACTGATGATCACCGAGGCAACCGCCATCAGCCACCAGGGCCAGGGCTACGCCGACGTGCCGGGCCTGTACGGCACGGACCAGCTCGATGCCTGGAAGCAGGTGACCGACGCCGTGCACCAGCGCAAGGGCCTCATCGTCGCCCAGCTCTGGCACGTCGGCCGTGTCTCCCACGTGGACCTGCAGCCGGACGGCCAGAAACCGGTCGCGCCTTCGGCGATCGCGGCCAAGACCCAGACCTACCTGATCAAGGACGGCGTCGGCCACTCCGTCGACACCTCGGAGCCGCGCGCGCTCGATGCGTCCGAGCTGCCGGGCATCGTGCACGACTTCCGCCATGCCGCGCGCCACGCGGTCACCACGGCCGCCTTCGACGGCGTGGAGGTGCACGGCGCCAACGGCTATTTGCTGGACCAGTTCCTCAAGACGGATTCGAACAAGCGCACCGACGACTACGGCGGCTCGATCGAGAACCGCGCCCGGCTGCTGCTCGAAGTCGTGCGGGCCGTGGCCGAGGAAGTCGGCGGCGGCCGCACCGGCGTCCGGTTGTCGCCGGTGACGCCGGCCAACGACATCAGCGACGACAACCCGCAGGCGCTTTTCGAATACGTCGTCGGCCAGCTCGCGCCGCTCAAGCTGGCCTACATCCACGTCATCGAGGGCGCCACCGGCGGCCCGCGCGACCTGGCCGACCGCCCCTTCGACTACGCGGCGCTGCGCAGCGCCTACCGCGCGCACGGCGGCAAGGGCGCGTGGATGGTGAACAACGGCTACGACAAGAAGCTGGCCGAACAGGCGCTTGCGGAGGGCGCCGACCTGGTCGCCTGCGGCCGGCCCTTCATCGCCAACCCGGACCTGGTGGAGCGCATGCGCAAAGACGCGCCGCTGAACGTGCCGGACAGGGCCACCTTCTACGGCGGCGGCGCCAAGGGCTACACGGACTATCCGGCGCTGGCCTGACCCGCAGCGGGCAGCCGCAGCACCGCGCGCAAGCCGCCATCCGGTGCGCGCTCGAGGCTGAAGGTCGCGCCCAGCAGTTCCGCATACCGGCCGACGATGGCCAGCCCGAGACCGGCGCCTTCGCCCAGGCGCTGGCCGGCCGGGCCCTGGGCCCAGCGCTGGCCCACGCGGGCCGCGTCCTGCGGCTCCAGTCCCGGGCCGTTGTCGGTGACGGTCAGCAGCACGGCATCCCGCTGGTGGGCGATCGCCACCGTCACCCTCGGCGCGGCATTGGTGCCGTAGCGCAGGGCGTTGTCCAGCAGGTTGCCCAGGATGCCTTCGAGCAGGGCTGCGTCGCCTTGCACCAGCACAGGCTGGTCCAGTCCGTCACCGCCCAGGTCGACGCCGATGACATCCGCCTTCGGCAGGAAGCGCAGCAGCACGGTGCGGGCCAGCTGGCTCAGCTCCACCTCCTGCATCTGCACGCTGGAGCGGCCCTCACCCGCGCGCGCCAGCGCCAGCAGCTGGTCCACCAGATGGCTGGCGCGCTGCTCGCCCTGCGCGATCCCGAGCAGCTGCTCGCGCCACACGGCCGGGTCGCTCTGGGCCAGCGCGTAGCCGGCCTGGGCCCGGATCCCGGCCAGCGGCGTGCGCAGCTCGTGCGCCACGTTGCCGGCGAATTCGCGCTGCGCCGCGATGCTCTGGCCGAGCCGCGACAGCAGCGAGTCGAGCGCCGTCCCGAGGCGCTCGACGTCCAGCGTGCTGGCGTCGCGGGTGATCGACGCCGGCACCGGCGTCAGGTCGCTCGCGTCTCGCTGGTCCACCGCTTGCTGCAGTTGCGCCAGCGGGTCGAGGTCGCGCCGGATCACGCGCCGCAATTGCCAGGCCAGGAAGCCGAGCAGCAGCACCTGGGGCACGGCGGAATAGGCCAGCATGCGTCGCAGCAGCTCGCTGCGGCTGGCCGTGGTCTGGGCCATGACGACGGTGAACTCCGCCGGCTGGCTGCGCAGCAGCGACACGGTGCGCAACTCGCGTCCGTCCAGCACCAGGGTGCTGAACTGGTGACCCGCCCCGGGCGGCAGGAACGGAAGCTGCATCGCGCCCTGCGCCGCCAGCAGCCGGCCCTGCGGCGCGTAGACGGCGAAAGAGTTGGACTCGCTGCGGTCGAACATCAGCGCGCCGAGTTCGGCCGGCGTCAGCGCCAGCGCCACGCCGTCGGGCGAGGAGCGCATGCTCGCCGCCAGGGCGTAGGCGTCGTCCAGCAGGGCCCGGTCGAAGGCCTGGCCGGCGAAGTGGTTCGCGACGCCCAGGGCGATCGCGGTGCCCAGGCCCCAGGTCAGCACCAGCGGCAGCATCACGCGGCGGATGAGCCGCGCTTGCAGGGTCGGCTTGGACAGCGCTGGGCCGCCCGCCTTCACCGTGCTTCCTCGAGCACGTACCCCAGGCCGCGCAGCGTGCGGATCGCGACGCCGCTGGCGCCCATCTTCTTGCGCAGCCGCGAGATGAACGCCTCGAGCGCGTTGTCGCCCAGCGCACCGTCCGCCTCGGACAGCTTGCCCGAGAGGTCGCGCTTGCTGACGACGCGGCCGGGCGGCGTCATCAGCTCCCACAGCACCTCGAATTCGCGCGCCGGCAGGTCCCAGGGCATGCCGCCCAGGAAAAAGCGGCGGGCGCGCCGGTCCAGCGAGAGCTGGCCGATGTCGACCCGATCGTCGGTCCCGTGGGCTCGCCGCACCAGGGCGCGCAGCCGCGCCTCCACCTCGGCCAGGTCGAAGGGCTTGCCCAGGTAGTCGTCGGCGCCGGCGTCCAGGCCGGCGATCCGTTCCTCGGTGCGGTCGCGCGCCGTCAGCACCAGCACCGGCGTGCGGTCGCCGCGGCCGCGGGCCTCGCGCAGCACCGACAGGCCGTTGCCCATGCCGCTGCGGTCGCTGGCCGAATGCGGAAGCGTCAGGTCGAGCAGCACCGCGTCGACGGGCTGCACCTGCCACCAGTGGCGCGCTTCCTCGATCGTGCTGGCCACGTCGACGCGGTGGCCCGCGTCGAGCAGGCTGCGCAGCATCAGCGCGCGCAGCACCTCATCGTCTTCTACCAGGAGGATTCGCATGGTCTGTGTGCAGTAGGGCCGGGCTGCGAGCGGCGGGCGAGCTCGCGCGAGCGAAGGAAACGACTCACGAGCATACGACAGATGACTGCCACGCCCGCGCGCGTCAGGCGGCTTCGCCGACGGTATAGCCCAGGCCGCGCAAACTGCGGATCGTGATGCCGGCGCCGGCGAGCCGCTTGCGCAGCTTGGAGATGAAGACCTCCAGCGCGTTGTCGGCCAGCGGGTCCTGCGCGCCCGACATCTTTTCCGAGAGATCGCGCTTGCTGACGACGCGCCCCGGGGGCGTCATCAGCTCCCACAGCACCTCGAACTCGCGCGCCGGCAGGTCCAGCGGCTCGCCGGCCAGGAAGAAGCGGCGCGCCAGCCGGTCGAGCGACAGCTCGCCGAGCGTCGTGCGTTCGTCGCTGGAGCGCACCCGCCGCACCAGCGAGCGCAGCCGCGCCTCCACCTCGTCGAGATCGAAAGGCTTGCCCAGGTAGTCGTCGGCGCCGGCGTCCAGGCCCGCGATCCGCTCCTCGGTGCGGTCGTGTGCCGTCAGCACCAGCACGGGAGTCCGGTCGCCCGTGCCGCGCATCTCGAGCAGCAGCTTCAGGCCGCTGCCCAGGCCGCTGCGGCTGGCGCTGGTGCGGGGCAATCGCAGGTCCAGCAGCACGGCGTCGAAGCGCTGCGCCCGCCACAGGCGGCGGGCGTCGGCGATCGACGCTGCGTGGTCGACGCCGTGGCCTTTGTCCCGCAGGCTGCGCAAGACGATGTTGCGCAGCACATCGTCGTCCTCGACCAGCAGGATGCGCATGGTCACGTCACGCTCAGGCCGCCTGCCTCTGCGCCCGGGCCTGCGTGAGCTTGCCCAGGCCGATCACGACGGCGGCGCCGAGCGCCGGACCGGCGTAGTGCAGCCAGCGGTTCGCGGCGATGAAATCCCTGAGCACGTTGTCGCTGACGATGGCCTCGCCGGCGACCCAGCCGATCAGGCCGGCGCCGATCACGACGATGATCGGGAAGCGCTCCATCAGCTTGATCATCAGCGTGCTGCCGAAGATCACCAGCGGGATGCTGATCGCCAGGCCCAGGATCAGCAGCAGCATGCTGCCCCGCGCCGCGGCCGCGACGGCGATGACGTTGTCCAGGCTCATGATCAGGTCGGCGATGAGGATGGTGCGGATCGCCGACAGCAGGCTGCCGGAATGCCTCGCCTCGCCGGGTTCGCCCTCGTCCTCGTCGCCGAGCAGCTGCACGCCGATCCAGAGCAGCAGCAGGCCGCCGACGATCTGGAGATACGAGAGCGCCAGCAGCTGGGCCGCCACGATCGTCAGCAGCACCCGCAGCACGACGGCCGCCGCGGAACCCAGCACCACCGCCTTGGTCTGCTGGTGCGGCGGCAGGGTGCGCGCGGCCAGGGCGATGACCACCGCGTTGTCTCCGGACAGGATGATGTTGATCCAGATGATCTTGACCAGCCCGATCCAGAACTCGGGGTTCTGCAGCACTTCCATCGTCAGGACCCCGTCATTCCTCGACGAAGGCTTCTTCGCGCTTGTTCTTCACTGCAGGCAACAGCACGATGATCAGCAGCAGGACCGCGGCGGCCAGCAGGCCCGCCGACAGCCCGCGCGTCACGAACACGCTCCAGTCGCCTCGCGACAGCAGCAGGGCGCGCCGCAGGTTCTCTTCCATCATCGGGCCCAGGATGAAGCCGAGCAGCAGCGGCGCCGGCTCGCATCCCAGCTTCACGAACATGTAGCCGATGAAGCCGAAGCCGCCCACCATCCAGACGTCGAAGGTGTTGTTGTTGGTCGAGTACACGCCGACGGCGCAGAACAGCACGATGGCCGGGAACAGGAAGCGGTAGGGCACGGTGAGCAGCTTGATCCACATGCCGATCAGGGGCAGGTTCAGGATCACCAGCATCAGGTTGCCGATCCACATGGAGGCGATCAGGCCCCAGAACAGCTGCGGGTTGCTGGTCATCACCTGCGGGCCCGGCTGGATGTTGTGGATGGTCATCGCGCCGACCATCAGCGCCATCACGGCGTTGGGCGGGATGCCCAGCGTCAGCAGCGGGATGAACGAGGTCTGCGCGCCGG
>JAQGNJ010000145.1 GCA_028291885.1 Ramlibacter sp. | reverse complement strand
ATCCTGGGCGGCGCCATCGGCAACGTGGTCGACCGCCTGCTGCATGGCTACGTCGTGGACTTCCTGCAGTTCCACTGGCGCGGCTGGTACTTTCCGGCCTTCAACGTGGCCGACAGCGCGATCACCATCGGCGCCGCCTGCCTGATCCTCGACGAACTGCTCCGGGTGCGGCGCGCGAAGTGAGTCCGGTCCGCTGTTTGCGCCCCATAGCACCTGCGGCACTTTCGAGACGGAAAACCGTCGATCGGGAGAGATGCTCTCCTTCCTGGTCGGCGGATGTTTGTTTGCGATGCGAAGCGCGCCCAGGCTGGCGGTCGCCGCACGCGCCCTCTCATGCTCTCCGGCCCCGTTCTGGTGCGCTGGGTCAGGCGTATAGTCAAACCTGAGCAATGAAGCATTTGTTGAATCTTCTGGCGGCCATCGCGCTGCTTGTCTGGGGCACCCAACTCGTTCGAACCGGCATCCTGCGGGTGTTCGGCGCCAACCTTCGCCACGTCCTGGCCCGCAGCATCAGCAACCGCTACACGGCCGCCCTCTCGGGCATCGGCGTGACGGCGCTGGTGCAGTCGAGTACGGCCACCGCCCTCATCGTTTCCGCCTTCGTCGCCCAGGGACTGGTCAGCCTGCCGCTGGCCCTGGCGGTGATGCTGGGCGCGGACATCGGCACCAGCCTGATGGCGGTCGTGTTCTCCTTCGATCTCTCGTGGCTGTCGCCGCTGTTCATCTTCGTGGGCGTCGTGCTGTTCATCTCGCGCCAGTCCAGCCCCGCGGGCCGCTTCGGCCGCATCCTGATCGGCCTGGGCCTGATGCTGCTGGCCCTGCGGCTGGTGAGCGAGGCCACCGCCGTGCTGACCAAGGCGCCCGCGATCAAGGCCCTGCTGTCCTCGCTTTCCAGCGACCTGATGCTGGAGATCTTCGTCGGCGCGCTGCTGTCGGTGGTCTCCTATTCCAGCCTGGCGATCGTGCTGCTGACGGCGACTCTGGCGACGTCGGGCGTCATTCCGCTGGACGTCGCGCTCGGCCTGGTGCTGGGCGCCAACCTGGGCAGCGGCCTGCTGGCCGTGCTCACGACCACCCGCGCCTCGATCGAGGCGCGCCAGGTGCCGCTGGGCAACCTGGTCTTCAAGATCCTGGGCGTGCTGGTCGCGATGCCGCTGATCGGCCTGTGGCTGCAGTTCGCCCGCCCCTACCTGGGCGAAGCGACGCGCGTCGTCGTGCTGTTCCACCTTTGCTTCAACCTGCTGGTCGCGATGATCTTCATCGGCCTGACGGCGCCGGTCGCGCGCACCGTCTCGCGCTGGCTGCCCAAGCCGGAAAAGAAGCTGGTCGGCGGCCGGCCTCACCACCTGGACCCGTCGGCGCTGGCGACGCCGTCGCTGGCCATCTCCTGCGCCGCGCGTGAAGCCCTGCACCAGGGCGACATCGTCGAGACCATGCTGGTCGGCATGCTGGCCGTGATCAAGAACAACGACCTGAGGCTGGCCGAGGAGCTGCGCAAGCTCGACGACTCGGTGGACGAACTCTACTCGGCGATCAAGTACTACCTGACCAAGATCTCGCGCGAGGCCCTGTCCGAGGAGGAGAGCCGGCGCTGGACCGACATCATCAGCTTCACCATCAACATGGAGCAGGTCGGCGACATCATCGAGCGCATCCTGCTGGACATCGAGGACAAGAAGATCAAGAAGGGCCGCAATTTTTCCGAGGCCGGGATGGGGGAGATCTGCGAGCTGCATGCCAGGCTGACCGACAACCTGAGGCTGGGGATGAGCGTGTTCCTCAACGGGAACGTGCGCGACGCGCACAAGCTGCTCGAAGAAAAGATCCGCTTTCGCGACCTGGAGCGCGCCTATGCGAATTCGCACCTGGTGCGCCTGACCGACAACACGGTGCAGAGCATCGAGACCAGCTCGCTGCACATCGACCTGATCAGCGACCTCAAGCGCATCAACTCGCACATCTGCTCGATCGCCTACCCCATCCTCGATTCGGCGGGCGCACTCGCGCCGAGCCGGCTGCGCCAGATCCCGCTGACCGAAGCGCCCTGATCCCGGCCGGCGTCAGTGGCGGGTTTCCGCCTTGCCGCGTTCGGTCATGCAGTACTCGACCAGTGCGTCGATCTCGGTGGACTTGTCGAAGACGGCGTCGGCGCCCAGCTGGGCACAGCGCCAGCGGACGTCGGTGGTGGCGTGATTGCTCAGCACGATGATCTTCTGCGAGGGTTTGCGGTTCTGGCAGGCCTCGAGGATGTTCAGGCCGCTGCCTTCGCGCAGGAACAGGTCGACGATGGCCAGGTCCCAGTAACCGTCGTTCTGCGCCAGCCAGCGCTTGCCTTCCTGCTCGGTCTCCGCGACTCCGACCGGCTCGACCAGGGCGAGCTCCTGCAGGGTTTCGATCAGGTTCTCCCGGATCATGGGACTGTCCTCGACGATGTAAGCCCTGAATTTCATGGCTTTCTCCAGTGTGGTTTTTGGAGGGCGCCCCCGGCGCTCCCCCTGATCTGCAAGTTAACCCACTGTAAAGCCCGGCCCTGCACGGCGGTGCAAGCTCCTCGGCCAACCCCCTGTAGGAGATACCGTTCAGCACCGTCGTAAGCAGCGGTTACGTTGTGTCAGGAACGGCCCGGCCGCGCCGGGCCGCGCTCCGGTTCAAAGCGTCAGGATCGTGCAGCCCGTCGTCTTGCGTGCCTCGAGCGCGCGATGCGCCTCCTGAACCTGGTCCAGCGGATAGCGCTGGTCGATGCGGATCCTCACCTTGCCGCTGGTCACCGCCTCGAACAGGTCGTCGGCCATCGCCTGCGTGCTCTCGCGCGTGGCGATGTGGCTGAACACGGTCTGGCGCGTCACGTAGATCGAGCCCTTGTTGCCCAGGATGCCGGGCGCGAACGGCGCCGGCGGGCCCGAGGAGTTGCCGAAGCTGGCCATCAGCCCGAACGGCTGCAGGCAATCGAGCGACTTGTCCCAGGTGTCCTTGCCCACCGAGTCGTAGACCACCTTCACGCCCTTGCCTCCGGTGATCTCCTTGACCCGCGGCAGGAAGTCTTCCTTGCTGTAGTTGACGACGTGGGCCGCACCGAGCTCCCTGGCCAGCGCGCATTTCTCGTCCGAGCCCGCCGTGCCGATCAACTGCAGCCCCAGTGCCTTCGCCCACTGGCAGGCGATCAGGCCGACACCGCCGGCGGCGGCGTGGAACAGCACGAAGTCTCCCTTGTTCAGGCCGCCCTGCGGCAAGGTCTTCTTCAGCAGGTATTGCGCGGTCAGCCCCTTGAGCATCATTGCGGCGCCGGTGTCGAAATCGATCGCGTCCGGCAGCTTGCACACGCACTTGGCCGGCATCACCCGCACCTCGCAATAACTGCCGGGCGGATGGCTGGCGTAAGCAGCGCGGTCGCCGGCCTTCAGGTGCGCGACGCCGGCGCCGACCGCCTCGATCACGCCCGAACCTTCCATTCCCAGCAACAGCGGCATCGGCAGCTGGTACAGGCCGCTGCGCTGGTAGACGTCGATGAAGTTCAGGCCCACCGCCTTGTGGCGGATCCGGATCTCGCCCGGCCCCGGCTCGCCGACGCTGACGTCGACGATCTTCATCTGTTCGGGACCGCCGTGCTGGTCGATGCGCACTGCTCTGCTCATGCCGTTCTCCTCGTGTTGAAAGCTGCGCAATGCTGCCATGAATCGCGCCGTCCCGGCGCGCGCGAAGCGGCTGGCGCTGGCGATACAGTCGGAGCTCCCATGAACCAACGCCTGACTCCTTCCACCGCCCTCCTGCTCACGATTTCTCCGCTGCTGTGGGCCGGCAATGCCGTCGTCGGCCGGCTCGTCACCGGGCTGGTGCCGCCGATGACGCTCAACTTCCTGCGCTGGGCGCTCGCCTTCGTCCTGCTGCTGCCGCTCGCCGCGCCGGTTCTGCGCCGCCACAGCGGCCTGTGGAGCCACTGGCGCCGCTACACGGTGCTGGGCCTGCTGGGTGTCGGCTGCTACAACGCGCTGCAATACCTGGCGCTGAAAACGTCGACGCCGCTGAACGTCACCCTGGTCGCGGCGAGCTCGCCGGTGTGGATGCTGGCCATGGGCGCCGTGTTCTTCGGCCAGCGCGTGAGCGGGCGCCAGGTGGCGGGGGCCGTGCTGTCGATTGCCGGCGTGCTGGTCGTGCTGTCGCGTGGCGAATGGGCGCAGCTGCTGGCCGTGCGGCTGGTGCCGGGAGACATCTACGTGCTGTTCGCCACCGCGGCGTGGGCGCTTTACAGCTGGCTGCTCGTGCGCCCCGGCGATGCGCCCGGCTTTCGCGCGAACTGGGCCTGGTTCGTGATGGCGCAGGTCGTGTTCGGCCTGGGCTGGTCGGGACTGTTCGCCGCCGGCGAGTGGGCGCTGACGGATGCACAGATCCACTGGGGCCTGCCGCTGGTCGCCGCCCTGGCTTTCATCGCGATCGGCCCCGCGATCATCGCCTACCGCTGCTGGGCCCTGGGCGTGCAGCGCGCCGGCCCCAGCGCCGCCGGCTTCTTCTCCAACCTGACTCCGCTGTTCGCCGCCGTGATGTCCGCGGCCTTCCTGGGCGAACTGCCGCACGTGTACCACGCCATCGCCTTCGCCCTCATCGTCGGCGGCATCGTTGTTTCGTCGCGCAGGGGATGAACTGCCACACGAAAAGGACGCGAAGGATCCGCGCAGGACCCCCCGATCCCGCTTTCAGTACGTTCCGGGGTAGGCGCCGCCGTCCATCAGGATGTTCTGGCCGGTGATGTAGGAGCCGTACTGGCTGCACAGGAAGGCGCAGGTGGCGCCGAATTCGTCCGGCGTGCCAAGGCGCTTGGCCGGCACGGCGGCGCGCCGGCCCTCGAGGATCTCGTCCAGCGGCTTGCCGGTTTTCTGCGACTGGCCCTGCGCCATGCTGCGGATGCGGTCGGTGTCGAACACGCCGGGCAGCAGGTTGTTGATGGTGACGTTGGCCGAGGCCAGCTTGGTCGTGCGGGCGACGCCGGCGACAAAGCCCGTCAGGCCGCTGCGCGCGCCGTTGGACAGGCCCAGCACGTCGATCGGCGCCTTCACCGAGCTCGACGTGATGTTGATGATGCGGCCGTAACCGCGCGCCGCCATGCCGTCGACCGTCGCCTTGATCAGCTCGATCGGCGTCAGCATGTTCGCGTCGAGCGCCTTGATCCAGGCCTCGCGATCCCATTCGCGGAAATCGCCGGGCGGCGGGCCGCCGGCGTTGGTCACGACGATGTCGTACTCGGCGCGCTTGGCGAACGCGGCGGCGCGGCCCTCGGGCGTGGTGATGTCGGCGGCGACGTGCTGCACCGCCGTGTCCTTCGGGCGCGCCGGATCGGCGATCAGCTTGTGCACGGCCGCTTCGAGGGCATCCGCGCCACGCGCCACCATGACGACGTTGACACCCTCGCGCACCAGCGCCTGCGCGCAGCCCAAGCCCAGTCCCTTGCTGGCGCCGCACACCAGCGCCCATTTGCCCGCGATACCCAGATCCATGTCGATGCCCCCGTGCGATTGAAAGAAGAACGGACCATGATACGTGCGATGCAGCGGCCCGACCCTGCCGCTTTGCGCCGCCATTCGAGATGCCGGCCTCGCAAAAAAAAACGGCGCCCGCAGGCGCCGTTGTCTTTGCGAGGCCGGGACGTCACTCTTCGACGAACGCCTCTTCCCGCTTGTTCTTCACCGCCGGGAGCAGCACGATGATCACGAGCAGGACCGCGGCGGCCAGCAGGCCGGCCGACAGCGGACGGCTGACGAACACGCTCCAGTCGCCGCGCGAGAGCAGCAGGGCGCGGCGCAGGTTCTCTTCCATCATCGGGCCCAGGATGAAGCCGAGCAGCAGCGGCGCCGGCTCGCAGCCGATCTTGATGAAGCCGTAGCCGATCACGCCGAAGGCCGCCACCATCCAGATGTCGAAGGTGTTGTTGTTCGTGGAGTAGACGCCGATGGCGCAGAACAGCACGATGGCCGGGAACAGCCAGCGGTAGGGAATGGTCAGGAACTTGATCCAGATGCCGATCAGCGGCAGGTTCAGCACGATCAGCATCAGGTTGCCGATCCACATGGAAGCGATCAGGCCCCAGAACAGCTGCGGATTGCTGGTCATCACCTGCGGGCCCGGCTGGATGTTGTGGATGGTCATCGCGCCGACCATCAGCGCCATCACGGCGTTGGGCGGGATGCCCAGCGTCAGCAGCGGGATGAACGAGGTCTGCGCGCCGG
>JAQGNJ010000143.1 GCA_028291885.1 Ramlibacter sp. | reverse complement strand
GGCCTTCGAGGTGGACGCCGAGGATGCGCGCGGCATGGCGCGGCGGCTCGGCGCAGACCGCGCGCACCCCCTGGAAGGCGAGCTCGAGGTCCGCCATCGGCGCCGTCATGGTGGTCGCCAGCAACGCTGTCGTTCCGTGCGCCGCGTGGCGTTGCGCGACGCGGGCCGCGGCGTCGCCGCCTTCCATCACGTCGCGGCCGCCGCCGCCATGGACGTGCAGGTCGATGAAGCCGGGAAGGATCAGCGGCTGGGCCGAGGCCCGCGCGTCTTCTTCCGGCAGCGGGGTCCCCATCAGGCCGCCGATCCGGCCCTGGCTGTCGAAGCCCAGCGTTCCTTCGACGAAGCCCGTCGGCGTCAGGATGTTGCCGTGCAGCCGGGTCATGCGCGAACCGCCTCCTCTTCCTCGACGGCCTGGCGCACCAGCGTGAGCGCGCCGCCGGCCGGGCCCTCGGCCGCATCGACCAGCCGCCGGCGGATGGCAGGCGACATGCGGGGCGCGAGGCGGCGCCCGACGCTTCCGCACACCGCGAGCGGCAGCTCGCCCGGCGGATCGATGGCCACCGCAACCGTTTCGAGCGCGGCGACGGCGTGACCGAGCAGGTGCACGGCCGAAGAATCGGTCTGTTCCGTGTCGAACACCGCCGGTGCGAGCTGCGCGTAAGCGTACTGGCCGGCCAGGTCGCACCAGGCCTGGACGCTGTCGCGGTCGGCGCCGCAGACGGCGAAGACCCGGCGCGCCAGCGGACCGGGCTGGATCCGGCCGTCGATCGCGCACTGCGCCACCCGCACCGCATGCAGGCCGAGCCAGGCGCCGCTGCCCTCGTCACCGACCGGGAAGCCCCAGCCACCCGCCGTGAAGCGGCTGCCGTCGGCGCGCAGCACCTCGCCGACGCTGCCGGTCCCGGCTGCGACGATCGCGCCGGGCCGGCCGCGGTGGGCGCCCAGCAGCATGGTGAAGGAATCCGTTTCGGCGATCAGTTTCGCGAAGCCGATGTTGCGGGCCAGGAAGGCGTCGCGCCAGGGCCGGTTGCTCACGCCCGACAGCCCTGCGCCCAGCGCGCAGCGGTTCCAGGGCGGCACCGGCAAGGCGGCGGCCTGGAAGGCGCCGCGGACGGCGAGTTCGATCTGGGCCCAGGCTGCGTCGATCCCCTGCCCCAACGCCGACGGACCAGCCTGGCCACGGCCGATCACCGGGCCGTCGCGGCGCGCCAGCCAGGCCCGCGTGGCCGTGCCGCCGCCATCGACGCCGATCAGGAAATCCACCATCGCGCCAGTATGTCACCGGCTTCGCGCGGCGTGGGGTCGCGGTGACAGCTTGACTCAGCTGCGCGGGCTCATGCCGGTTGCGGCATCTCCGTGACGCCGGCGAGCCTGTCGCACAAGGCCTGCGTCACCTGCGCCGTCGTGGCGCGGCCGCCGAGATCGCAGGTGTGCAGCGCCTGGTCCGCCGTGATCGATTCGACCGCCTGCATCAGTCGCCGCGCCGCGGCGTCTTCGCCCAGGTGCTCCAGCAGCATCACGCAGGACCAGAAGGTGCCGACCGGGTTGGCCAGGCCCTTGCCCATGATGTCGAACGCCGAGCCGTGGATCGGCTCGAACATCGAGGGATAGCGGCGCTCCGGGTCGATGTTGCCGGTCGGCGCGATGCCCAGGCTGCCGGCGAGCGCCGCCGCCAGGTCGCTGAGGATGTCGGCGTGCAGGTTGGTCGCGACCAGCGTGTCCAGCGACGCCGGCCGGTTGACCATCCGCGCCGTGCAGGCGTCGACCAGCTCCTTGTCCCACTTCACGTCGGGAAATTCCCGGCTCACCTCCAGAGCGATCTCGTCCCACATCACCATCGCGTGGCGCTGCGCGTTGGACTTGGTCACCACCGTCAGCAGCCTGCGCGGACGCGACTGCGCGAGCCGGAAAGCGAACCGCATGATGCGTTCGACGCCGGCGCGCGTCATGATCGAAACGTCGGTTGCCGCCTCGATGGGGTGGCCCTGGTGCACCCGCCCGCCCATGCCCGCGTACTCGCCCTCCGAGTTCTCGCGAACGATCACCCAGTCCAGGTCCTTCGGCCCGCAGCGCTTGAGCGGCGCGTCGATGCCCGGCAGGATGCGCGTCGGCCGCACGTTGGCGTACTGGTCGAAGCCCTGGCAGATCTTCAGGCGCAGGCCCCAGAGCGTGATGTGGTCGGGGATCTGCGGATCGCCCGCCGAGCCGAACAGGATGGCATCCTTGTCGCGCAGCGCGTCGAGGCCATCGGCGGGCAATGCACGCGATCCTGTAGGTCTTCATGCTGCCTCACTGGGCTGTTGGTGCGGGTCATTCTAGGACGCAACACTTCACCCAAGTCCGCGGCGGACTGCCCCGACGCGGAGGCCCCGCTTTGAGCCCGCCTTGCGTTTCGCCCGGCGCCTCAGGGATTGAGCTTCGCCGCGAGCTTGACGAAGAAGTCCAGGCTGCACGGATTCGCCATCGCGTCGGGGCTGGCGACCTTGTGGGCGTCGGCGCCGAGCAGCAGCTTGCGGACCGGCACCTCCATCTTCTTGCCGGTCAGCGTGCGCGGGATCTCGGCGACTTCGTAGACCTCGTTGGGCACGTGGCGCGCCGACGCCTTGCCGCGGATCTGCTGCGCGATCTTCGCCTTCAGCTGCTCGTCGAGCACGAAGCCCGGCTTGAGCACGACGAACAGCGGCATGAAGGATTCGCGCCCGAGGAATTCCAGGTCCACGACCAGGCTGTCGCGGATCTCCGGCAGTTCCTCGACGACGCGGTAGATCTCCGCCGTCCCCATGCGGATGCCGTGGCGGTTGATCGTCGAATCGGAGCGGCCGTAGATCACCGAGCTGCCGCGGGGCGTGAAGCGGATCCAGTCGCCGTGCCGCCACAGGCCCGGGAAGGTCTCGAAATAGCTTTCCAGGTAGCGCTTGTTGCCCGGGTCGTTCCAGAAAAAGACCGGCATCGAGGGCATGGGCTTGGTGATCACCAGTTCGCCGACTTCGTCGACGACGGACTGGCCGGCCTCGTTGAAGGCATAGGCGGCGACGCCCAGTTCGCGGCACTGGATCTCGCCGGCGTGGACCGGCAGCGTCGGCGAGCAGGCGACGAAGCCGGAGGCGATGTCCGTGCCGCCGCTGATCGACGCCAGCCAGACGTCCGGCTTGACCGCGTCGTAGACCCAGCGGTAGGCGTCCAGCGGCAGCGGCGAACCGGTCGCGTTGATGGCGCGCAGGGCCTGCAGCTTGGCGAAGTCGCGCGGCCGCAGGCCGTCCTTCATGCAGTTGATCAGGTAGGCGGCGCCGCAACCGAACAGCGTCACCTGCTGCTCGCCCATGAAGCGCCACAGCGTCCGCGTGTCGGGCCAGGCCGGGTTGCCGTCGTACAGCATCACGGTGGCCCCGGTGAGCAGCGCGCCGATCTGCAGGTTCCAGACGATCCAGCCCGTGCCGCCCAGGAACAGCAACCGGTCGCCGGGACGCAGGTCGTGCTGCAGGCACATGGTCTTCAGGTGCGTGAGCACGATGCCGCCGTGGCTGTGGACCATGGCTTTGGGCAGGCCTGTCGTCCCGGAGGAATAGACGATCCACAGCGGATGGCCGAAGGGGACGCGCTCGAACTGCGGCGGTGCGTCTTGCCTGACTGCTTCGGACCAGTCCATCCGGTTGCGCCACGTCACCGGCCGGGTCGCGGCATCCGGACCCGGCACATGGACCACGGTCTGCACCGAGGGCAAACCTTCGAGCAATTCGCCGACCAGGGCTTGCCGCTCGTGCTTCTTGCCGTTGTAGCCATAGCTGTCGGTCGCGAACAGCAGCTTGGGTTCGATTTGCCTGAAGCGGTCCAGCACCACGGTCGCGCCCATGTCGGGCGCGCAGCTGGACCAGACCGCGCCGATGCTCGCGCAGGCCAGGAACGCGACCACCGTCTCGGGGCGGTTCGGCAGGTACGAAGCGACGCGGTCGCCGGCGACGATGCCGAGCGACCGCAGCTTCGCGGCCAGCGCCGCGGTGTCGCGCTGCAGCTCCTCCCAGGAGACCTCTCGCGTCGGCGCGTCTTCGCTGCGCGCGACCAGCGCGGGACGGTCCGGTGTCGCGTTGCGGAACGTGTGCTCGGCGTAGTTCAGGCGCGTGTTCGGATACCACTGCGCGCCGGGCATCTGCTGCGAGCCGAGGACGGGCTCGCGCCTGCCGTCCGCCTGCACGCCGAAGTAATCCCAGACAGATTCCCAGAACGGCTCGATCTCGTCGACCGACCACTGCCAGAGCGAGCCGTAGTCGTCGAACTTGCGCCCGCGCTCGTCGGCGAGCCAGCGCATGTAGTGCGCGAGGCGAGAGCTTTCCTGCTGCCCGCTCGTGGGTTGCCACAGCAGGTCGCCTTCGCCTGCGAGCTTGGCGGTTTCCATCTCAGGACAGCCCGAGCAGGCGGACGGCGTTGCCCTTGAGGATGCCGGGCATCACCTCGGGCTTGAAGCCAGCGTCTTCGAAGTCCTTCATCCAGCGGTCCGGCGTGATCAGCGGATAGTCGCTGCCGAACAGGATGCGGTCCTTGAGCAGCGTGTTGGCGTACTGCACCAGCTGCTTGGGGAAGTACTTGGGGCTCCAGCCGGACAGGTCGATCCAGACGTTGGGCTTGTGCGTCGCCACGCTGAGCGCCTCGTCCTGCCAGGGGAAGCTGGGATGGGCCATGACGATCTGCATGTCGGGGAAGTCGATCGCGACGTCGTCCAGGTGCATCGGGTTGCTGTATTCCAGCCGCAGGCCGCCGCCGCAGCGCATGCCCGAGCCGATGCCGCTGTGGCCGGTGTGGAAGATGGTGGGCAGCTTGTAGGCGTTGATCACCTCGTAGATCGGCCACGCCATCTTGTCGTAGGGGTGGTAGCCCTGCACCGTCGGATGGAACTTGAAGCCCTTGACGCCGTGCTCCTTGATCAGCCGCTCGGCTTCGCGCGCGCCCATCTTGCCCTTGTGCGGATCGATGCTGGCGAAGCAGATCATCATGTCGCTGTTCTTCTGCGCCGCCTCGGCGATCTCCTCGTTCGGGATGCGGCGGCGGCCCAGCTTGGATTCGCTGTCCACCGTGAACATGACGAGGCCGATCTTGCGTTCGCGGTAATACGCGATCGTCTCTTCGATCGTCGGCCGCTTGCTGTTGCGGAAGTATTTGTCGGCGGCCCGGTCGTACTCCTCGCCGTAGTTGTCGAAGGGATTCCAGCAGCTCACTTCCGCGTGGGTGTGGATGTCGATGGCGACGAGATTGGCGTGGTCCATGGTTTGTCTCCGGTTGCGCGCCTGACTAGGGTAAGCCCTAGGGAAACGGACCCTGGACTTGCTTGAATTTGGTTATTGTTTATAACAATAATCCGACCCACTGGCAAATATCCCATGACCCACAAAGACATCCTCCTGGAGCTCCAGGGCCCCGTCGCCTTGATCCGGCTGAACCGCCCCTCCAAGCGCAATGCGCTGAGCGACAGCCTGATTCTCGGCCTGCGCGACGTGTTCGAAAAGGAGCTGCCCGACAGCGGAGTCCGCGCGGCCGTGCTCGACGGTTCCGGCGAGCATTTCTGCGCCGGCCTGGACCTGTCCGAAATCAGGGACCGCGACGCCGGCCAGGGCCTGCACCACTCGCGCATGTGGCATGCGGCGCTGGAGCAGGTGCAGTACGGCCCGGTTCCGGTCATCGCCGCGCTGCACGGCGCGGTGGTCGGCGGCGGGCTGGAATTGGCGAGCGCCTGCCACATCCGCGTCGCCGACGAAACCACGTTCTACGCTCTGCCCGAAGGCTCGCGCGGCATCTTCGTCGGCGGCGGCGGCGCGGTGCGCATTCCCCGGCTCATCGGCGCGGCCCGCATGACCGACATGATGCTGACCGGCCGCGTCTACAACGCGCAGGACGGCGAGCGCGCCGGCTTCGCGCAATACCTCGTGCCGCAGGGCCAGGCCACGGCCAAGGCGATGGAGCTGGCGCTGCGGGTCGCCGAGAACGCGCCGCTGACCAACTACGCGCTGATGCACGCCCTGCCCCGCATCGCCGAACAGCCGGCCGACCAGGGCTTCTTCACCGAGGCGCTGATGGCCGCCATCGCCCAGAGCGCGCCCGAAGCCAAGAGCCGCGTCAAGGCGTTCCTGGACGGCAAGGCCGCTAAAGTCAAGAAGGCATGAGCATGACCACTGTCGGTGCGCGTTACCGCGACCTCAAGTTCGGCGTCACGCGCGTCGTGATGCGGGACGGCAAGGACGGCGTGCGCTACATGCGCGCCGAGCAGCCGCTCCAGCCGCATGCCCGGCGCATGACGGACCGTTTGCTGCACTGGGCGCAGACGACTCCGGAGCGCACCTTCCTGGCGCGCCGCACCAGGAACGCCGACGGCAGCACCGGCGAGTGGCGCCATGTGAGCTATCGCGAGGCGCTGGCTGGCGCGCGCGCCATGGGCCAGGCCCTGCTCGATCGCGGGCTCGGGCCGGACCGTCCCGTCGTGATCCTGAGCGAGAACAGCATCGAGCACGCGCAGATCGCGCTCGGCTGCCTGTACGCCGGCATCCCCTACTGCCCTGCTTCGCCTGCGTACAGCGTCGTCAGCGTGGACTACGACAAACTGCGCCACGTGCTGGAGACGCTGACGCCGGGCCTCATTTTCGCCAGCGACACGGCGCGTTATGGCAAGGCGATCCAGGCGACCGTCGGCAAGGACGTCGAGGTGGTCCTCAACGAAGGCGCGATCGAAGGCCGCAAGACGACCCGCCTGTCCGAGCTGCTGGCGACCGTCCCGACGCCGGCGGTCGACGCCGCGATGCAGGCCACCGGGCCCGACACGATCACCAAGTTCCTGTTCACGTCGGGCTCGACCAAGCTGCCCAAGGCGGTGGTCAACACCCACGGCATGTGGTGCGCCAACCAGCAGCAGATGCGCCAGTCGATGCCGGTGCTGGCCGAGGAGCCGCCGGTGCTGATCGACTGGCTGCCGTGGAACCACACCTTCGGCGGCAACCACAACGTGGGGCTGACGATCTACAACGGCGGCACGCTCTACATCGACGACGGCAAGCCGACGCCGGCGCTGATGCAGGAGACGCTTCGCAACCTGCGCGAGATCGCGCCCACCGTCTATTTCAACGTGCCGACCGGCTTCGAGGCCATCGCCAACGCGATGACGACCGACGACGCCCTGCGCAAGAACCTGCTGTCGCGGGTGCGCATGTTCTTCTACGCCGGCGCCGCGCTGGCGCAGCCGGTGTGGGACACGCTGCACGAGGTGCAGGAGCGCGAGATCGGCGAGCGCATCGTGATGGGCACCGGCCTGGGGATGACCGAGTCGTCGCCGTTCGCCATCTTCATCACCAACCCCAACGTGAAAGCCGGCTATCTCGGCGTGCCGACGCCCGGCATGGAGCTCAAGCTGGTGCCGGCCGAGGGCAAGACCGAGGTCCGGTACAAGGGCCCGAACATCACGCCGGGATACTGGCGCAACGACGAGGCGACCCGGGAATGCTTCGACGAGGAAGGTTTCTTCTGCACCGGCGACGCCGTGCTCTGGATCGACGAGAACGATCCGCACCAGGGCCTGAAGTTCGACGGCCGGATCGCCGAGGACTTCAAGCTGGCCACCGGGACCTTCGTCAGCGTCGGCCCGATGCGCTCGAAGATCATCGCCGCCGGCGCGCCGTACGTGCAGGACGCGGTGATCACCGGCATCAACCTGAAGGAAGTCGGCGCGCTGATCTTCCCGGCGGCCGCCGTGCGGCAACTCGCCGGGTTGCCGGCCGAAGCGACGCTGCAGCAGGTGCTGGAAAGCGCGCCGGTGCAGGCGCACTTCCAGAAGGTCGTCGACGAACTCGCCGCCTCCGCGACCGGCAGCGCCACCCGCGTCGCCCGCCTGCACCTGATGCACGAGGCGCCCTCGATCGACAAGGGCGAAGTCACCGACAAGGGCTCGATCAACCAGCGCGCCGTGCTCAAGCACCGCGACGCAATGGTCGATGCACTGCACGGCGGCACGCTGGCGTTCACGCTGCAACCGAAGGCAAACTAATGGACCCCCACGCTCACATACGTTCGCTGCCCCCCGAGGGGGCGCAGGCCTTGCCTAGAGGCGGCTCGTCGGAAGGCCTGACATGAACATCCTGGGACAAGCCGCCATCGTCACCGGCGGCGCCTCCGGCCTGGGCGAAGCGACGGCGCGCGAGCTGGCGCGGCTCGGCGCCAGGGTCGCCGTGTTCGACGTCAACATCGAGCTCGCCGAAAAAGTTGCGGTCAACATCGGCGGCGTCGCCTGCCAGTGCGACATCACCAGCACCGACAGCGTGAGCGCCGCGCTGGCGAAGGCATCGGCCGCCCACGGCGCCGCGCGCATCCTGATGAACATCGCCGGCATCGGCAGCGCCAGGCGCATCGTCGGCAAGGACGGCAGCGCCGCGCCGCTGGAAGACTTCGCGCGCGTGATCAACGTCAACCTGATCGGCAGCTACAACGTCAGCCGCCTGTTCGCCGCCGACTGCGTCAAGCTCGCGCCGCTGGACGACGGCGAGCGCGGCGTGATGATGTTCACCGCCTCGGTCGCGGCCTTCGACGGCCAGGTCGGACAGCAGGCCTACAGCGCCTCCAAGGGCGGCCTGGTCGGCATGACGCTGCCGATGGCGCGCGACCTGGCGCAACACGGCATCCGCGTCTGCACCGTCGCGCCGGGCCTGTTCGCCACGCCTCTGATGAAGCAGCTGCCCGAGGCGGTGCAGGCTTCGCTGGCCGCTTCCATCCCGTTCCCGCCGCGCCTTGGCAAGCCCGAGGAGTTCGCGCAGCTGGCCTGCCACATCGTCACCAACAACCATCTCAACGGCGAAGTGATCCGTCTCGACGGCGCGCTTCGCATGGCCCCGCGCTGAGCGGCATCCACCAGGAGCAAGCAATGACCACTCGCCGTGATTTCATGAAGACCTCCGCCGCACTGGCCGCCCTCGGCGCCGGCGGCTTGCCACTGCCCGCCAGCGCCCAGTCGCTGGAACTGGCGAAGATCCTCTGCGGCTTCCCGCCGGGCGGCACCAGCGACGCCATATCGCGCCGCATCGCCGACAAGCTGCGCGGCAATTACGCGACCAACGTCGTGGTCGAGAACAAGCCGGGCGCCGGGGGCCAGATCGCCGTCACGGCCCTGCGCGACAGCCCCGCCGACGGCAGCACGCTGCTGCTCACGCCTTCGTCGATGCTCTCGATCTACCCGTACGTCTACAAGAGCCTGCCGTACAAGCCGCTGGAAGACGTGCAGCCGGTGTCGCTGGCCTGCTACTTCAACCACGCGCTCGGCGTGGGACCGGCGGTGCCGGCGAGCGTGAAGACGATCAAGGACTTCCTGGCCTGGAGCAAGGCCAATCCGGAGAGGGGCAACTACGGTTCGCCCGGCGCGGGTTCCATGCCGCACCTGATCGTCGCGCTGCTGAACAAGCAGGCCGGCAGCGACCTCAAGCACATCCCCTACCGCGGCTCGGCGCCCGGCATCCAGGACCTGCTCGGTGGCCAGATCTCCGCGATGTCCTCGCCGGTCGGTGACTACCTGCCTTACCTCAAGAGCGGCCGCCTGCGCTTGCTGGCCATCTCCGGCATCGAACGCAGTCCCTTCGTCCCCGACGTGCCGACGTACCGGCAGCAGGGCTACCCGATCACGGTGCGCGAGTGGTACGGCGTGTTCCTGCCCGGCAAGGCGAGCCCCGAAGTCGCGCGCCGCGCCGCCGCCTACCTGCAGCCCGCGCTGGCGCAGCCGGACCTGGTCAGCAGCATGGCGCATGTCGGCATGGAAGTGCAGTCCTCCTCGTCGCAGGTTCTGGGCGACCTGCTGCGTTCCGATGCCGAAGAGTGGCGCCGCCTGATCAGGCAGATCGGCTTCACCCCGGAATCCTGAGATCGCCACCAGGTGCCGCTGACCTGAGCGCATGAATTACTCGCCCCGCCCCGACGACGTCCGCTTCATCCTCGAACAGGTGCTGCAGGCGCCGGCGCAGCTGCAGGCGCTGCCCGCCTTCGCCGAAACAGACGCCGCCTTGCTGGACCAGGTGCTGGACGAAGCCGGCAAGTTCGTCGGCGAAGTGATCGCGCCGCTGCAGGCCGTCGGCGATTCGCCGGGCTGCCGGTTCGACGCCGGCGTCGTCACCACGCCGCCCGGCTTTCGTGCCGCCTACCAGGCATTCTGGCAAGCCGGCTGGCCCGCCCTGGCCTGCGCGCCCGAAGACGGCGGCCAGGGCCTGCCCTGGGTGCTGGAAGGCGTGCTCTATGAGTGGCTGAGCGCGGCCAACCACGGCTGGACCATGGCGCCCGGCCTGCTGCATGGCGCGTACGAATGCCTGCGGCACCACGGCAGCGAGCAGCTCAAGACCCGTTACCTGGCGAAGATCGCCAGCGGCGAGTGGCTGGCGACCATGTGCCTGACCGAAGCGCATGCCGGCAGCGACCTGGGACTGGTCCGCACGCGCGCCCTGGCCCGGACCGACGGCAGTTACGGCATCAGCGGGGCCAAGATCTTCATCTCCGGCGGCGAGCACGACCTGACGGACAACATCGTGCATCTCGTGCTCGCAAGACTGCCGGAGGCGCCGCCGGGCCCCAAGGGGCTGTCGCTGTTCCTGGTGCCCAAGGTCTTGCCCGATGGCGGGCGCAACATGGCGAGCTGCGACCGCATCGAGGAAAAGATGGGCTTGCACGGCAGCCCCACCTGCTCGATGCGCTTCGAGGACGCGACCGGCTGGCTGGTCGGCGAGGCCGGCCGCGGCCTGAATGCCATGTTCGCGATGATGAACGCGGCCCGGCTGCACGTGGCGCTGCAGGGCATCGGCCTGCTCGACGCGGCCTGGCAGAAGGCCGACGCCTACGCGCAGGAGCGGCGGCAGATGCGGGTGCCCGGCCCGCGCGACGCCGGCCAGCCGGCCGACCCGATCATTGGCCATCCGGCCGTGCGCCGCATCCTCGACACCCAGCGGGCCTGGATCGACGGCGCCCGTGTCCTGGCCTACCGCACCGGGGTCGAACTCGATTTGGCCAGGCACCACGGCGACGCCGCGCGCCGCGCCGCCGCCGAGCGCTGGTGCAGCCTGGTGACGCCGGTCCTCAAGTCGGTCTGCACCGACCAGGGCTTTCACGGCGCGAGCGACTGCCTGCAGGTGTTCGGCGGCCACGGCTACGTGCGCGAATCGGGCATCGAGCAGATCGTGCGCGATTCGCGGGTGACGATGATCTACGAGGGCACGAACGAGATCCAGGCGATCGACCTGCTGGTGCGCAAGGTGCTGCCCGACGGCGGCGCGGCGCTGTCGGCGCTGTTGCTGCAATTGCGCGGCGACCTCGACGCGGCGCAGGAAGCGCATGCCGACGTGCTGCGCCGGCTGGCCGAACTGCGCTACCTGACGACGCAGCTGGCGCAGGCGTTCAAGCTGCAGCCGGACCTGCCGTACTGGATCGCCGGCGACTACCTGCGCGCCCTCGCACTTGCGCTGCTGGCCTGGGCGTGGACCCGCATCGATGCGGCCGCGCCCCAAGCGCCCGCGCCGGAGCGCTGGACCGGCGGCTCGGCCGCTTTCAGGCGCTGGGTGCTGCCGGAATTCGCGCTGCGCCTGGACATCATCAAGGCGCAGCTGGCGCAAGCGCCCGCCACGCGCGAGACGACCTGACCCATGAGAAAAGCCATGCCTGCCCGCAAGACTGCAGCGACTCCGTCGGTCGAAGAGGTCGACACCAGCTACCTGGAAGGGCTGCTCGGCTACAACGCCAGGCGCGCCGCGCTGGCCGTGATCGAGGTGTTCCTGCAGAGGATGGCGGTGTACGACCTGCGGCCGGTGGACTTCTCCGTCCTGTCCCTGATCACCCACAACCCCGGCATCACGTCGCGCCAGTTGTGCAGCACGCTCGGCATCCTGCCGCCCAACCTGGTGGGCATGATCAACGGCCTGGAGCGGCGCGAACTCATCACGCGCCTGCCGCATCCGACGGACGGCCGCGCGATGGGATTGCACCTGACCGACGCCGGCGCCAGGCTGATGGCGGAAGCGGAGAGCACCGCGGTGCAGCTGGAGGCGCAGATCGCTTCGCGCCTCACGCCCAGCGAAGGCAAGACGCTGATCCGGCTGCTCAAGAAGATCTATCTCTGAGCCGTCCCGAGGGCGCGTCCACCGGCCGCGGGGCCCGCTCTGCTATTGTTTGTATAGCAGGAACTGCGTACACTCGCGTACCCCGCAGTGCAGCCGCAAGCGCCAGGAGATGCCCATGAGTTCCAAGGAAAACGCCGCGATCAGCCAGCTGCTGGGCCTGCTGGAGTCGCGATACGCGATGCGTGTCCTGTGGGCGCTCAAGGACGGCCATGCCCAGACCTTCCGCCTGCTGCAGGACAGCGTCGGCGGCATCACGCCCAACACGCTGAACACCCGGATCAAGGAGCTGCGCGAGGCGGGCCTCGTCAACCACGGCAGCGACGGCTATTGCGTCACGCCCTCGGGCTCCGACCTGCTCCGGCGCATCAACGAGCTGCAGGCCTTCGCCGCCAAGTGGGTCATCAGCCAGGCGAAGAAGAAATGAGCGGCGCCCGCTCGCTACACTTGCGGGTTCCGCCGAAACTGACCAAAGGACCCCAATGAACACCACCCCTTCCGGCCTCCAGTACGAAGACACGACCGTCGGCAGCGGCGCCGAAGCCAAGACCGGCCAGCACGTCCACGTGCACTACACCGGCTGGCTGTACAACGACGGCATGCAGGGCGCGAAGTTCGATTCCAGCGTCGACCGCAAGGACCCGTTCGCCTTCTCCCTGGGCGCCGGCATGGTGATCAAGGGCTGGGACGAAGGCGTCGCCGGCATGAAGATCGGCGGCAAGCGCACCCTGATCATCCCGCCGCAGCTCGGTTACGGCGCCCGCGGCGCCGGTGGCGTGATCCCGCCCAACGCCACGCTGAAGTTCGACGTCGAACTGCTCGACGCCCACTGAGCGTCAGGCGCCCGAGCCGCGCCTGGCCGTGACCTGGATCTCGAGCCGCATGCGCGGGTCGGACAGGCCGGCCGAAATCATCATCGCGGCCGGGCGGACCTGGCCGAGGTGCTTGCGCAGGACCGGAAAGATGGCCGGGAAGTCGGGGCCGTGGGGCACGACATAGATGACCCGGACGATGTCCTGGAGGCCCGAGCCGGCCTGCTCCAGGGCGGCCGAGATGTTCCTCAGGCACTGCTCGGCCTGCTCCTCGATGCCCTCGGCGATCGTCATCGTCGGGTCCTCCTTGGCATAGGGGAAAACAACCACTCTACCGTCCTTGAAATACCCCTGGACGTCCCCAGATCCCAGCCAGCACACGTTTTCCCTTCCAGCCTCACCGCATCGAAGAACATGCCAGAGAACCAAACACCCGAATCCCCGCAGCCGCAAGACGCGGCGGCGGACGCCCAGTCCGCCGGCCAGGACAACATCGCCGGCTCGGCCCTGGACAGCGCCGAGCTCCAGGCCCGCCTGGCCGAACTCCAGGCAAAGAACGCCGAGATCGGCGAGCAATACCTGCGGGCCCAGGCCGAGATGCAGAACACCCGCCGCCGGGCCGACGAGGACATCTCCAAGGCCCGCAAGTACGCCGTCGAGAGCTTTGCCGAAAGCCTGCTTCCAGTGGCCGACAGCCTGGAGGCCGGACTGGCCACCAGGGACGCGCCGGTGGAGGTGATCCGCGAAGGCGCGGAAGCCACGCTGCGCCAGCTGAAAAGCGCGCTCGAGCGCAACAAGGTGATCGAGATCGACCCGGCGCCCGGAACCAGGTTCGATCCGCACCGGCACCAGGCCATCTCGGTCGTGCCCGCCGCGCAGGAACCCAACACCGTGGTCGGCGTGCTCCAGAAGGGCTATTCCATCGCCGACCGCGTGCTGCGCCCCGCGCTGGTCACCGTCACGTCGCCGGACAAGTCTTGAAACGTCCGGACTGAGCCGCAAGTAGCGCCCATACAGATCGAATCGGCCATCGCGCCGCAAGCACAAGGAGAAAGAACATGGGAAAGATCATCGGTATCGACCTGGGCACGACCAATTCGTGCGTCGCGGTCATGGAGGGCAATACGCCCCGGGTCATCGAGAACAGCGAAGGCGCGCGCACCACGCCTTCGGTCGTCGCCTACCTGGAAAACGGCGAGATCCTGGTCGGCGCTTCCGCCAAGCGCCAGGCCGTCACCAACCCGAAGAACACGCTGTACGCGGTCAAGCGCCTGATCGGCCGCAAGTTCAGCGAGAAGGAAGTGCAGAAGGACATCGACCTGATGCCCTACAAGATCGTGCCCGCCGACAACGGCGACGCCTGGGTCGAGGTGCACGGCAAGAAGATCTCGGCGCAGCAGGTGTCGGCCGACATCCTGCGCAAGATGAAGAAGACCGCCGAAGACTATCTCGGCGAGACGGTGACCGAAGCCGTCATCACGGTGCCGGCGTACTTCAACGACGCCCAGCGCCAGGCCACCAAGGACGCCGGCCGGATCGCCGGCCTGGACGTCAAGCGCATCATCAACGAGCCGACCGCGGCTGCCCTGGCCTTCGGCCTGGACAAGCAGGAGCGCGGCGACCGCAAGATCGCGGTCTATGACCTGGGCGGCGGCACCTTCGACATCTCGATCATCGAGATCGCCGACGTCGAGGGCGAGAAGCAGTTCGAGGTGCTGTCCACCAACGGCGACACCTTCCTGGGCGGCGAAGACTTCGACCAGCGCATCATCGACTACATCATTGCCGAGTTCAAGAAGGACCAGGGCGTCGACCTGTCCAAGGACGTGCTCGCGCTGCAGCGCCTGAAGGAAGCGGCCGAGAAGGCCAAGATCGAGCTGTCCAACAGCGCGCAGACCGACATCAACCTGCCGTACGTCACGGCCGACGCGTCGGGCCCCAAGCACCTGAACATCAAGCTGACCCGCGCCAAGCTGGAGTCGCTGGTCGACGAACTGATCGAGCGCACCATGGCTCCCTGCCGCACGGCGATCAAGGACGCGGGCGTGTCGGTCTCCGACATCCACGACGTGATCCTGGTCGGCGGCATGAGCCGCATGCCCAAGGTGCAGGAGAAGGTCAAGGAATTCTTCGGCCGCGAGCCGCGCAAGGACGTGAACCCGGACGAAGCGGTTGCCGTGGGCGCCGCCATCCAGGGCCAGGTGCTGGGCGGCGACCGCAAGGACGTGCTGCTGCTGGACGTCACTCCCCTGTCCCTGGGCATCGAGACCCTGGGCGGCGTGATGACCAAGATGATCACCAAGAACACGACCATCCCGACCAAGTTCGCGCAGACCTTCTCCACCGCCGACGACAACCAGCCGGCCGTGACGATCAAGGTCTACCAGGGCGAGCGCGAGATGGCCACGGGCAACAAGCTGCTCGGCGAGTTCAACCTCGAGGGCATCCCGCCGTCGCCGCGCGGCCTGCCCCAGATCGAGGTGAGCTTCGACATCGACGCCAACGGCATCCTGCACGTGGGCGCCAAGGACAAGGGCACGGGCAAGGAAAACAAGATCACCATCAAGGCCAACTCCGGCCTCTCCGAAGAGGAGATCCAGAAGATGGTGAAGGACGCCGAGCTCAACGCCGCCGAGGACAAGAAGAAGCTCGAGATCGTCCAGGCCCGCAACCAGGCCGAGGCGACGGTGCACAGCGTGCGCAAGAGCCTGGCCGAGTACGGCGAGAAGCTGGACGCCGGCGAGAAGGAAAAGATCGAGGCCGCGATCAAGGACGTGGAAGCCGCGCTCAAGGGCGAGGACAAGTCCGCGATCGAGGAAAAGAGCAACGCCCTGATGGCCGTGAGCCAGAAGCTCGGCGAGAAGATGTACGCCGACATGCAGGCGCAGCAGGCCGCGCAGGCGGCGGGCGGCGCCGGTGCGGGTGGCGGCGCGGAAGCGGGCGGCTCCAAGCCGGCCGACGACGACAACGTGGTCGACGCGGAAGTCAAGGAAGTCAAGAAAGGCTGATGCCGGACGCGCCCAGCGCTCTGTAACTCGCCGCGTTCGATCGGTCCCGCAAGGAAAGGTCGACGCGGCGTTTTGCGTCAACAAGCTCAACAACGATGGCCACCAAAAGAGACTATTACGAGATCCTCGGCGTCCCCAAGAACGCGTCGGAAGAGGAAATCAAGAAGGCTTATCGCAAGCTGGCGATGAAGTACCACCCCGACCGCAACCAGGGTGAGGACAAGAACGCCGAAGCGAAGTTCAAGGAGGCCAAGGAAGCGTACGAGATGCTGTCGGACACCGACAAGCGCGCCGCGTACGACCAGTACGGCCACGCCGGGGTGGACCCCAACATGCGCGGCGGCGGACCGGGCGCGGAAGGCTTCGGCGGCTTCGCGGAAGCCTTCGGCGACATCTTCGGCGACATCTTCGGCCAGGGCCGGGGCGGCGCCGCCGGCGCCGGACGCGGGCGCCAGGTCTTCCGCGGCGCCGACCTGTCGTACGCGATGGAGGTCACGCTGGAGGAAGCGGCCGAAGGCAAGGAAGCGCAGATCCGCATCCCGACCTGGGACGAGTGCGAAACCTGCAGCGGCTCGGGCGCCAAGCCCGGCACCCAGGCCAAGACCTGCACCACCTGCCAGGGCCAGGGCGTGGTCCAGATGCGCCAGGGCTTCTTCAGCGTGCAGCAGACCTGTCCGCACTGCCGCGGCACCGGCAAGATCATCCCCGAGCCCTGCACCACCTGCCACGGCCAGGGCAAGGTCAGGAAGCAGAAGACGCTGGAAGTGAAGATCCCCGCAGGCATCGACGACGGCATGCGCATCCGCAGCGCCGGCAACGGCGAGCCGGGCACCAATGGCGGCCCGCCCGGCGACCTGTACATCGAGATCCGGCTGAAGAAGCACGAGATCTTCGAGCGCGACGGCGACGACCTGCATTGCGCCGTGCCGATCAGCTTCCCCACCGCCGCACTCGGCGGCGAGATCGACGTGCCGACGCTGCAGGGCAAGGCGGCGATCGACATCCCCGAAGGCACGCAAAGCGGCAAGCAGTTCCGCCTGCGCGGCAAGGGCATCAAGGGCGTGCGTTCGTCCTATCCCGGCGACCTGTACTGCCACGTCACGGTGGAGACGCCGGTCAAGCTGACGGAACACCAGCGCAAGCTGTTCAAGGAACTGGGCGAATCGCTCAAGAAGGGCGGGCCCAAGCACTCCCCGAGCGAGGGGACCTGGGCCGACAAGTTGCGCGGATTCTTCAACGCCTAAGCAACGCCGGGCGGCCGGTTCGGCCGATTCCCGAAGGCCGCTCGCCGGGATTCGGGGGACAATGCGCGGCAATGTCCCTGAAGCTTTTTCGTTCCACAGGATATTCGTCGATCCTCGCCCCGGGCGAGAGCCGCACCGCCACCCACCCGGGCTGGCTGGTGCTGCTGGCGAGCCTCTGGATCGGGTTCGCTTGCAACGTCGCCCTGTGGCGCGAAGTCCGGTCGCTGGGCGACAGCCCCGGGCTGACCCGGGCTCTGCTGGCGGGAGCGTTCATCGCCGCAGCCAGCGGCGCCTTCCTCAGCCTCCTGGGCTGGCGCCGCACGATCAAGCGGGCGACCACCCTCCTGCTGCTGCTCGCCGCCCTGGTCGCGGCCTGCATCTGGGTCCAGGCCAAGCCGCTGGACAGCACCTTGCTCGACCACGGACTGCGCGCACTGGTCCTGCCGACCTGGCCCAGCTTGCTGCGCTGGCAGTTTCCCGCGGTGGTCGCCTGCCTGGGCCTGCTGCCGATGTTGTGGGTCTGGCAGCTGCAGCTCAGGAGGCTGCCCGGGCCCAGGCAGCTGGCGGCCAACCTCACCGGCATGGCGATCGGGGCGGCCGCCATGCTGGTTACGGGATGGCTGCTGTTCGCGCAGTGACAAAGTGCCGCCCTAGGCGCATTCCTACAGGCACCGCGGGCAAGCGCCTACCAGCGGCTGGAACCTCGACTTTTACGCTGTGACCGGTCGTAAGTGTTTGCCACTTGCGGTATCGAGGCGCAACCGATCTGCCTCTCTGCAGTCCGGAGCAAGTCAACATGAAGCGCAATCCAGCTGAACTTGAAAACCGTGGCAAGGGCCTGCTGCCTTCATTCCGGCGGCGACCCTTGTCGCTGCTGGCCGTCGCGGCCGCACTGGCTCTCGGCCCCGGCGTCGCAGCGGCCCAGGCCAGCGGCGCAACCGCCGTCCACGGGCAGGCCAGCATCGCCACCCAGGGCAACCAGACGACGGTCACGACCCGCAACGGCGCGGGCACCCGGCATTCCGCGATCGACTGGCAATCGTTCTCCGTGCCGCAAGGCGGCACCACACGCTTCGTCCAGCCCGATGCGGCCAGCACCTCGATCAACCGGGTCCGCGGCAGCGATCCGTCGCTGATCCTGGGGACGCTGTCCTCCAACGGCAGGCTGGTGCTGGTCAATCCCGCCGGGATCACCGTCGGCCAGGGCGCGGTCGTCGACACGGCCGGTTTCACGGCGTCCACCTTGCGCATGTCCGATGCCGATGCATTGGCGGGCCGGCTTCGCTTCGACGGTGGCGCGCCTGGCGCGGCGCTGCGCGTCGATGGCAGCGTGCTCGCCCAGTCCGGCGACGTGGTGCTGATCGCGCCCAGCGTCACCGTCGGCGCGACGGGCTTTGTCCGGGCGCCGGACGGCGCGGTGATCCTCGCCGCCGGCCAGACGGTGGAAGTCACGGGCCGCGGCCTCGAAGGGATCCGCCTGGAGGTGACCGCGCCGACGGACAGCGCCGTCAACCTCGGCGTGCTGCACGGCGACGCCGTCGGCATGTTCGCCGCCAACCTGCGCCACAGCGGCTTCATCCGTGCCGAAGGCGCCGAGTTCGATGGCAACAAGCTGCGGCTGGTTGCGGCCCGCTCCAGCGTCATCGACGGCGAGATCCGCACCGGCCTCGTCCTCCTGCTCGCCAAGAGCCTCGATTCGGACCGGGAGCGGGAAGAAAAGGAAAAGAAGGACAAGGAGGAAAAGGAAAAGAAGGAGAAAGACAAGGACGACAAGGACCATGGCGGCGGGTCGGGCAGCAGCTCGGGCAGCAGCAGTGGCAGCAGCAGCAGTGGCAGCAGCAGCACCGGCACCGGTACCGGCAGCAGTGGCAGTGGCAGCAATACAAGCAGCAGCAGCAGCGGTAGCGGTAGCAGCAGTAGCGGCAATAGCGGCAGCAGCGCCAGCAACAGCGGCAACAACGACAGCAGCAGTGGAAGCGGTAGCAGCAGCACGAGCAGCGACAGCAGCGGCAGCAGCGGCAGCAACCCGACCGGCGCCACCGCAATCAGCAGCAGCAACGGCAATGCCGCAACCGGCACCTCCTCGAATCCGACCACCACTGCAGCCGCACCCCCGCCCGCCGCAGGGGCGACTCCGGCCGCACCGGCGTCCGCACCCGCGCCGGCGGCAGCTTCCAATCAGGCGACCACTGCCGCAACCATGCAGCAGGTCGCGCCCAACGTGCCCGTGCAAGTGATCGCCCAGGCAGCGCGCACGCAGGAGAAGCAGTTGATCAGCTTCATGGCCGCGCCGGTCGCCGTGGTGGCCGCAACCCCGGCCGACACGCGCCAGAAGCAAGAGCGCGACGCCGCGGCCAAGGATGCGGCCCAGTGCGTCCCCTGACGCGCCGGCCGTTCAGAACAGGTTGCCTTGCCCTGCCGCCCCAAGCCGGCGGAACGCCTGCAGGTCGAGCTCGACGCGGGTTCGGTTGAATCCCAGCCGGCTGGCGGCCTTGCGGAAGCGCTGGCCGATCAGGTCCGCCCAGGGGCCCGTTCCCTTCATCCGGGTCGCGAAGTCGCTGTCGTAGTCCTTGCCGCCACGCATGTCGTGGACCCGCGCCATGATCCGCTCCGAGCGCTGCGGATAGTGCAGCTCCAGCCATTGGCGAAACAGCGGGCTCACCTCCCAGGGCAGGCGCAGCACATGGTAGAAGGCGCTGCGCGCGCCCGCATCCCAGGCCGCTTCCAGCACCTGCTCCATGTCCTCGGTCAGGAACGGGATCTGCGGCGCCAGGCTCACGCCGACCGGAATGCCGTGCTCCGCCAGCGTGCGGATGGTGCGCAGCCGGCGATGCGGCGCGGCCGCGCGCGGCTCCAGCTTGCGCGTGAGCTCCGGGTCCAGCGTCGTGATCGTGACGTAGACCGCCACCAGCTGTTGCGCGGCCATCGGCGCCAGCAGGTCGAGGTCGCGCTCCACCCCGCTGGACTTGGTCACCATCGAGAACGCGTGATGGCTTTCATTCAACAGCTCGATCACCGACCGCGTCAGCCGCAGCTCGCGCTCCACGGGCTGGTAGCAGTCCGTCGCGGTGCCGATCGCCAGGCCGCTGGGTCGATAGCTTGTCTTGGACAGCTCGGCGCGCAGCACGGCGGCGATGTTGCGCTTGGCGATGATCTTCGTCTCGAAGTCCAGCCCCGGCGACATGTTCAGGTAGCTGTGCGTCGGCCGCGCATAGCAGTAGATGCAGCCGTGCTCGCAGCCGCGGTAGGGATTGATCGAGCGGTCGAAGTAGATGTCCGGCGAATCGTTGGAGCTGATGGCGCTGCGGCAGTCTTCCCAGATCACTTCGGTGCGGGCGATCCCGCCTTCGGCCTGCTCCAGCGTGCCCCAGCCGTCGTCGTAATCCTGGCGCACGTCTTTCTCGAACCGGTGCGCCATCCGGGTGGCGGCGCCCCGGCCCTTGATCGCTTCAACCGGGATGCGGACTTCAGGCATGGCCGCATCTTAGCTGTTTATCCATCCAGTACTATTCTGATGTTTCAGACATTACTGAAAGTGCAAAAGCTCGCCTAGAATCCGCGCATGGCGATCCAAAACCACCTGCCACCGCTCAGCCGCCAGTTCGTTTCGCACTTCGGCGAAATGGGCAGCCGCTGGGGCATCAATCGCACGGTCGGCCAAATCAATGCGCTGATCTTCATTTCGGAGCGCGCACTCAACGCCGACCAGATTGCTGAGTCGCTCGAGTTCTCGCGCTCCAACGTGAGCATGGGGCTCAAGGAATTGCAATCCTGGAGACTCGTGCGCCTTCGGCACCTGCCCGGCGAC